>JAJLJS010000181.1:0-26253 GCA_033844545.1 Cyclobacteriaceae bacterium | reverse complement strand
CCGATCCATCTCATGGGATCTTTAAACCTCATTCCAATATAGCCTGAGATGATCCCTACTACCAATCCTGAAAAAATCAATATGATAGCGTACGGATTAACAAAAAACTCCATAAGTGGATAACAAGGGATTTGGGCTTGGAAAATTTGTACTATTATAGGGTATTAATTGAAACTAAAAAAGACTTGAGGCAAAGCAAGACCTTAAATTTCCGAATATTATTATTCACTCCGATTGGACTGGTGATTATTTTAACTTTTTCCACGCTGATCCTAGGAACTATAAAAATCGCCAGTTCCGAACCTAGCGTTTTTAAGTCGATTCTCACTTCCCTGAATTTTTGGAAAGAAGGATTTTTTAGCCTATTGGCGTTTACCCTCCAAATGATGATGGTCCTCAGCTTTGGGTTTGCTTTGGCGATTTTTAAGCCGATCAATGAGGCCCTGAAAAAATTGGCCGCGATCCCGGGCAATCTGCTGTCCTCTGTACTTTTGGTTTCCTTTCTGTCGCAGGTGGCAGGTTTATTGAATTGGGGTTTTGGGCTTATAATTGGGGCGTTATTGGCCAGATTTACCCATGAAGCTTTAGTCAATAAAAACAAAAAATCAAATCCTGAGCTTTTGGCGGCCTGTGGATATTTGGGGATGGCAGTATGGCATGGAGGACTGTCCGCATCTTCTTTATTGAGCATTGCAGATCCAGGTCATGGTTTGGAAAAAGCGATGGGCATTATTCCTGTGACTGAGACCATTTTCTCGGTGGAAAACTTGGTAATTTCATCAGGGTTGGTTGCTGTGTTTTGTTTGACAGGCCTAGTAGTAGCCAGAAAATCTTCCCGGGAATTCCAGAAAGAGTCTACTCAAAATATGGATTGTGTGCCCCGAGGAGTTGGAGTCCATTTCGGGTTTTGGCTGGGGTTGTTTTTCATCCTTGTGTTGCTCTTGGATTTGATATTTGGGGAGCAAAAGGGGTTAGGTTCTATCTCTTTGAATTGGGTGATTTTTTTGCTTTTCGGATTATCGCTTTTTGCCTACCGCACTTGGGACAATTTTCTGCTTGCCACCAAGGAAGGATTGAAGAGCTCCTTGGATATATTCATTCAATTCCCTTTTTACGGAGGGATCATGGGAATCATCTTAGGTTCAGGGTTATTAGTGGAACTGGCAGAATGGACAGCCTCCTGGACCAGAGAAAGTACCTTTCCGCTGTTTACTTTTTATTCAGCTGCATTGGTCAATTTCTTCATTCCTTCCGGGGGTGGACAATGGGCCGTGCAGGGGCCTTTGATTATGAAGACTGCTGAGCTTTTGGAGCTTTCATTTTCAAAATTGGCCTTAGCCTTTGCCTATGGTGATCAGATTAGCAATTTGGTTCAGCCTTTTTGGGCGTTGCCTTTACTTTCGATTACCGGTGTTTCAGTCAGAAAGCTTTTTCCGTATTGCTTGATTTTTTTCGGGATTGGAATCCTGTTTTTGAGTTTGATGATCTGGTTTTTTCTTTAAGTGAACTGGGGTAGAAAACCTTTCCTTTAAGGGCAATCAGGAACCATTGAATGAGAGGATGGGTTATCTTTTTGTCTGCTTTTCCCTATATTCGCAAACGAAAAATCGAACCTTTTATCCACTTTAAAATATCCAAACAATGGCTTTTGATATCGAGATGATCAAAGAGGTGTACGCCAGGATTCCAGAGAGAATCGCTGCAGCGAGAAGTGCTGTAGGTCGTCCGCTTACTTTGACTGAAAAAATTCTTTATGCACACCTGACGGAAGGTGCTGCTTCTCAGGCATATGAGCGAGGTAAATCCTATGTGGATTTTCAGCCGGACAGAGTAGCCATGCAAGATGCTACAGCTCAAATGGCGTTGCTGCAATTTATGCAGGCTGGCAGAGACCAGGTAGCCGTTCCCTCCACTGTTCATTGTGATCACTTGATTCAGGCAGAGGTAGGTGCTGAAAAGGATTTGACTAAAGCCAAAGACAAAAACAAAGAAGTTTACGATTTTTTGGCTTCCGTTTCCAATAAATATGGTATCGGTTTCTGGAAACCAGGAGCAGGGATCATTCACCAAGTTGTGCTTGAAAATTATGCCTTTCCTGGAGGAATGATGATCGGAACTGACTCTCACACACCCAACGCAGGTGGTCTGGGAATGATCGCCATCGGAGTAGGAGGAGCGGATGCCTGTGACGTAATGGCTGGACTTCCATGGGAGCTTAAGTTTCCAAAATTAATCGGAGTGAAACTCACCGGTAAAATGTCCGGATGGACTTCTGCGAAAGATGTGATTTTGAAAGTGGCTGGAATCCTGACTGTAAAAGGTGGAACCGGTGCCATTGTAGAATATTTCGGAGAAGGAGCCAGATCTCTTTCTGCAACCGGTAAAGGGACCATCTGTAATATGGGCGCTGAAATCGGAGCGACGACCTCGATCTTTGGATATGATGAAAAATCAGCCGAATACCTTAAAGGTACTGGGCGTGCCGATATCGCTGAAATGGCGAACAAAATTGCAGAGCATTTGACTGGGGATTCTGAAGTTTATGCTGATCCCGAGAAGTATTTTGACCAAGTTATAGAAATCAACCTATCCGAACTGGAACCCCATGTCAATGGACCATTTACACCGGATTTGGCTTGGCCAATTTCTAAATTTGCAGCAGCAGTGAAAGAAAATGGCTGGCCTGCCAAATTGGAGGTTGGTTTGATTGGTTCCTGTACCAACTCTTCGTATGAAGATATCTCCCGAGCAGCATCTTTGGCTCAGCAAGCAGTGGACAAAAAGCTGACGGCAAAATCAGAATATACCATCACCCCAGGATCAGAACAGGTCCGCTACACGGTAGACAGGGATGGATTCTTGGACACCTTCGGTAAAATGGGCGGGGTAGTGCTAGCCAATGCCTGCGGACCCTGCATCGGACAGTGGGCTCGTCATGGTGCTGATAAGCAAGAGAAAAATTCCATCATCACGTCCTTTAACCGAAACTTTGCGAAGCGCGCGGATGGTAATCCAAATACCCATGCATTTGTCGCTTCTCCTGAGATTGTGACCGCTTTGGCGATTGCTGGCGATTTGACTTTCAACCCCTTGACTGACTCCCTTACCAACGCAGATGGGCAGCAAGTAAAGCTTGATGAACCTAGAGGCTTGGAAATGCCGACCAAGGGTTTTGCGGTAGAGGACGCCGGCTACCAAGCTCCGGCAGAAGACGGGTCTAAAGTGGAAGTGATTGTAAGCCCTACTTCTGATCGACTTCAATTGTTGGACTCTTTCCCTGCATGGGAAGGGACCGATCTTAAGGGCTTGAAGCTTTTGATCAAGGCTAAAGGTAAATGTACCACAGACCATATTTCCATGGCAGGTCCTTGGTTGAAATACCGAGGCCACTTGGATAATATCTCCAACAACATGTTGATCGGTGCAGTCAATGCCTACAATGACTCAACCAACAGCGTGAAAAATCAACTAACGGGTGAATATGGGGAAGTGCCTGCAACGCAGCGTGAGTACAAAGCAGCAGGAATCGGTTCAGTAGTCGTAGGAGATGAAAACTACGGAGAAGGATCTTCCAGAGAGCATGCCGCCATGGAGCCACGTTTCTTGGGAGTGAGGGCGATTTTGGTTAAATCCTTTGCCCGAATCCACGAAACCAACCTGAAGAAGCAAGGAATGTTGGCTTTGACCTTTGCCAATCCTTCCGATTATGATTTGGTTCAGGAGGATGATACCATTGATATTCTTGGATTGACTTCCTTTGCTCCGGGAAAGGCTCTTGATATTGTACTGAACCATAAAGATGGATCGAAAGATGAAATCAAAGCGAATCACACCTACAATGAAGGTCAAATCGAATGGTTTAAAGCAGGATCTGCTCTCAATCTAATAAAGGCAGCAAATGCTTAAATAAATCAAAAGGCCATAACTTAAGAGTTGTGGCCTTTTTTACTATGAAGAATTTACTTTTTAGCATACTCCTCTGGTGGCTGACCATTTTTCCTTGTCTTTCACAAGATAAGGTGGAGGTGGAGGTACGGGTTCGAAAAGAAATGGTGCCTCAAAATGCAATTGAACAAGTGAACTACCTTTTTGAAAAAGGTATAAAAAACCTCAAATGGTATCAGGAAACCACCGGAGACAAAATATCATTTGAAGCAAAATTCAAATTTGATCGTCAGTTTTACAGTGTAGAGTTCGATACTCTTGGGCGCTTAGAGGATATTGAGATTGAAATTTCAATCGATCAAATTCCCGATGAATCAAGGAAGAACCTTACTGCTTATTTGGAAGGGGAGTTTCAGGAGTGTACTATTTTTAAAATCCAGCGGCAACTCACCGGAGAAATAGAATCCCTCAAGAAGTATTTGGAAAGAGACTCTGACAAAGAAGTCACCATCCACTACGAAATAGTTTTGGCTGGAAAGGCGGAAGAGTGGGATGCTTGGGAGCTATTGGCAGATAGTCAAGGCAGGTTTATCTCGATTCAAAAAGTACTGTTGAAAAGGTTTGATAATCTGATTTTTTGATGAAGCGGTGGCTATTCATGGTGATAGTTGCAGTTTTTTCTGCCCAAGCTAAAGCCCAGGAAAAGGAGTTTTTTACCGGGATTTTTCCTGAACTATCCCTCACCAAAAATCTTAATGACAAGCAAAGGTTAAATTTCAAGCTTGAGCATCAATCTATTTTTTATGAGAGAAATTCGGAAAAGTCAAATCCACAATGGACTCACTACCGAACGGATATCATGGGGTTTTATGACCGATCGGTGAAACCGGGCTTCAACCTTGCCGTTGGCTTATTTCATAGATTTCAGGAAAATGGGGATGGAAATAGAATCATTCAACAGGCTAATTTTTTGAATCGCGGCAGGGGATTTCGGGTGAACCATCGCTTTAGGACAGACCAAACTTTTACGAAGGGCGAGCCTTTCGAATTTCGGTTTCGGTATCGGCTGACGTTTGAGATTCCCCTTCAGGGCTTGGAATTAGATCCGGGAGAGTCCTATGTTTTGGTGCAAGCCGAGTCCATTTTGAGTCTAAAAAATGAAAGCCCGGACATAGAAAATCGAATGGCTTTTTCTTGGGGTCGGTATTGGAGTAAAAAGGAAAAATTTGAAATAGGCCTGGATTACCGAACTGATAGGTATTTGACAGATGGTTTTCGGACAAGATTATGGCCTAAAGTGAGTTATTTCTATAATTTTTGAAAAAAATGTGTATTCAAAAAGTAAAATACTTGTTATGAAATACAAATTGCTGTATGTTTACCGATGTATACTTGGATAAACCAGACTCCAAGACAAATCACCCAGGTACACCGTTTTTGATGCAGGATAGAGGAATCAATAGCACTTTTAAAAAGATCATTTACGAATCTTCGGAAATGGTATTTCTTGCGGATGATACCTATCCTTATTCTATTTTTTATGCCAACGAATCTTTTGAAAATCAAATCGGGGAATCCCTGGAGGATAGAAGCCTGGTAGGATTGGGATTGGACATCACTGCCTATATTTTCAAAGAGGAGTTAATCCTTACTTTTGGGCAAAAAGATTTTTCTTTCCATTTAGAACTACCTCAGGAAAGTGGATCTAATTATTTCCTATTCTATAGAGGAAAAGAAGTCAAAACCCATGGACTCCCTTCCAAAAAGGAAGCTTACAAGTTTTTTTCCTCGGAATTGGATTTGATCGGAATCGGAAAAAATGACTTTCTGACCTTTGTCAACCCTTCTGTTTCTGCTGTTTTAGGCTATACCCCGGAAGAAATTCTGCATACCAATCTTTGTCCGTTTTTGGTAGAAGAGGAGTTGCCTCAAATTCAATCCCTTTGGAAATCTTTGAAACAAGACTCCAAAACAACAACCCAAACCTTAAAATTCAAGTCCAAAAACTTCGGTTTTAAATCTTTGGAATGTTCCATTCGGTTTGATGGGGAACTGTTTTTTATCATTGCAAGGGATGTTACCCAGCGCGAGCATCGTAGCCTGGATACCAAAATGTTTGATCAGCTTTTGACAAGTTCCTCAGGGTATTCGGCAGCAGTTAAGTGGACGTATTTTAGGGATTCAGAAAATCTCGAACTGGAAGGATCCACTTTGGCTGAATTCCCGATCCTGAAAAAAGGTCTCCTAGGTGAAAATGAATTGGTTCAAAGGCTTCAGGGGAAAATCGGAAAAATCAATGGACTGGATGCTGAGGGAGTCAACCCATGGAATGGGGTTCTTGAGATTGATTTTGGACATCAAATCGAATTCTCAGGATTTCAATCTCAAGAAAACAATTCCGTAGTTTATGGGATAGTCTGGGATAAAACCGGAATAAACGATCTTCAGTCCGAGCTTGATTTTCAAAAAACCCTTTGGGATGAAAGTCCCGAGGCAATGTTGGCTGTGGATGAGGAAGGAAATGTAATTTTCGGGAATCAGGAAGCTCTTCAGATTTTTGGTATTGAAGGAGAGCGGGATCTAGTGCACCTTTCAGATTTGAATGTCTTTTTTGAAGAAGGGGAAGGCGGTTGGTCCGATTGGGTGAAAATACCCGAAAAGGAAAAACTGAATACTCGATTTTCTACACTTCTAATCAATGAAAAAGGGAAGCAACTCACTTTGGAGATTGCGGCCAAAAGATTGGAAGCCCACCAAAGAAGACTTATCCTTCTTTCATTTAGAAATATTTCGGAAAAAATCACCTTGGAGAAATCTCTGGAAGAAAGCAGCGATTTCTTGATGAATCTCACAGAACAGGTTCCTGGAGGTCTTTATCAAATGGTATTGAATTCCGAAGGACAGATGAATTTCTCCTTCCTTTCCAAAGGAATCAATTCGGTTTTGGGATTATCCCAAAATGAGGTTTTGGAATTTAAAGATATTTCCGTGGCGATTGCCAAAGTTCATCCCCAAGACCTCCCTCAGGTAATCATGAGTTCCGTGGCTTCGGCCAAAAAGCTGGAGCCTTGGCAATGTCAATTTCGGGTAAAATCAGGAGAAGCTAATGAACCCTACCGTTGGGTATTGGGGGCAGCAAGACCTCAGTCTTTAGAAAATGGGGATATGGTATGGTATGGTTACCTAACAGATATTTCCAAGCAGAAGGAGTTTGAAGCGAAACTGGATGAGGCCAGAAAGACCGCAGAAAAGGCAAACCAGATTAAGTCTGAATTCTTGTCGATGATTTCCCATGAATTGAGAACCCCGCTCAATGCCATTTCAGGGACAGTTTATTCCCTCTTCCAAGAAAATCCCACCGAAACTCAAAAGACTGCGCTGAAGACCATCAATTTTGCCGTGGACAACTTGATCATCATGATCAATGATCTGCTGGACTTCCAGAAAATCGAAGCGGGCAAATTGACCATCGAACAAAACCCATTCAACCTCCAGGAGCTTTTGGAACAGGTCATGAAAGGGCTTTCTTTCCATGCCAAGGACAGTCAGAACAAGCTGGAATTACACCTATCCGAAGGGATCAATACCTGGATTAATGGGGATAAGACCAGATTATCTCAGATTTTAAACAATCTGATTACCAATGCATTGAAGTTTACATCCAAAGGAAATGTAGATGTAAGGGTCAATCTTATGTCTCAGAAAAACAAAAAAATCAAAGTGTATTTCGAGGTAAAGGATACCGGTATCGGAATCGCTCCGGAAAATCAGGATAAAATCTTCAATGATTTTGACCAAGTAAAGCCGAGCTTCAGTACCAAGTATGGGGGAACTGGTCTTGGACTTTCCATCACCAAAAAACTTTTGGCCCTGATGGGAGGAAATATTTCTCTTGAATCAGCTGTAGGAAAGGGAAGTAAATTTTTCTTTGAACTGGAATTTGAGCAGGTTGCCGAAATACCTCAAGTTAATCATCCCACCAAATCCTCAGCACTTTCCTTTGAAGGGTTGCATCTGCTCATGGCAGAAGACAATGATGTGAATGCCTTGGTTTTGGGGAAAATCATCAAAAAATGGGGCTATACCTTTGATCGGGCGGTGAATGGCCTTGAAGCAGTAGAAGCTGCCAAAACAGGCAATTACGATTGTATTTTAATGGATATTCAAATGCCGGAAATGGACGGTTTTGAAGCCACCATGGAGATTAAGAAGTTTTCCGAAAGCCCCATCATTGCCTTGACAGCTGCAGCAAAATTGGAAATCATGGAGAAAATCGAGGAATGTGGCTTTGAAGGATTTGTGGCCAAGCCCATTGATGCGGCAGAATTACTCAAGCGGATCAAGGAAGTGATCCAGGAAAAGAATCACAATTCTTGAGCTTTTTGAAGATATTCACTGAGCAATTCCATCTCAGGATAGTTGCCATTTAAGTCCTCCAAGTACTGCAAGGCAGAAATTTTATCCCCTTTTAGCACGTAGTAAATTCCTTTATTTCTCAAGGCATACGGATTTTTGGGGTCCATTTGAATGCTTTGATTGATTTGGGCAAGGCCTTCTTCCAAATTTCCTAGGAAAAGCAGGTAAAGTCCCTTGTTGTTGTAAAAATATGCCTGTCGGTTGTCTAAAGTAATTGCTTTTTCCACAGACCGAAGTGCCCCGGAATAGTCTTTCTCCTCAAAAAGAATCATGGATCTCAGATTATGGAGATTGGGCTCTTCAGGATTTAGTTGCTCCGCACGGTCCAAAACTTCTTTGGCTTGGGCAAGATTTTTTTGATAATAAAGAATCGTGGCCTGATTGACCAAAAGATCCGAATTGTCAGGGGCAAGGGAGATCGCTTTTTCAAAGGATGCCAAAGAAGCCGGATAGTTTTTGAGTTTTTCCTCCGTGAGTCCAGCCAGAAAAAATGACTTCCAGCTTTCCTGATCCAGGTTTTTGAGCTTTTCGGCGTCTTCACGGGCCTTGTAAAATTCCCCGTTGTCCAAATAGGTCAAGCCTCTTTGGAAGATCGCTTCAAAATATTCCGGATCTATTTGGATAGCTTTGGAAAAATCCCTGATAGCGGCTTCGAGTTGGTTAAATCTCAGATGTGCCAAGCCTTTGTTGAAATAGGCGTCCACAAACGTCGAGTCTAAAGCAATCGCTTCCTGATAAAATCCGATGGCACTTTTCGGATCGTTTTCTTTCATTTTCTCATTTCCCTTCAAGAGAAATCGGCCTTTTTTATCTTCCAGACTATCGCAGCTCAAAAGTAAACCCAAACAAAGGGTCAGCATGATTGCTTTACTCGGTATTTTCATCTTCAGGATCAGGCGTTTGATTTTCGGGTTCCTTTTCTTCCCCCAAAAGTAAGGCAAAAGGCTTGGTATGTTCTGATAAATCGAATATTTCCCTGAGAATTGCCAGAGTTGGAATTACCAAAATCATTCCGGCAATTCCCCAAATAGATGCTCCGATCAATAGGCCAAGAAAAGTGATAAAAGCATTGAGGTTGACATTACCTCCGACGATTTTTGGAGTGAGAAAATTACCTTCCACCATCTGTATAATCTGATAAGAACCCAAAACCAAAACAGGATACAGAATGCTGTCCATGGTAAGAAAAGAATAAATGAATGGAAGTGTAACCCCTATCAAGGGACCCACATAGGGAATTATGTTTAAAATTGCCCCAATCAAACCAAAGAAAACCGCGTGTTTTACCCCGATAATGGAATAGGCGGTGATATTCAAAATGGCCAAAATCACCATGACTTTTCCTACTCCCACAAGGTAGTTTAGGATCAGTTTTCTTAGGCTGGTGATTCTCATTTTTACCAAGGCAGGGTCTTTGTCCCGATAAATCATGACCATCATCTTGGTCAAATGATCCCGATAGAGTAAAAGGAAAAACATAAAAATCGGAATCAGGATCAAGCCTGTCAAGGATCCAATGGCATTGAGCGCAAATGCGGTGATGCTTTGACTGTTTTTGTTCAGGTATTGGACGATGACTTTGGAATCAATTTTTTCCTGGAGGTTTTCCTGAATACCAAATGTGCTGTTTAGCCAGGCGTCAAATTCTCCAACAATATCCATGAGGCGTGTGGAGACATCACTGAAATCTTTGGTAAAGCTTACCACATTTCCAATAATAAAACTTATCAGACCTGCAGTGAAAATGCCCATGACCAGTAAAGAAAGAATGCTGGAAAGGGTTCTGGGAATTTTATGTTTCTCGAGAAAATTACTCAGCGGGGTAAATAGAATCGAGAAAAACCCCCCCATGAAAAGAGGAACCAACAGACTTTTGCCCACAATGAGAAAAAAAACCAATACGATAATGAAGATCATTACCAACAAAGCTTTTAAATAAGAAGGAAGGAAAATCGAAGTTCTCTTCATGGCATTTATGGTTCTTTTTGAAAATAGTGGGGATATCCAAATTAACCAGTTATTTGGGAATTAATCCAGATCGTTTGAGTAGAGCGTCATGTTTAGGCTCCCTTCCTCTGAATCTCTTGAATAGCTCCAGCGGGTGTTCAGATCCTCCCGCCGAAAGGATATTTTTCTCAAAAGACTGGGCAGTCACGGAATCAAAAATTCCTTTTTCCTGGAATAATTCAAAGGCATCGGCATCCAATACTTCGGCCCATTTGTAGCTGTAATAGCCGGATGAATAGCCCCCTTGGAAAATATGGGAAAAGCTGGTACTCATCAGGGTATCGGGAGTTCTGGGCAAAAGCTCTGTTTTTTTCATGATTTCGGCTTCAAATTTCTTAATATCTGTGATTTCTGAAGGATCTTGTCCATGATAGGCCATGTCCAATAAACCAAAACTTATTTGTCTGACAGTCTGATAACCTTGCTGGAAATTGGCGGCATTCTTAATTCGTTGGATCAAGTTTGCGGGGATTTTTTCGCCGGTTTGGTAATGCGTTGCAAATAGATCCAGGCATTCTTTTTCATAGCACCAGTTTTCGAAAATCTGGGAAGGTAGCTCCACAAAATCCCAATACACACTCGTTCCGGAAAGAGTTTCATAGGTTCCCCGTGCTAGAATTCCGTGCAAGGCATGCCCAAATTCATGGAATAGGGTAGTGACTTCATTGAAAGTCAATAAGCTCGGACGGGTTTTTGTGGGTTTGGTAAAATTGCAGACAATGGAAATATGCGGACGGCTGTCTCCGGATTCATTTCGAAACTGCCCTTTGTAGGAGGTCATCCAAGCTCCGTTTCTTTTTCCGGGTCTTGGGAAAAAGTCAGCGTACAGGACTGCCAGATGGTTTCCTTGACGGTCCAAAACCTCATAGGCAGTCACCTCTGAATGATAAACAGGAATCTGATCATTTTTTTGAAACCTGATTCCATAGAGCTTTTCAGAGGTCAAAAAGACACCTTCAATTACTTTTTCCAGCTGGAAATAGGGACGCAGGATTTCATCATCCAAATCGTACTTTTCTTTTTTAAGAAGTTCTGAATAGTACGCAAAATCCCACTTTTCAAGGGTAGTCAATCCGTCCAGTTTTTTTGCAAAATCAGCCACTTCCTGGACATCTTCCTTTGCTTTTGGAAGGGCTTTTTTCAGCAATGTTTCCAGAAACTCCAGCACCGACTCAGGGCTTTTGGCCATTCTCTCCTCCAAAACGAAAGCGGCATGATGGGGATAGCCCAAAAGTTGGGCACGCTCATGTCGGAGTTTCAATAGTTGCTTGATGTTTTCCTGGTTGTCCAAGGCATCTCCCTTCGAAGCTTTGGTATTGAAGGCCAGAAAGAGAGTTTTCCGTAAATCCCGGTTTTTGGCATAGGTCATTGCGGGGATGTAACTGGGATAATCCAAGGTGAAAGCCCATTGCCCCGGATTGCCTTTTTCTTCTGCAATCTGGGCAGCGCCCTCTTTAATTCCTTCGGGAAGTCCTTCCAGGTCTGTTTCCTTATCCACAAAGTGGACGAATTTGTTGGTTTCTGCGAGGACATTTTCTCCAAACTTGAGGCTGGTCTGGGCCAATTCCTGGTCAATTTTCCGCAATTTATTGGCTTGCTCTATGGAAAGTTTGGCGCCATTTCGGACAAATGATTTGTAAGTCTTGTCCAAAAGAGTCCATTGCTCCGGAGTTAGGGATTTTTTTTCTGTTTTTTGGTAGACTTGAGAGACTCGTTTGAAAAGTTCCGAATCCAAAAGAATGTCATTGGAATGTTCGGTCAACAAGGGGGAAATCTCCCGGGCTAATTTCTGGATTTCGTCGTTGGTCTCTGCGGAATTCAGGTTGAAAAAGGTGGCGGAAATTACGCCCAATTTTTTTCCTGCCCCATCCAAGGCTTCGATGGTATTTTCAAAGCTTGGATTTGGTTCGGACTTTATTTTTTCAATTTCCTTTTTGGCCATCTGGATAGATTCTTTGATGGCGGGTAAAAAATGGGCAGTCTGGATTTGATCAAAAGGTGGGGTTTGAAATGGTGTGGCAAATTCTGCCAAAAGTGGGTTGGTCATAGTCTTAAATTGTACTTTTAATGGTAATTAAACTGGGCTTTCCCATTTGGGTTCGAGCAAATGGCCTACTTTTTTGAGTTCGGCCTCCAATTTACCAATTTGTTCAGTAAAGCTTTCCAACTGCCAGGGATGAAACTTGATGGATTGGGATTCCTGGATGCTTTGGGTATAGGTCACAAAATCACCCAGGCCAAAAGAGGCTTCAGCCCGATTGACCAAAATCCAGTATTTCTGGGCATTGTAGTATTCCTGGAGTTCTAGGCCTTCCTTTGTTCCATTAAAGATCAGGTCTTGATCATTTTGTTCTTTTTCTGAGATCAATCTCCAATCCCGGTCACAGAGGAAAAGAATTCTTTCCCAAGTTCTTCGGGCGAAAATCAGGTCTGCGATTCTTTCCTGATCATGATGCACCAAAGGGGAGGTAGCATGATAAACCAATGTCAGGGCCAGGTTGATCCCGTTGTATCGATTATTGAGGAGATAAAAACTTCTTTGGTAATAGAGAATGGAGTCCTCCAGATGGTTGGCACCTTCTCCGCATTCGTAGAGTTTTTTCTTCACTGCCCCGGCAGAAGAGACCGTTTCTGGATCATTGGTATGGGCGAGATTAATGGATTCCAAGAGCCGTAAGGACTCATAAAGTGAGCTCACCAAATCTGGCACGGCTGCTTTGTAGGTGGTGAAGGCCAGTCGATGGATGAGATAGGGGTCTTTTTGACTGGAAAGCAGCAGGGCAGATTGGAAGAGATGTTTTGCCTTCAAAAACTCCTTGGTTTCAATCGCGTCTTCCGCCTCTTGAATAATCAGTGAAAGTGCTTTTCCCACTTCTGGGGAGGCCTTTGTCCGGTCAGCTTGCTCCACGGCTTTTTCAATCTCGGCCTGTAGTTTGGGAGGAATCAAGGAATTCAAATAAGTGTAAACAGGACTGTCAGGTTCTTTTTTATCCAATACATTTTGAATCACATTTCCCAAAACCTCTCGGAATCTTTCCACTTCCTCATAGTCGATCGCATCTCCCAAATGCTTGTACCCATGGATCAAAATATGGTTCAAATCAAAGGGATACATCAATTTATCTTCAGAAATCACCAAAGTGGTATAAGGGCGAAGGGCATGTCGGATACCCAGTTCATATACCGCATTGGCATTCAACGTGGAAAGGTCCGCAATGACCAAGTCAGCTTGGAGGAGCTCCCGGTACATCTGGACATCAATGGATCCCGAATGGGTAATTTCATCCGCGCGGACACACTCCAGTCCCTTGGATTCCACCACGGGCTTGATCAACAATCGGTAGGATTTGTTGAGGTCAAGTTTTCGGCCGTTGATGTAATCGGTTTTGGTGCCAAAACCCATCACCACGAAACACCTTTTGTTTGAATTAGTCATTTTGAAAAAAAATAAGTTGAAAATCAGTGTGTTTCACAAATATTCTGAAAGCTACAGGTTTAAAAAAGGATTTTTTGCAAAAATGAAATTTTAAAGAAGGATTGATAAGTAAACACTTGTTCCACGAACCGAATAATTTTCAAATAAAACATCATGAAAAAGATTCTGCTTACTTATTTATCGGTCTTTGGATATCTGGGAATTGTTAATGGGCAAATCGAGACAGAGCCCTGGCAGTTTAACAAAAACGGTTCTTTGGTTTGGATTGAGTTGACCAATGGAGCGAATCTTGGAAAGGGATTACTTTGGAAGGTGGCTGAGGATTCGGTTCATTTCGTGGAATATTCGAATTTCTCCAAGGATATTCAGTACGATGAACCTCCAATTTTAAAAGTTCATTATTCGGAAATTGCCTACTTAAGAACTGTTCCTAGAAAAGCTATCAAAAAGGGCATGATGATCGGTGGGGCGATTGGGATGGCAGTGGGACTTGGAGTAGGTTTTGGTACAACTGAAAATCCGGAACCTAAAACCGTTCCAGTCCAAACCAATGGGGGATGTTTATTAGTTTTCTGTATTCCTTCAGGTACCTATTATGTTGTAGAAGACGAGCCCAAAGATGCGGGGACTGTGCTTTTTAAAACTTTTGCCATTACTGCTGTGGGTGTAATTGCGGGGGCGATTTTAGGAAATTCTAAAGCAATAAAATCAAGAATTGACGGATCTCGGGAAGCTTTCTATGCGCTTTCTACTGAGTTAGAAAATCAAGCATTTTGGATTACCTCTGAAAATGTAAAATCAAAGAATTCCTCTACCCAAAACATGAACCCATGAAAAATCTGATACTTTTTTCTGCCTTTATCTTTTGTCTAGCCGTTAGTACGACAATAGCTCAAACCACACCCAGAAAATCTTTTAGTAGAAAAGGCTACCAAGCTTGGGTAAAATTGACTGATTCAAGGATAGTTCATGGCTTGCTATGGAATGTGGATAGCTCTTTTGTTGAGATCAAGACGGATCAATCCAAAAAATGGAAAAGTCCAGAATCCAAGGCACCATTACTAAAAATTCCTGTGGAAAAAATACAATCCATTCGGACAAAAAAGGTACATGCTGTCCTAAAAGGTTATGGGTGGGGAGCAATCATTGGAAATGGTCTCGGCTTTGCAGTGGCCATCCCATTGGAAATTTCAGAACCTGATGAAGGATATATGCTGATTGTCCCTATGATGGGCTTGGCGGGTTCTTTCACTGGACTGATTGCCGGATCCCTTCCTGACAGGACATTTAAGGTGGAAGGAAATTCAAAAAATTATGTCAGCATTCTTCCGGATTTAAGCAAAAGAGCATTTTGGAAGTGGTAAGAAAAAAAGGCCTGACGTTTTTGTCAGGCCCTATTTTCAATACTCAAAATCACAACTCATTGCATCCGTTCCTATCGGAGCTCCATCCGGAACACTCAAAGTAGATTGTGGAGTCAGTTCCTCTGGAAGTTGGAGATAAGCTTGGATCTTTTGAGATAGGTATTCCCGATGTGCCTGCAGCAAAGGTGAACTTCCTCCACCCAAAGCCGCGAGTTGGCTCAAATGCTTTCTTGTCAGGGCTCTTACCGTTTGACTCGCATTGGAATTTTTGGACAAAGCGATTAGGTTGTCCACGTATTTTGCCTCAGTCATCATTTTGATTTCGCTTTGCAGACCAGTAGGAAGAGTGTTGGAGAAAACTTGCTCTTTGACTTTGCCCAATAGGGATTCAAAGCTCGGCAGAGTATTGTCCTGGAGGTTTTGCAAATAAACCCGATTTGCCCGACCGGATTCAAACAGGAATCCAAAGGCGGTTTCTACGACATTTTCCGCTGGAGAAATGGGGTCGAATACGGGTCCCGTTCTGGAAGGAAATGTCTCCCTTGTTTTTCCATAGCCATAAGGCCTTGGAGGGATTAAGGCCAAAACATGAGCAGGGACTTCCAGCTTTGCTGGAGAAATACTGGTCAAAATGGCTGAAATAGCCTCATTTTGATCTTTTGCGGGGATCCATTTTTGATTCGGCTGATTATCTCCTTTTACTTTATAGGTGAAATCCAATCCTCCGACTAATTTCGAAGTAGCCTCTAGCTGGTAGCGGTGCATCAGGTAAAGGGGGACAAAAACCTCTTCCAACAACGCCTGAGGTTCGCCGGTTCTAATGGCGTTTAGTCCAAAAGTTTTCATCCGGTTTTCCCGCAATTTAAGGAGTCTCAAAAGCTCATCAGAGGCTGAAGCTCCGTTGTCCCAAAGATGGGAGCGGGGATGAACTCCACTTGGATTTCTGGAATCAGAGTCCGTGATGAATTCATGACCGGCAGCATAGGTGTCTTGAAGGGTTTTCTCCAGAAAGTCCTTCTCTGATTGTCCTGGAGCCGGAGTTCCGTAGCCGTATTTGATGGCCCATTTGTCCCATTCTCCAATTCCCAAATCATAGGCTTGGCTAAAGTCCAAATTTCCATTGGCGTCTTCCATGATCAAGGGATGAGGGTAATCCATGACAGAGGATCGATCCACCGCCGAGGTGGCATAGCTATGGGCAAGCCCAATGGTATGACCGATTTCATGTGCAGACAATTGCTTCAATCGGGTCAAAGCCATCTCCATCATTCTAGGGTCTACCGGTTTTCCGTCTTCAAAAGGTTGCAAAAGCCCTTGGGCAATCAGGTAATCCTGCCGGACTCGCAATGAGCCCAGGGAAACTTGGCCCTTGATGATTTCTCCGGTTCTGGGGTCTCTGACACTTGAACCATAGGACCATCCACGAGTGGATCGGTGAACCCACTGGATGACATTGTATCGGATGTCCATCAAATCCATTCCCTCAGGAGCAAGTTCCACCCGAAATGCATTCTTAAATCCTGCAGCTTCGAAGGCTTGAGCCCACCAATTTCCGCCTTCGATCAAGGCTGAAGCTACCGGCTCAGGTGTTCCCCGATCCAAATAATAGACGATGGGTTCTATAGGTTCTGATACCGCAGCAGTTGGATCTTTTTTCTCCAATCGATGTCGGGCAATAAATCTTTTGACCAATGGTTCGTCAATGGGAGTTGTGTAGTCTTGGTAAGTAATGCCAAAATACCCTGCTCTAGGATCAAACTCCCTTTTGGCATAAAGCTCCGGAAGTTCGATGAAGGAATGCCTCATTCTCACCGTAACTGCTTCTGGAGTTGGAGTCACAGAGCGAAGATATCCCCCTGCCCCTGTTCCGGTCAGCGTGATCGTTGCTTCCACCTCGGTGTTTTTGGGAAAGTTTTTGGTGGTTTCATAGTAAAGTCCAGATCTGCTAGCATCCACCCGGTAGGTTCCCTGCCTCGATCTGCTTAGAGACTCACTCACCCCATGTGCATCTTGAAGGAAAAAGTTGGTGCCGTCTACGATCAGTTTATCTCCCTCAGTTTTGACAATTTCAAATCCCCAAAGCGCCGATTCGGCAAAGGCATCTTGGATGGATTTGGCTTCGTAGGGGTTATCTGTATAGGCTCTAAAACCGTAATTTTTGTGAACCAAAAGAATTTTGTTACCGGTTCTGCGGAATTCGACCACCCGGTCATCTCCCAGCTGTCCTCTATCCAAGCCGATATCATTGGACCCAACTCCAGCTGTGAGGGAATTCACATAGAGAAACTCCTGATTCAAGAATGGGATTTCCAGATAGATTTTGCCTTTTTCTTCATCCAGGTAAAAAGGCACAAATCCTTCTTTTTTACTCATTTTTGAAAAATCCGGTGTTTGCGAAAAACCAGAAATTGCCCAAAGCATCAAAAAGAGTAGGGTTAGTGGTGTATTTTTCATAGGGTAATTTGCTTTGGGTACAAATTATCAAAAAATAGAGTGGGGTAATTCACCATTAATGGAAAAAATCATCTCAGCCAGTATCTAAGCATTAATGCGGTATCTGTTTGTTTGGATCCGGATATTTCCTGAAGTCCGGAACTTATCCTGTTGCGATCCGAATAGCTGGTTCTGGCAATCCGAAAATAGGCCGTCAGCTTTTCTCCAAAATTGTATTGTCCCAAGAGATAGTATCTGGTACCACGTCCATAAAATCCAGGAATCGAAAAAGTCCAAAGAACATTGTTCTCAAAGCTATAGAGCCTGTTGTCGTAATTGACTGCATCAAAAATTGCCATTCTACCGGAGATTTTCCAAGCACGAAAACTTGCCTGCACATCCTGTAGGATCATGAATCCCGGTGTCTTCTGATCCAGAATTTCCACTTGGCTCCAAAGAATTCTAGACCGGAGGAAAATGGCCTTGGTGAGCTGGTTTTCTAAACTTAAAGTACCATTCCATTTGAGAATGGGGTGGATTTGATACGTTGACAATTCGTTATAGCTACTTGATAAGTTTCGGTCTTTTTCTTCCCTTCGGAGCTGAACAAAAGCCACCAGGCTTCTTTTGGGCTGAAAAGTAACCCTTCCCAGTAATTCGGTTCCTTTGGATGGCGCATATACACGGTATTTAAGCCATGGAAATTCAAAAAAATCATAGTAGAAATTCACCTTCCAGATCTTATTGGGGCGAAACTGAAGACCCAGGTAAATTCCTTTTTCATTGATGGGACGGGTGTTTTCGGAAAACCCTGAAGCGTAAAAACTATGAAAATCTCTGGAATAATTTCTCCAGAGTAGAGACAAGTCTATTTCTTTGTTCAGGCTACTTACCACCCCTAAAACCGTCCCGGAACCTCCGCTTTTGGAAATTGCTGATTCCCCGAAAAAGAAGAAGTTTTTCCAATTGTGATTTAAATAGAGGCTTGTTACTTGGTTGGTTTTTCCCGAAAATTCAAATTGATTGTATGGGGTAGGCGTTTTGATCCAAGGAGCACTGAAAGCCGTGAAAAGGAAATTAGCCCCTGCGAGCCATCGAGCATTAGGGGATTGGTATTGGACATTTGCTCCTAAATTCGATTCCCTGAGCTGTGCCTTCGTTTCCAATTCACTGAGGGTTCTGTGGAGTCCGCTTTGGGAAAAGGAGGTGATGATTTCCTGACTATTCTCCAAAGAATCCAAACTCGATGAAATTCTGCCATCTCGGGAGAGATTGGAAAAAATCAACGTGGTCTGCCAGTTTCTTAGAGTCCTGGTCAAACCCATCCCTCTAAAAAATCCGAATTCCAGAGCAGCTGTGTAAGGGAGAAGGCCAAAGCTGCTTCTTCGGACAGTGGGAACTGTTTCGGCTCCTTTTCCCAAAGTATATCCTGCGCCGAATACTAATCCCTGTCCAAAACTAGCCTGAAAATCACCCAGGGTAATGGTTTTCCACTTTTTCCAGAAGTATTTGGTAAAGTGGAAAGATTGAAAATTAAACCCGTAGCGTTTGGTTTTTCCATCCCAGACAAACTGCTCTCCAGGATCCTTTTCCAAAGTAAATCCCAGGCTAAAGTCCCGGGCTTGCTGAGTCCTGTACCGGAGGTAAAATTCATTAGGATCTCCCAAATACCTGCTGCTTACTTTTCCTGAGGAAGTGGTATCGGCAGGGGTATACCCTTTGCGGGTTTCCCAAGTCCTGCGGTGCCGAAAGAGCAAGTAGGAATTTTCAGCCTCCAGGATTCGATTCAGAAATGGTTTTGAAACCTGATTGGATTCTTCCAAAGTGACAAAAGGGAGAAGCCTTTCGATAGTTTTCAGATCCCAATCAGGAATTGCCTGAAGCTCATAGAGGGAAATTAAATCTCCATAGGTTTGTCGGTAATTGGCTAGGGAAAGAATTTGCTGAGGGCTAAGGAGATAGGTGGCTTGGAGAATTTCCAGGTCTGCTTTATTGATATGGATGGGGTTTTGGTAAAGTTGAAAAAGTTGCTCGTAGATGGATTCATAATCCAAATCCTCCTCCTGAACCGGAAACAATCTTTCAATAAAGTATTCAAGATCGAGATTTTGCATACCTGTCCTTTGGCCGATTGCTAAGGCTGGAATAACCAGGAAGAGGAAAACCAAGAGGAATTTCATGGTTCTTTCAAATTTAGCCCCAAGCTTACATGATGGGAGGTGCCGAGCCGGGAGTTTTCGCCGAAGGCATAATCCAAACCCAAGCGGTCCTTTTTGATTCCAAAGCCAAAACTGATTCTGGCTGGACTACTGGAAATTCCAGTTCTAAGCGCCAGCCATTCAGAAGGCAAATATTCCAAGCCCAGTTTGCAAATTGCCGGGGAATCTGCCTCTTTTTCGATTTCCGTAAATATTCCTAGAGTTTTGGATGGGAGGTAAGAGAGTCCCATTTGAATCAAGGTAGGCACTCTTTGTGCGGTGTTCTTGCTGATTTTAGCCCGATTGATATTGGAAAAATTGGCTCCGAAAAAAGTCTTTGGTCCTAATTCAGCCTTTCCGCCCAAGGATATCAAAAATGCATTTCCGGTTCCAAATCCTTCAATCTGGGTTTGAAACCAGTCCACTTTTCCCCCAAAACTCATCATCCCTATGGTATTGGAGAATCCCAATCCAATCAGATGTTGATTGAAAAGTTCCCCTCCGAATCTGCTGATCCCAACTCCAAGGGTGCCGTATTCAGTTTGAATTCCCGAGGCAATGCTGAAAGTGCTTAGTTCTTTCAGACCAAATCGCTGGTCAACAGCTACCGCGATTTCTGAATTTTTGATCCTATCCAGCGCACCAATATGGTTAAAATAACTCCAGGAATCGCTGAGATTGATCTTGAGATTTCCCATAGCTTGGCTTTTTGCGCCATGCGCCTGGGTGAATGGGTCGGTTTGAGAGAAAGTGGTAGAAACCACCAAACTCCAGAAGCAAAGAAAAAATAATGGCTTCATAGGTTAAATAAAAAATCTAACCTAAGATACTTAAATGTCTAGTAATTTGTCAAGTGCCTGTTAGAAAGGAGCCTTGAAATTGAAAAAGAAATTGCCTTCGCCCTGATTGTTAAAAGAATATTCAAATCTCAGGACCGCATCATAAAATCCCACCACGTCGATCCCCGCACCATAGCCAAAAAGGTATTTATTGGTTAGTCGGGCATTTTCGGGAATATTGTTTCTGTCTGTCACATAGCCATGGTCAAAATTGGCGCTGAAGTACATTTTGAAGGGCAAGGTGCTGAATTGCTCCAAGCGGAAATAGTCGGAAATATCAAATGCCACATCCAGAAATTTATATCTCAGACTGTTTTTCTGAACGTAAAGCTGTTGCCCTTCAATGACATTCAGTTCATACCCACGGATAAAATTGGGATTGTAACCGATTCCCCTCACCAAAGTGTAGGGCTGACGATTGCTCAAAAACCAAGCGCCAGTCAATCCACCGGCATAATGAAATTTGTCCGAGATGGGCAAATATTTATTGGCAATGATATTGAGTTCAATTTCATTGATGTCTTCATTGGAAAACAATCCGTATTTGGTTCCGGTAAATTGCAAAAGCTCCCCTTCGGTGGCATAAGCCACATTATCTCTTCGATCGTGCCGAAAAGAATATTGGAGAAAAAAGTATCGTAAGTTATTTCCTTCATGCTGGAAGTAATCCGGATTTTCGGTCAGCACATCATCTGCTATCCATGTTCGGTTATAGCCTAAAGTGACAAAATGGAAATTATAGAAAGTTCTACGATAGGTATATCTCAGGGCGCTGGAGAAGTTTTTTCGAAGGATATCTTCGGTTTCGTTGGTAAAAAATACCTGTCTGTTGAATTCGGATTCGATGGGAATGGTTTTTTGATCTGCGTAGGTCAATTGGACCGCCAATCCATGCTTTTGGTTCTTATCTATGTAAGGTTTGGAATACAGCAGATCAAAGGCTTTGGTAAAGCCGAATTGGGCCATTAGTCTCAACTTTTCATTTCTGCCTCCGACATTGGAATGGTTGATTCTTACTCCATAATTTACTCTGGAAAAATCCCTGCCCTGGTTGGTCCACCACTCAGCGAAATTCCGGTCAGCAAGTTGAAAAATCAATGAGGGGAGGATATACCATCTTTCTTTGACCGAAATGAGAACCTCCACTTCTTCCTCTCCCGTGAACAATGGGGTGACTTCAACCTCGGTAAAAAGTCTCAGGTTGTAAATCTTTTGTTCATCGGCCTTTAGAATTCCCAGAAAAGTTTCCCAATCGTAGTAGTAATCCGTGGTAAAATCGAGTTCTCTGAGAATGATGTTTTTTTCTGTTTTCTGATTTCCGATGATGTAGATATTATTCACCTTTACCCGCTCTGGGGTTACCGGATTGACCGGGGCATAGCTCGTGTCTTGACCTAGACAATTGAAGCTAGGCAGACCAGTAAAAACCAGCAATAGTGCGAATATGTAAGTGATAAAAGGTCTCAATGGAATTCTGTTTCACTAAATTTGGTTATCCATGTGCCCGACAAAAAAGGGATTTCCCGCCAGATGATCAAAACTTACTTAAGAAAGATAGCGATATTTCCCGTTCTGGTGTACCAGTATACGATCTCACCGCTTTTTCCTTCCAGCTGTAGATACACGCCGACCTGCAGTCAATACATGAAGGAGGCCATTCTCAAGTATGGATTTTTTAAAGGTTCTTGGCTTGGATTTAAGAGGATTGGAAGATGTCACCCTTGGGGTGGGCATGGTCATGATCCCGTTCCTTGATTTTTTTCTGGCTTCAATCCATTTTTCAAGGCTCTTAGGATCAGCACGATCCCTATGATTACCAAAGGAACGCTTAAGATTTGCCCCATATTGAATTGCATTTCTGCCTCAAAGTCCACTTGTACGGCTTTGAAGTATTCCCAAATAAACCGCATACCAAATACAGAAATCAAGAATAAACCCAACAGTAAGCCTTCGGGAATTCGAGATTTGTATTTGACCCAAATCCCCAAAAGAATCAGGAAAATCACGAAATAAGAAATCGACTCATAGATCTGGGTGGGATATTTTGTCCGTCCAAATGTCCTTACCGTAACTAAGTATTGATTGCTTTGTTCCTGAATGCTGAAATCCAGTGGAGTCTCCACGGGCTCCGCGAGGTATTCTTGGGAAGAATTAAACCGGGTCAAAGCATACTTGATGTCCTGAGCCAGGATTCCTTCCAGAGTTTCCACAGTATAATTGCCTTTCTCGATCAGGATTTCGAAATTCACCGGTACAATTCCGTTCCCGGTCAATTCCCCGGCTCTATCCTCTGGTTTGTATGCGTCGATGGAAATAATGGGAACTTTCAGGGATTCCAAAATCTCTTCTGCGTCCCGGGCATAGACAAACCCATAATCGGATCCCGTGTCTTTTCCTCCAATTTCCGAATTCATCAGGTTCCCAAATCGGATCAAAGCTCCCGTCATCGCTGTGACAATTACGATTCGATCGACCACCCATAAATAACTCTGCCCCGGAGTTCTTTTTGCATACAGCCAAAGGGCAAAAAGGATGGCAATAGCTGCGCCATGAGAGGCTAGTCCCCCCTCCCAAACTTTTAAAATCTCGATAGGATTGCTCAGATACTTATCCGGCTCGTAAAAAAGCACATGTCCGAGCCTTGCACCGATAATGGTGGCTAAGACCATGTAAATGGTAAGTTTATCCACTAACTGCTCGTTTTGACCTTCTTTTCTAAAAAAGTATACCATGAACTGTTGGGAAATAATAAAGCCTAAAGCAAAAAGCAAGCTGTACCATCTGAGTCTTTCAAACCCGGAGAAAACTGCCTGATTTGGATCCCAGACGACATAGGAGAGGAAAGTATCTAGCATAGTTGTGAGTTTATAGCTGGTCTAATTCTTTCAATTCTTCTTCAAACCCACCTGACAAAATCGGAAATCTATACCAGGTTTTCGGGTCTACGTTAAATTCATCCAAATGGAAGGAAGGAGCCAGACGCTCTCTTTTCCATTGATTTCTGGACCAAAGTCGGAAGAATTTTTTAATGTATTCTTTGAGTTGAGAATCTTCCAGGTCAATTTCTTCTTTCAGCAAAAGAAAAATATCTCCGGGAGATCTACGGTCCCTGATCGCTAATTTTTCAATTTCTACAATCAGTGCGTAAGGCATCAGGTCTTTTTCATCCGTCTGCGTTCTTTCCAGCGGACGGAGTTCTGCGGTAGGGGTAAGGGAATTGACCGCTGACAATCCTGGCCGATCCAGATTTTTTTCAGCCCATTGGAGCCAATGGAGAATAAAATGCTTGTCTACTGCTGCAATTGGCGAAATGCTTCCACTGGTATCTCCGTCCATGGTGGCATAGCCGACATCTCCTTCACTTCGGTTGGAGGTGGAGAGCAACAGGGCATTGTTTAAATTGGCCAGCATCCAAATGATGGGCGAGCGGCTTCTGGCTTGAATATTTTGAAGCGTAATATCATCCTGGTCCCAGTTGAGCTTCCTGCCTATGGCGTGCTCAATCTTTCGGGTATAGGATTGGACTTCCTCATCAATGGTCCAGGAGTAAAATTTAGCACCTAGGCTTTCGGCCAAAGTCCTTGCGGAATTTAATGTATCCTCGGAAGAGTTTCGGGTACCCTGGTAAGCCGTGGTCAATAGAAGTCCGACCAATTCTTTCTCTGGATCGTCTGATGTTGGGGTAAACGTGATTCCGAGCTTTTGCAAAAATGAGTCAAGACCCAATTCCTGTATTCCTCTTCTGACCATTTCTGCGACCAATACGGCAATGGTGGAGGAGTCAGCGCCTCCGGAAAGGGAAAGGACAAATCCTTTACTTCGGCTTTTGCGGAGGTAATCAAAAAGCCCTAGGGCGGAGGCTTGGACAAATTCCCATTCTTTGGGAAGGGTGGGAGCATTGTTTTGGATTTTGTTTTCCAAATCAAAACTCAGCACCTGAACATCCTGAAAGGAAAGAAGCTGATTTCTTCCTAATAGGTTTCCATCTTTCGCGAATAAGATTTCCCCGTCAAAAATCATTCTCCCCGCTTCATTGCCCAAAAGGTTGACATAGGCATAGTAGCAGTGGAAAGTCTTGGAACTGAATTCAATAAGGTCTTTCCGCTCATGGGTTTTGTTCATCGCAAAATGCGAGGCACTCGGATTGAATATAAGATCTACCTTTCTGTCTTTCAATCTATACCCAGGTCTTGCTGAGCCTCTCCAGGCATCTTCGCAGATCTCGAATCCGTAATGGATTCCGTTTTTCCGGAAAGTTAAATCCCCAAACGGAATTTGCTGTCCTTCGACTTCCAGTTCAATTTGTTTGAAAGCTTCCCAGGGAGTAAACCACCGGAATTCATAATGAACTCCATCAATCGCCATAAACTGCTTGGCGACAAAACCTATAAGTTTTTGGTTTTCGACTACTGCGACCGTATTGTAGACCTTATCCTGAATTCGGATCGGCAATCCTACCACAGCGGTGATCCCTTCACAATAGGGGATCAGTTTGACCAATTGAGCTAAAGCTTTTTGGGGAAACCAATAACTCAAAAACAGGTCTTCAGACCCATATCCTGTCATGGAAAGCTCTGGAAAACAGACAATGTCGGCTTTCATTTCCTTAGCAATCCGAATTCCCTTAAGGATTCGGGATAGATTTCCTTCCCAATCCAGAGGCGTTTGGTTGACCGTAGCGCAGGCGATTTTCAATGGGGCCATAGCGGTTAGTTAAGCAATCCTAGATCTTCACAGGCATTTTTAGAGGCATCCTGTTCTGCCTTTTTCTTCGTGGGACCTTTTCCTTTCGCAATTGTCTCCCCGTCTACGATTAATTCCACCACAAATTCTTTGAAGCGTTGGTTGCCGTTTACCTGAATGACTTTGTATTCAGTGGTTTTACTTTCCTTTTGAGACCACTCAATGATTTTGCTTTTGTAATTGGAGACGGTGCTGATCATCCCTTCCAAATCCATATGGATTAAGATTCTACTGAGGATTAGTTTTTTGGAAAATTGATAGCCTCGATCCAAATAGACAGCTCCCAAGAATGCTTCCAAAACATCACCATAAAGTGATTTGTTTCCGGTAAATTGACGGCTGTCGATGACTAACTCCAAGGTGTTTTTTAAGCCAATTTTGATTCCTACCGTATTGAGAGTTTCCCGGTTGACCAACTTGGAACGGGTTTCCGTAAGAAAACCTTCATCACGGAAAGGGAATTTTTTAAAAAGGTACTCTGCAATAACGGTTCCCAGGACTGCATCCCCCAAAAATTCAAGTCGTTCATTGGAGATCCGAAAACCTTGGTGGCTTTCTTCTCCCAATCCGGCCGGAGTAAGGGCTAGGCGATAGAGGGATAAATTTAAAGGCTTGCGTCCAATGATCAATTTGATCGAGGATGCAAGCCTTTTGTCTTTTGAGTTAAAGAAGAGAGTGTGGATTCCTAGTTTCTTAAGGAGTTTCACTCGTATTAGTTATATTTTTTGAAAATGACAGAGCAATTATGTCCGCCAAAGCCAAAGGTGTTACTCAGGGCATAATTGATTTCTCTAGCCTGGGCTTTGTTAAACGTCAAGTTTAATCTTGGATCAAAGGATTCATCATCCGTGAAAAGATTGATCGTAGGAGGAAAAAGACAGTTTTGGAGTTCAAGGATAGAAGCTATAGCTTCAATGGCTCCTGCTGCACCT
>JAJLJS010000180.1:0-3121 GCA_033844545.1 Cyclobacteriaceae bacterium | reverse complement strand
ATTTTTAGGTATCGGAACAAACGGAGTTTTGGAAATTAGAGAAGATAATCTTCCTCGAGAACCGATCTTGAATTCCCCGATTCAAGTGAATTTGGAAACCGTTGAAAACGAAAAACAAGAATTGATCAGCGCTAGTTTGGATGCGATTTCGGAAGTGTGCGGGCTGAAATTTTTGGAAGGTAATATTCAAGAATCTAAGCTGATTTTCACTTCAGCCAATGAAATTGAAAGGATTGAAAATCAATTCGTTTTGATGGTCGAATCAGAAGCTGGAAATGCAATTTCCAACCCAGTGCTTCAGCCTTGGGAGGAAGTCCTGGAGAAGGGGATTTTACCTGAATTGATTTTGAAGAAGATCTTGATTCATTTTGGAGTTGACCGGGAATTTCATAGGCTTTCTCAAGCTCAAATGAGCCAAAAGTTTCACTTAATTCCTGAAACCAAACTCGCCAAAGCGTCCAATTCCTCCGAATGGCTCCTTTTATTGATTTTGGCTTTATTCGGACTTGAACGATTCCTAGCTTACAGATCCAATCAGTGAAAACTATTCGCCAACATATCAAATCCGTAGAAAATCAGCTTGCGATCAACAAGTGGCTGAAAGGGTTTATGGTGGCCATTACACTTGGTGTTTTGTTAACCATTTTTGGGATTAATGAGGTAGTCAGAGCAGTGATCGTGGGGATAAGTGCAGGGGCTTTTCCCTGGTGGTTTGGAAGCATGAAATCCCAAAGAAAGCAAGCCCTTGAATTGATCCATCAGCATGCAGGCAATTTGGAATTTAGCTTGGAGCTTTTGGAGAGGTCGAGCCCAAGCTTGGCGGAAAGGCTTCAGTTGGACAGAATTTCCAGGCAAATACCTCCCAAGATTCGGGTATTTCATTCCGGTTTATTGCCTTTTGTGATTGGATTTGCCTTGGTTTATGGTGCTTTTTTGGCCTTTGACCGATTTAATTTCGGAACTGAGGAATCAAGCTCTGGGACAGTTCAGGAGTTCTCTGAGTCAATGTCTGAGGACCAATCCACCTCTGTTTTTCTTCAAAAAGCCCAAGTTCAAATTCAATCACCCAGCTATACCGGAATTCCCCTTTCCACTCAGGAAGATTTGGAAATCAAAGCCATTCGGGGTTCAGTTTTGACCTGGAACTTGGAATTTCAAACGGACCAAGCGCTGGAAGTCTATCTAGTCAATTCGGCTGGTGCAAAGCTGCCGTTTACTCCAACCAAAGCAGGATTCCAATTGAAAGAGGAGTTGATGAGTTCTGGCCTATATTCCATTATAGCACAAAAAGATAGCCTCCAAGTTTTTCAATCCGACTTTTATACGTTGGAGTCTGTTGAAGACCAAAGCCCTGAAATCATTCCTGAGGAAAAGGAAATCTACCGTTTCTTTTTTCCGGGAAATAATCCAAAAATCCTGCTCCAGGCTCAGATTAAGGATGATTTTAAAGTAAAGGAGGTGGTTTTGGTAGCGACACTGGCAAGAGGAAGAGGGGAAAATGTAAAATTCCGGGAAACCCGATTTCCGGTAGAGGATCAGCCATTTTCGTCAAAAACTTCCCGATTTACCCTTGATGTCTCGACTTTGGAATTTCAACCAGGAGACGAGTTGTATTACTATTGGGCGGCCATGGACAACAAAAGCCCGGAGCCTAATTTTTCCAGAACAGACACCTATTTCCTTAAATACTATGATGAAAAAGAGGATAATGGAGTAGCCATGGAGGGAATGGCGATTCAGGTGTTGCCTGAATACTTCCGAAGTCAGCGGCAGATCATCATCGATACGGAGAAGCTTTTAGCCGAGAAATCCAAAAAATCCGAAAAGGATTTCAACTTTACTTCCAACGAGATTGGCTATGATCAAAAACTACTTCGGCTGCGCTACGGCCAGTATTTGGGGGAGGAAATTGAATCTGAGGCTGGAGGTGCTATCGAGGAGGCCGAAGATGGAGATTTGTTGAGAGGATATATGCACCTGCATGATCAGGAGGGCGAACATGACCCGGATTTTAAGCCGGCTGAACCTCCGCATGACCATGGTGAGGAACCTTCTACAACCCAAAGTGGAGGAGGTATCGAAAGTCTTTTGATGGAATACATGCATAGCCATGATTCGGAAGAAGAAAATACCTATTTCGAGCAATCGACCCGCGGTGCCTTAAAAGCCGCATTGGAGCAAATGTGGCAAGCCGAGCTTTATTTGAGGCTTTTTGAACCGGAAAAATCCCTTCCTTACCAATACAAAGCTCTGGAGATGCTGAAGACCGTACAGCAAAAGTCCCGGGTATTTATCAAACGAACCGGCTATGATCCCCCTCCGATCAAGGAAGAGGAAAAACGCTTGAGTGGAAAATTGGAGGAATTGGAGCAGCAGATTTTGAAAGAGCAGGCAGTTTTGGATCAGCAAATTCAGCCTTTGGCTTCCAAAGCCTTGGGACTTCTCCATCAAGAAAAATTAAATGCAACTGATAAAGCCAGCATCCGGGAATTGGCCAAACTCTGGACCCAGCGCATGCAAAATTCTCAGCTGGAAGACTGGAATCTACTGCTTTATCTTCAGCAATGGGAGTCTGGAAAGCTGGATACTCATGGGGAAAATTACCTGAGAGAAAAACTTTATCCCTTGGCCAAGAATTACAAAAACCCCTCGGCCTCTTATTTGGGAAATGAGGCCTTGAAAAACGCATTCTGGAAAAACCTGAAATGAATATAGCTTTCCAACCCCTAGTTTCTTGGTCCTTTTATTTCGGGATTCTCATCGGATTGATCCTGATTGCGGGGAACCCTCTTTATTTGCAAAGAAAAAAGGGAGAATCGGGCCGGAGAATTTTAGTCCGGATCCTTTTTTCAATCCTGTTCATATTGACTTTTTCCATGGCTGTTTTGAGGCCTTCTTATTTGGTTTCCAGCTATTCTAATGGAGTCTTGGTTTATGGAAAAGGAGTTGAAAAGGAAGAGATAAACTTTTGGAAAGAAAGTCTAAAACTCAGAAAACCTGTCATAATCGAAGATTTTGAACAAAATTCAGAAAAGGTTTATTTGCTAGGAAACGAGTGGGAAAGGGAGGAATTGTATCACTTAAAGGGTTCTGAAATCAATTGGATTAAACAGTAAATAGA
>JAJLJS010000179.1:0-9721 GCA_033844545.1 Cyclobacteriaceae bacterium | reverse complement strand
CAGCAATGATCCATCTGACAGCGCTTTGAGGGTGATATTTTCGTAATTCTCTTCCTGGTTGAACTTACCGGTATATTTCAGCACGTACTGTAAGGCCTGAGGATCCCGATCAGAAGAAATCCCGGATTTCCCGGGAGCAGCTTCCACGTTTTGGGCGCGAATGGCTTCGGTGACATCCTGAGGAGATAGATCATAGGCAGCAAGTCGGTCTGGCTTCAGCCAGACCCGCATTGCATAGTCTTTCATCCCCATGATCTCTGCCCGGCCTACTCCATCGATTCTTTTCAGTTCTGGAAGAATATTAATGTCCGCGAAATTGTAAACAAATTTTTCATCCTGGGTAGAGTCCGAGGTCGTCAAATTCAGATAAAGAAGCATGGAGTTGACCTCTTTCTCAGTTTGAACACCCGCTCGGATCACTTCTTCAGGTAATTCATCCAAAACGGTGGCCACCCGGTTTTGCACATTGACTGCAGCCTGATCCGGATCTGTACCCACTTTAAATACGATATTGATCAGCGTAATCCCGTCATTGGTGTTGACTGAGGTCATGTATTCCATCCCTGGAACGCCGTTGATTGCTCTTTCCAAAGGTGTTGCCACTGCCTTTGCCAAAACCTCCGCATTTGCCCCGGTATACCGAGCGGTGACAGTCACCGCAGGGGGTACAATGTCAGGAAACTGAGTAATCGGAAGCGTGACCAAGGCCAGTATACCCAATAGGGTAATGAACACAGAAATGACCGTAGAGAGTATCGGTCTCCTGATAAATAACTCAAACATGTGATTCTGATTGAATGAGGGGGATAGTTACCTTACACTGAGTAAATCTTGGTACACATCAGCTGCAGCCACTGGCTCAGGATTTACTTTGGTTCCGTCCTTGACCTGCTGTATTCCTTCGAAGACAATTTTATCCCCAGGCTCAAATCCTTCGGCGATATAGTAAATCCCGTATCGCTCCATGGGCTTAAAGCTCCTTACTTTTACGACATTGTCTTTATCCACCACATAGACATAGGTGAAATCCTGGATCTCGAAAGTGGATTTTTGAGGAATCAGGTAGACCTCTTCGAGCTTGGACATCATCTGGATCTTACCGGAGGCTCCATGTTTGATCAGATTTTGGGGATTTGGAAAACGAACCCGAAACCCAATGGAACCCGTTCCCGATTCAATATCCCCTTCTGTGGTTTCCAGCTTTCCTTTCTCCGGATATTTTTCTCCGTCTGATAGGATCAAAGTCAATTGTTCTGAAAAGGAATCGAGATTCTCTCCTTCAATTTTGCTGCGCATAAAGTTGAGATATTCATTTTCATTGACTTTATAGTAAGCAAAAATTGAGGAAATGTCTGTAATAGAAGTCAGCAGGTCATTTTCATTGACCAAGGACCCGATTTTGTGCGGAATTCGATCCACAATTCCGTCAAATGGGGCTTTGACAGTAGTGTAAGAAAGTCCGGTTTGGGCAGATTTGAGCAAGGATTCTGCTTCCGCCACCTGCGAATCTGCAACGGCTTTTTTGGCTTTGGCCAATTCCAATTCAGATGGAGAGATGATTTTTTTATTGACCAAAATCTGAAGTCTTTCCATTTCGACTTTCATGGCAGTCTGTTCGGCTTTCGCGCGGGCTAGTCCCGCCCTGGCAGAATTTACCATTTCATTAAATTCAGCAGAAGAAAGCTGAAATAGGGTTTGTCCCTTATTCACATATTGTCCTTCATCCACAAAAATCCGGTCTACAAAACCTTGTACTTTGGATCGAACTTCCACAAACTGAATCGCCTGAATATCCGCGATATAGGTCTGTGGGACTTCCACTGCCTGAGGCTGAAGCTCTAGGACCGGAATGTTTATAGCCTCCTCGGCTTTTTTGTTTTTTGAGTTTGCTTCCCCGCAAGCACTTAGTCCTCCGATTATCAAAATCAGGACAAATAAGGAAGTAAATAAAGTTTTGACATAGGGCTTCACAGATGAAAATCCCATGAGTTTTTCAGTTTTCATATTGGAAAGAAGAGTTGATAAAGAGCGACAACAGGGTCATTGTCTAATTAGGAACGCAGAAAAAAGGGTCTACTTAGGGGGCGTTCACTTGGATACTTCTGCCAAGTAATTGGAGATAGTTTTTATCAATATCAGTTTCTGAATAGGATCGGCTTAGTTTGCAGGAAAGAAATTCTAACCCAAAACTTTCAAATTTGTCCGCACGATCAACTTTTTGTCTTGGGAACAAGGAAACCTGAGTTCTCCCCATCCTTGCTTCATCCGAAAAATTAACCCCAATCTGATCACCCTGTATAGTCAGGCTTTCTTCTAAAGAGGTTGGGGATACGGCATCTGTTTTTCCAACAAATCCAGAATTGAAACTATTGGATATCAGCCCAATAGTCATCAGGTAAAAACCCAGAAAATAAAGCCAATTCAGTTTCATTCCGACGATTTACTAGTGGAATACGGGAATCAAGGGAAATAGATTCTGGCCTTGCTCCAAATTCCGCAGTAAATGTAGAAATTAAACAAGATCAAATTATTATTTTTTCATCAAAGGCTAACTTTTTCTGATAAATGGTACAGCAAATTTGGAAATCATTACGTTTAGGCACCTTAATTTTTTGATTTTCTTGATTTTCCAACATCGAATCTCAGCCTTCAAATTCTTCCTTTTGTAATAATCAGGGAAAATCAGGAGTCAATCAGCTCCTAATCAGCAGCGAATTGACTCCTCATAGCTCCTTAGAATTCTACCCGATAATTTAGTATAGGAATCAAAGGAGCCTGGTAAGCAGTTTTGATTTCCTGGCTCATCGGCTCATAATAAGACCCGAATATATTCTGTCGATTACTGGCATTTTGGATATCCAGAGAAAGCGTCCGGGTGGATTTGGGTCGGTTTTGTTTGTAGCTCAACCGCAAATCCATTCGGAAATAAGCCGGATTTTGACCTTCAAATGCCTCGCTTTCAATCCGGACTTCTTCACCCTCCACCAAGGAGGCCTCCAAATCAATGGGGGTCGTTCGAAGCCCTCCGGCATAAATCGCCTTCAGATTGATCCCGAAAACCCGGTTTTTCCTCCACAAAAATTCCTTCCCACCTGTGAAGGTTAGGTTATGATTTCCATTGAATCGGGTATTTCTCCATCGATTCTCCTCAGTCATATAGAGGGAATTATATAGGGAACCTGAAAAAAGGAAGTATAAATTCTTATGGGTAAACTGCTCCAGGGTAAGTTCTAACCCATAATTTTTCCCCTTGCCCTGATTGACCAGAGGATCTGTCATAAAGGACCATTCCTGATTGATGATGGAATAGGTTTCGTCTTGACCGGGCTTGACTGGAATTTGATTCAAGGATTGGTAATAGCTTTCCAATTTCAATCTCAAATAGGGACTTAAAGACCGATCGTATCCCAGCACCCAATGTTGGGACTTACTCAGATCAAGGTCTAGATTGGGCAGAATAACTTTACCTCCGGATTCCTGTGTAGCAAAGTAAGTCCCCAAAGGTTGCAATTGACTATGAAGCCCATATCCGAAACTGATCTTTTGATTCCCATCCAGTTGATAACTTGCCCCGAATCGTGGTTCGAAAGAGTCAGAGCTATTCAGCAATAGCTGAAGATAGTGTAGGCCAAAGTTAAGCTGGAGTCTAGAGGTAGGCCGGATGTTGATTTGGGTAAAAGCCTGAATGCTTTGCGTTTTCCCAGCTGAATTGATTTTAGTTTCCAGAGGTTTCCCTGACTCGCTAAATTCCTTTTCCTCCAGATTGTAATACAGTTGGTTCAGGAAAAACCCGGATTTCAGATTGGTTTTTGCCGATATTTTGCTGGTCAGCACTGAACTGAGCGTGATTTTGGAATTGCCAAAATTTTCAAAATACCGATCCTCTTGGGTATATTCCTCATCCAGCCTAGAAAGAGAGGATCCAATTTCGTTTCCAGATCCCAGGAGGGTAGTCTGCAAAAAGTGGGAAGGATTGATCATCCAGCTATGCTTGATCCCAAGGGCTCCTGTATTGGAATAAAACGTAGAACTGTAGCGTTCAAACTCCGACTCCCAAGAAGTGGAATCGGCCTCCGCATCACTTTTTTGATCGCTTAGCCCACCAAAACCAAAAACCGAAATGCTGCTCTTCTCTCCTGTGGGTAAGTAAAAATTAAAAGACAAGTCTTGGAAATTCGTCACAAAGTCTCCCAAAGGAACACCCAATTGGGAGAGAATTGCCAAGGTAGAATACCGATAATTGATCAGGTAGGAGCCTTTATAATTTTTGGAAAACGGACCTTCTACCGCAACATCAGTCCCCAAAAAACCCGCTTGGATCGTATATTCTCGTTTTTCATTATTTCCTTTTCTCAAACTTAAATCGAAAACCCCGGAAAGGGCATTTCCATACTCGGCGGGAAATGCACCCGTGATAAAATCCGAATTCGTCAACAGCTGGGAACTCAAAATCGACACCCCACCGCCGGAGGATCCTGGGTTGACAAAATGGTTTGGATTGGGAATGTCTATTCCTTCCATTCTCCACAGTAATCCATTGGGACTATTGCCCCGGATCGAAATGGAATTGTTTCCATCATCCGTCCCGGTAACTCCCGAATAGGACATCACCATTCTCCCGGGATCATTCACGGCTGCCGCAAATTTGCGGGTTTCCTCCACGGAAAATGTTCTGCCGCTGACCGTGATCATTTCATTGATCGTCCGATCCTTTTCCGAACCCAAGACTACCACTTCCCCCATTTCGGAAATTTCTTCCAATAGGCCTATCTGCAATACCGTTTCTTTTCCGGAATTCACGAGAACTTGAGGCAAAAGAAGTTCTTCAAACCCTATGTAGCTGATTTTTAAGGCATGGGTACCTACCGGCACCTGTGAAATTTTAAATTCTCCGTTGAGGTCAGTACTGGTACCAAGGATAGGATCCGTACCCAAGAGAATCACCGAAGCTCCGATCAGAGGGGCCTGAGTGATCTGATCGATCACCTTTCCCCGGAGGGTTTGCGTGGGAAATGAAGATTGTGAAAAGGCTTTCCCAAAAAGCAAAAGAAATAGGATTCCAGGGATGAATTTTGAATTCATAGCAAAGGGGTTTTGTGGAAATAAGAAATGGATGATTAGGTATTTGGGGACTTTTGCCGGTTTTTAAAAAAATCTGAAACCGGCTTTGAAGCCCCACCAAAGTTGACTTCCGATATTTTCGGGATAGTACTTCTGATTGTGAATGGTGGGATAGGTGTAAGTAAACAAATCGGGATGATTGTCAAAATCAGTATCGTAAACTCTGAAATTGATCGTAGGCCCGGCATACATCGCAAATCTTCGAGTGGCTTGCCATTCTGCTCCTACATAAAACCGGTTGATCAGGTTCAATGCTTCCACATTGCCCTTACTCATTTGCTCGGAACTTACCTCAATATTCAGGAAAAGACTGTTGGTAAGTCTGGGAGCAGTGCCCACTCCATACCCAAACGCCCAGGCTACCTGTGGGTCGGTTTCAGGTCGGATTCCTGCAAAAACCATGGAATAAAACTCCCGCTTTCCGGTTCTCAGGCTGAGATTAAAAGGCAAAGTTTCCGTCGCACCTAGCTCCAGCGTATGGTATCCAGACCGAATAAAGGTCAACAATCCCACTGGAATCCCACTGACGGAATCTGCGATATTGAGCAGTCCAAGCTGAAAACCTTCCACTTTCCCACCAAAATTCACCAAGCCGACTTGGGAGCCTTGGACTCCTTTGGGACTGAAATTTAAACCTGCTGAGATCTGAGACCCTTTCACTTGGGCTGCAGAAAAATTCAACAATCCAGCTATCTGAACCCCTTCTACTGATTTTGGAGAAAAATTTGCCAAACCGGAAATCTGAACGCCTTTTACCGCTCCGGTACTGAAATTAGCCAATCCCGCAAGCTGCACTCCTTGAACAGAGTCCAGATTGGAATTAAAAAGTCCAGCCAACTGCACTCCGTCCACTTTTTGCCCCACCTGATTAAACAATCCGGCAAGTTGGACTCCGTTCATATTTCCCCGATTGATGTTGAAGAGGCTGGCGATTTCAAATGCCTCTGTCCCGGCAGAATATCCCCCCAGCAGATTGAAGCTGGTCCGATTGACCACATTTCCGGAGTGGGTTCCATTGGTGCCTACCAAGGGCACCAGGGAAAATTGAATATCCACTGTATCCAGAGAAGTAAAATCGGTGCTAAACGGGTTAAAATTAGGGCTGGCTTTACCAGGTTGAGGTTTTTCTTCCGAAGACTGAAATGCCTGAGAAGGCTGGGCAGCGAAAAGCGCAAAGGCCAAAGCTATTTTGTGAATTGATTTCATGCTACTTGGTTTAGTTTCATGATTAGGACAATTCACCTGCTCTTTACCCCTATTCCGGAGGAGAAAAATTTTAGCCCATTTCAAAAAAAGCGGATACCGGCCCTGAATCCCCACCATAGTTGTTCCCCTACCCCTTCGTCAGGCAGAATTCTATCCCGGACAAATGCCGGCGAAAATCCAGTGAAAAGATCGGGATGGGCAAGGTAATCCAAGTCATAAACCCGAAAATTAAAGGTGGGACCTCCAAACAGCGCAATTTTCCTTCCGGCTTGGTATTCCAAGGAAAGGTTACCCCTACTGATCAGATTTAGGGCCTCCACATTTCCATTATTCAACTGTTCAGCACTTACTTCCAGATTGAGAAATAATTTTTTCCCAAGTCTTGGAGCCGACCCAATCCCGTAGCCAAAGGCCCAAGTGGTGGAATCCCCATCTCCGGGTCGTACCCCTGCGAAAAGCATATTGTAAAACTGCCGGGTTCCGGTCCGAAGTGAAAGCGTCATGGGAAGAACTTCATCCGTAGAAATCTCCACCACATGATACCCTTTTCGGACTATACTGATCAAACCCACCGGGGCCCCTTCTGCAATGCTGTCTGCATAATTAACTAAAGCTATTTGGCTTCCAGTAACTGTTTTGGCGATGTTTAAAATGGAAGATATTTGCGTTCCGATGAGATTTTTCCGGGTGAAATTTGCCACCCCGGCGACTTGCGCCCCTTTCAGATTTTCCCCTGCCACATTCAAGACTCCTGCAATCTGGGCTCCTTCGACATTCTCCAGAGTAAAATTTGATACTCCGGCCACCTGCGCTCCCTGCGAAGAATCCCAGTTAACATTCGCCACACCGGCGGTCTGAAATCCACTTACCATTCCTCCCGTGTAATTGAAAACCCCCGCAGCCTGAAATTTCCCGACTTCTCCCCGATCAATGTTGAACAAACCTCCGATTTCAACCTTTTGGGTACCTCTGGAGTAGCCACCCAGTACGTTGAGGGAATACTGATTGACTACAGAGCCACTGAGTTTTCGGTTGGTCCCCACAAAAGGCAAGAGAGAAAGCTGAAAATCCCGATAGATAGTGTCTGAGACGTTCTGAATGTTTTTTGCTCCAGCAGAATTTTTGTTCCAAAGCCAAAAATCCTTGGTCTTTCCGGTGGAATCTTTCGTCCATGCCAATAGTTTATCAGGGTCAATTTTCAGGGAAATATTCTGGAAGTAATTTTTCTTCTCAGGACCAATCACTAAGGTATCCGAATAGTCCGCTTTGGAAACCACCAATTGAAAGTTGTCCTCAGCGGGGTTTTTTACCTGAAGTTCAAAAAAACCATATTCATCCGTGGTGGAAGACTTCAGGGTTATGGGATTGTAAATCGTCGCATTTCTCAGCTTTTCTCCTGTCTTTTCGTCCACCACATATCCACTGATGGTCACTTCTTTTTCTGCCGGAGGAGCAGGAGTCAGGATAATATAAATCCCCCGCTCTTTGTACAAAACACTCCCTTCAAATACTCCTTCCAAAATCTCCCGGGTGCTTTGATTGACAAAATTTCCGGTAAAAGTTCCGCTGACATCTATGGCCGTGGGGCTATAGGAAAAGACACAACCCAATTCTCCGGAGAGCCTTTTCAGGAAAACATCCACCCGCTCTTGGGATGAAGAGAGGGTCACTTTCCTTTCCAAAAAGGGGATTTGTTGGGAAAATCCCATTTCCACCAGGGAGAAAATCAGAAAAAAATAAAGCAGGATTCGCTTACCCATAGTTAAAAACATCCGTCCCCAGAAAGCACAATTTCCGCTGAGCCTTTTAGAATTTCCAGTCCCATGGTCTCTGCCAAAATCTCCAAAATGGTATCCAAGTCCTCATTTTCAAATCCGACAGTGATTTTGCAATCTCCGATCGGACCCGCAAGCCGGATTTTTTGTCGGTAAACTTCCGATACCAGAGCGACTACTTCGCTTAGACTTTGTTCCGAAAATTGAAAAGACCTGGTTTTGAATGCCACTACATTCGTATCCGCCAAGGCAGTATCAAATTCTCCAGATCTCTTGTCATATATTCCCTTTTCCCCAGCCTGAAGGGTCAGTCTATCCCCTGCAGGTTTGATCATTTCCACGATTCCTTCCAGTACGGAGACTTCAATGGAATTTTCCTCAGGATAGGCCTTGACATGAAAAACTGTCCCTATGTCCCGGATCAGGAGGTTTTCCACCTCCACCGTCCACTGGATGTTTTTTTCTTTGCCGATATCAATGGTGGCTTCTCCGGTGAGCTGAATGCTGCCGGTTTTCTTTCGGGGATTGTACTTTACGGTTGCTGCCGAGGAACGGTTGAGTGAAATTTCAGTTTGGTCAGGAAAAACTTGAGTGGAAATTTCATTTTCAGCCCGTAGCAAATATTCCTCACCCGGAGCCATTTGGTAATACAGCACAAAGGAGATTGTTGCCAAAAGGGCCAGGCTTGCTGCGATTTTCCAGAGAGAAAAGGAAAGTCCTCTTTTTTCTTTTCGGGAATTAATCTGCCCCAAAACTGCTCCCCAAGCTTTTTCTGCATTGAATTCTTTTTCCGAAGGAAGTTGAGCCTTTTCATAAATCAACTGGGTATCCTCCAGATATTTTTGATTGTCCGGGTGCAAGGCACACCAGGATTCTACCTCCGAAATCTCCTGGGGATTAGCCTCTCCCAGAATATATTTCCCGATCAGATCTTCCATATATTCTCTTTCCTCCTCCCTCATATATCCAGAAAATTATTCATGAGTATGATGATCAGCGGCAAATACTCTTTGAGCTGCTCCCGCATGATTTTAAGGGCTTTCCCCATTTGGTTTTCGACTGTTTTGATAGAAAGGCCAAGCTGGTCGGCGATTTCTTGGTACTTCAACTCTTCAAACCGGCTCATTTTGAAGATGAGTCTGCATTGCTCAGGCAGAGCCTCCATAGCTATCTGTATTTTTTCTTCCAGCTCTGCCTTGATCGCCAGCCGATCGGAGGGCTCGCTCATCGGTTCACCTTCCCGGATTACCTCTGTGGCATGCAACTGACGCACTTTTTGCCTTTTCAGCTCATTCAGACAGGCATTCCTGACGCTTCTATAGAGATAGGCTTTCAAAGAAGAGTCCACTGAAATACTATTCCTTTTCTCCCAAAATCCGATAAAGGTATATTGCACGACTTCCTCGGCCTCCTCAGGATCCTGAAGATAGGATACCGCAAAGCGGCAAAGCGGAGAATAATGCGTTTTGAAAAGCATTTCAAAGGAACCTAAATCCCCGGATTGAATAGCTGAAAAAACCAAATGATCTGCGTCTTGCATGAAAGTTGAAATGCTTTCCCGCAAGTTAAGATTTTGGTTCTTTTTTAGAAATGACAACTGAAAACCGGGATACCCCTAT
>JAJLJS010000178.1:0-1113 GCA_033844545.1 Cyclobacteriaceae bacterium | reverse complement strand
TTCCGGGTCCAGAAAACAAAATGGGGAAGGACTCGCGCCCTTCCCCACTTCGGTGCTGCCTGCGGGCGGCTGGCCGCCGCAGGCAAGGGCCTTACGCCGCGAGAGCGCGCTTGGCCTGCTCGGCGATCTGGCCGAAGGCCGCGATGTCGTGCACCGCGATGTCGGCCAGGGCCTTGCGGTCGAGCTCGACATTGGCCTTCTTCAGGCCGTTCATCAGGCGGCTGTAGCTCAGGCCGTGCATGCGGGCCGCGGCATTGATGCGCACGATCCACAGGCTGCGGAACTGGCGCTTCTTCTGCTTGCGACCGATGTAGGCGTACTGCTGGGCCTTGGTGACGGCCTGCTTGGCGACGCGGAAAACCTTGCGGCGGGCGTTGTAGTAACCCTTCGCGAGCTTGATGATCTTCTTGTGACGGCGGCGCGCCGTGACACCACGCTTGACTCGTGCCATTTCTTATTCTCCTCAGAGGTACGGCAGCATGCGGTCCAGACGGCCCGCGTCCTCGGCACGAACATGGTTCGTCTGCCGCAGGTTGCGCTTCCGCTTGGTCGCCTTCTTGGTGAGGATGTGGCTACGGTTCGCGTGGCCAGCCTTGTACTTGCCGGAAGCGGTCTTCCGGAAGCGCTTGGCGGCCGCCCGATTGGTCTTGATCTTGGTCTTGGCCATGGGAAATCCCTTTGGGGTCTTGGTTACTGGCCTGGGCGGTGGCCGAAGCCACGCTTTCCGTCCTGCCCGTGCCGGCTTGTAAGCCCTTGATTCCAAACGAAACCAAGGGCAGGTCCATGACGACTTCGCCCGATGGATTGGGCCCGGATGCCGCACCGGGGGCCCGCCGGAAACCCGGCGAGCCGCGAATTATGCAACAAAACCAGCGACTTGTGTAGGAGCGCCTTCAGGCGCGAATCTTTTGGCTTTGCCTGCGGCAAAGATGGGTTTCGCGCCTGAAGGCGCTCCTACAAAGGCTCAGCGCTTCTTGGGCGCGATCATCATGATCATCTGGCGGCCCTCCAGGCGGGGGCGCTGCTCGACGACCACGTCCTCGCCCAGGTCGGCCTCGATGCGCTTGGCCATCTCGAGGCCCAGCTCCTGGTGCGCCATCTCGCGGCCCTTGA
>JAJLJS010000177.1:0-10371 GCA_033844545.1 Cyclobacteriaceae bacterium | reverse complement strand
GAGCATGGTGGAATCATCAAGGACGGCGCAAAAATGGTCAATGCCATGGCCAATTCGGTGGTTCCAAAGTTTACCCTGATTGTAGGCAATTCCTACGGGGCAGGCAATTATGCCATGTGTGGAAAAGCCTATGATCCAAGGCTGATTTTTTCCTGGCCCACCGCGCAGATGGCGGTCATGTCAGGAGCCTCAGCAGCAAAGACCTTACTTCAAATCAAGGTTTCTGCCTTGAAAAAAGCAGGGAAAACCATTTCCGAAAAAGAGGAAAATGAGCTTTTGGAAGAAATCATTTCCAAATACAATCAGGAGTTAAGCCCTTATTATGCAGCTGCCCGACTTTGGGTGGACGGTGTGATTGATCCCAGAGAGACAAGAAAAATGATCTCCATGGGAATTGAAGCGGCCAATCATGCACCCGCTACGGAAAGGTTTAATGTGGGAGTAATCCAAACCTGATCTTTTCTTATCTTGAAGTAACCTAATAATCGCTCATGAGTGAACTGACGCCTGCGGAGTTAAATGCCTTGGTTTCTCTACTGGATGATCCGGATTTGGAGGTGAAAAATCACGTCCGCGATCGGATTATTTCCCTTGGGGCAGAGGTAATTCCCTTTTTGGAACAAAAATGGGAAACCAGCTTTAACCCTGAAATCCAGCGGGAAATCGAAGAGTTGGTTCATGATCTCCAGTTTTCTTTGTTGAAAAAGAGACTCCAAGAATGGAAAGAATCTGAAGATAGGGATCTGCTTACTGGGCTTTGGATCTTGAATACCTATCAATATCCTGATTTGGATTATGAAAAGCTCAACGCGGAAATGCACCAAATCTATTTTGAGGTTTGGACGTCCTTCAAAAATGATCTTCAGCCTTATGATCAGGTAAGGATCATCAACAATGTGCTGTTTAACACCCTAAGGTTTTCCGCTAATACCAAAAATTTTCACTCTCCAGGCAATAGCATGCTGTCCACAGTGTTGGATACCCGTAAAGGGAATCCAATCACGCTCTGCTCGATTTATCTTTTGGTGGCTAAAAAATTAGGCTTGCCGATTTACGGGGTGAATCTTCCCAATCTTTTTATCCTGACTTACAAGTCTCAGGACATTACCTTTTACATCAATGCCTTTAATAAGGGATTGGTTTTTAGCAGGCAGGATATTTTCAATTATCTGGAACACTTGAAAATTCCTCCCAAGGAGGAGTTTTTTGAACCCTGTGCCTATTTGGATATCATCATTCGATCCCTGAGAAACTTGGCAAATTCTTTCGAAAAGCTCGGAGAGCCCAATAAGGTTCTGGAGATCCAGGAATTGATTTCCATCTTGGAAAATCAATAAGTCCGAATATTGCATCCCACGGCTCGGACTTGGGCAGCCATTGGATTTTCCCCTTTTATAATCTGATTCAAAGCTCTTTCCAAATGGCGCTCGGTCACGGCGGTTTCTGCTTGCGCATTATTGTCAATCGCTCCTCTGTATTTAATTACCAAGCCTTCATTTTCTGGTACGAGGACAATTACTTCTGGGATTTTAGTTACTTGAAATAGCTTGGTCCAAGCCTGGCCCGCATCGATCAGATAGGACATGTTTAAGCCACTTTCATCAATGTGGCTTCGAAGAGGGAGTTGTTCAGCTTCCGAATTTCCGGTTTCCGGATTCACCAGTGCAAATCCGATTCCCTGCGTTTGAAAGGTTTCTTTGATATTTTTGATCCTGGCCTCATACAATTTTGCAAAGGGGCAATTCAAAGAATGGAAAATTAGTACGATGCCTTTGCCTGAGACCATTTTTCCCAGTTCCAGAGTTTTTCCAGTCACTGCATCTACGGCCGTCAGTTCGGTATAAGACTGAGCAAAAGAACTGCTGAGTGAGCTGTAAGTAAGCGCGATAAGTAGGATAAATTTTTTCATGATATTCTAATTGGGGCTACCAGATAGTGTAGGTTAGAATGACATTTCCAAGCTTTTTGACCTGGACAGCATAATGATGGTCCGCAAAGTCCGTTCCTCGGATTTTACCTTTGATTACCATTGATTCCTTTGAAAAGGGCTCCAATAGAATGTTTTCTCTGAAGGAAACTCCTCTTTTACCCTGACATTTAAAGATGGATTCCTTGGCTGACCAAGCCATGGTATAGTGTTCCGGGTCTTTTTCCAAGAAATCCAATTCCGAAGAATCCAGAAATCTTTTCCCGATCCTCAGGATTTTTTCTCTGATCAGATCCATGTCAATTCCGACGGCCTGATCCCTATGGTAAATTGCACTGGCGTAGCCGGGGGTGTGACTCAAAGAAACAAAGCCCCGACCATTCATCGATTGGGATTTGCCATGTTCGTCTTTGAAAAATCCCGGATAGGGCTCTTGAAGTAGATTCAGCGCGTCATAAATGGCAAGCCGGGCGGTGGCCCACTCTCTTTTTTTTTCCGGGTGAGAAATGTTTGCAAAGGAGAGCTTTTCACGAAAGCTCAGGAAATCCATCGCCTCTACTTCCTGATCTTCGATTATCTTTATGGCAATCGCAGAGGAAGAATCTATTTTTTCTATTTTTGTTTGCATAGGCCTACCAAGGACCAAGGACATTCCGACCAATATATGGTAAAAATTCAAGTAAATAAATTACACACATTGACAGGGCATAATGACTGCATCTATGCCCTGGCCGAGGGGAGTGATCCCCGATTTTTTTATACCGGTGCCGGAGATGGAATGGTGGTAGAGTGGGATTTGGATCGACCCAAAGACGGAAAGCTGATCGCCAAACTCCCTAACTCTGTCTATGCTCTGGAAGTGGATCGGGAAAGGAACCTATTGATCATCGGGCATAATTTTGAAGGGATTCATGTCATTGACCTGAATGAAAACAAGGAGATTTGGAGTTTGCAATTGACCAATCAGGCCATTTTCGACATTAAAGTTTTTGGGAAAGAAATTCTGATCGGGACAGGGGATGGAATCCTGGTGATTGTGGATATAGAGAAGAAAGCAATCAAAAAACACGTGAAACTTAGCTCGAAGAGTATTCGGGTGATGAGTATTGCTTCTGGGAAAAAACAGGTGGCTGTAGGATTAAGTGATCACTCGATAAAAATTCTGGATTTGTCCAATGGTTTTGAACCCATTGCCAACTTAAATGGGCATAACAATTCCGTTTTTGCCTTAGGCTACTCTCCCGACGAAAATCTCTTATGCAGCGGAGGCAGAGATGCCCAACTGAAATTCTGGAAAACTTCAAATTATACCCTGGACGAAAACATAGTGGCACATATGTTTGCCATTAATTATTTATCTTTCAAAGAGGACGGAAAATTCCTCGTCACCTGCTCAATGGACAAATCCATCAAAGTCTGGGATGTGGAAAACCGTAAATTGCTCAAGGTCATTGATAAAGCTAGAAATGCCGGGCACGGAACCTCCATCAACAAAATTCTTTGGAGCACTTACTCTGGTCAAGTAGTTTCCATCTCTGACGACCGAACCATTTCAATCTGGCAAATAGAAGCTGAGAACTTATGAAAATATCACCTACTGCAATCCGACAAAAAGCTTTTGAAACCGCCTTTCGGGGATATGAAAAAAAAGAGGTTTCGGCCTTCTTGGAAGAAATGAGTGTGGCCATGGAGCAGATCAATCAGGAAAATCTGGAGCTTCGAAGCAAACTGCAGCAAGTGGAAGGGGAGGCCAAGCGGCTCAAGGATGTGGAAGATTCCCTTTTTAGAACTCTCAAGACTGCAGAGGATACAGGCGCTACAATTATCACCGAAGCCACAGAAGCTGCAGATCAAATCATCTCCGAAGCAAATCAAATCGCGGAAGAAGCGACCCGAAATGCCCATCAATACGCAGAGCAAGTCAAGAAGCAGGCCGATGAAAATGCCCGGGTAATCACTTCTGCCGCAGAGGTAAAAGCCAAGGAAACCATCAAAGAAATTCGGGAAAGCATGCAGAGCCTGGTCAGAAGTTACGATGGTCTTTTGGAACAACGAGAAGCCTTGGTAAAAAGTCTGAAGCGTCTTTCTCAGGATGCCTTGAATCAAATTGAACTTTCCGATGCTCATTTTTTCAGAATAGATGCCAAAGCTTATCAACGAGCCATGGAAGAGCTCAGCCGTTCCAGCCATTTTACCGTGGCTAACGTGGCTACCTTGGCGGCATCGGTTCCGCCTGCGATTTCCCATCAGGAAGACGAACCTGAAGAGCAGTTTGAGGAGGACATGACCCATGCCCATCTGGATGATGCTACGCAGGAAAGTGTGGACGCTCTGGAGCATGAATTGGAAGAAATGGGAGAATTGCCTGAGCCTGAGGAGGAAGTTTTCGAAGAGGAACCGGCAATGAATGAAGAAGATCTGGAGGAGGAGCCAGAACCTGTGGAGGAAATCCGCGAGGAAATAGCCGCCGAAGCAGAACCGGATCCCCAAATCGAAGAACCAAATCAAGAGGATCCCAAAAAGTCCTCAGGATCATTTTTTGACCAGTTTGATTGATGGGAAAAGTAGCCCTTGAGGGAATCGAATTCCATGCCTATCATGGTGCTTATCCGGAAGAATCCGTCCTTGGCAACCGATTTACCTTAGATCTGGAATTGGAAACCGATTTTAAAGAGGCCATGCTTCACGATAGCCTTAAAGACACAGTCGATTATGCCAGGCTATACCAGCTGATCAAGGCAAGAATGGATGTCAAAGTCAAGCTACTTGAGCATTTGGGCCACCATATTATTACGGATATTCTGCAGGTTTATCCTAAGGTAAAATCTGTGAAGCTTACGCTGAAAAAACACCATCCAGCTTTGGGAGGCATTGTTCAATATTCTGCAGTGACGGTGAATTATCCGGAGGATTTTGCCTAGACCCCATGTATAGCCGAGCCGAAACCTCTAAAATCCGGTCGGAATTCTGGATTGCATTTGGGCAATACATGAAGCCTGTTCCGAATGCTCAAGGCCGAAAAATCAACTGGCCCAATTACAAAACCGGAATCAAGGATATTTACTTCCGAATGAAAGCTGAACGTGGATTTGCATCTGTTGGAATTGAATTGGGACATCACGATCCCGAAATGCAGGAATTATTTTTTGACCAGTTTAAGGAATTGAAAACCTTGCTCATAGGAAGTTTGGGTGAGGAATGGGAATGGAAACTCCATGAGCCCAATGAAACTGGTCAGCCTATCTCTAAAATCGAAAAAGTATTACCTGGGGTAAATGTGATGGAAAAGGATGATTGGCCAAAAATCATTGCCTTTCTCAAGCCGAGAATCATCGCCTTGGATGAATTTTGGGATAATGTGAAGCCGGGTTTTGAAGAATGAAAAGTTTTTTTGGTACCCTGAGTTCAGAATTCATTTTACCTAAAAAGAGGTTATTCGTTTCGTTTGACCTATTTGAATTAGTCTCATCTAAAGTGCTGATCGGGTAAAGCGAAATTCCTCGATTTTGCGCTCCCCATTTTGAGTCAGGGAAAGAAAAATACTGAGTTGATTGCCTGTACGCTTAAAAGTCAATCCATTGAAATAAGCTTCCTGTGTTCCCATTTCAATCAGTTTAAAGGTCGTCCATTCTTCCTTTTCCTCCCAGCCTGAAAGGTCAGGATTGAAGTGCTTTAGTTTTAAGGTGATGCTTTCCCCGTCTTGAACGAAGTTCATGAATTCCGAAAAAACCAATTTTCCTTCACTCCAAAAGCGAAAAGTTCCAATCATGTGCCCATCCTGTGCAGGCATCCAAACTTCTTCACATTCTCCGCCTAATCCAGTACCTGTCCAATATCCGGTCAGCCAACTCATATCTTCTACTTTCCCTTGGCCCGGGACTTGGTCTTTTTCGAGGCTTTTTACCTGTGACCAAGAAATATGACTGATTGTCATGAAAAGCAGAATTGGGAGTATTGATTTCATGGCTGGAGGTTTTACCTGAAATTATTCAAAAAAATCATACATCATGTCTTTTGGGAATATCCGGATTCACAAAAGTAAATCCCCTCGCTTCATCACTTTCAAAGAAGTCCACCTGCATGCCCATCAAAAACATGTAATGCTTTTTTTCGATCAAAACCGGGATACCGGCGATTTCAAACTGCTGATCCTCAGGCTTCGCCTTATCAAATCCCAGGGCGTAGGACATTCCTCCGCAGCCACCGCCTTTGACTCCTACCCGCAAAAAATAATCCTCGGGGATGTTTTTGGTGGCCATTATGTGCTTGATTTCTGCCTCGGCTTTTGGGGTAATCTGGATAGGGATCAGCATGCGAGAAAAATCAATTTTTTATGTCTTTGGTTCAGTTTGTGCCGTAAAATTATCGATTCGGCCGGTTTTTTGACTACTCAGAATTGTTGATATTCGATGACAAATTCTTTTCCATGGATTACTTTCTAGAACTTCTCAAACTGATACTTCCTGCAGCGGCAGTGCTTTATGGCATGTACCTGGTCGTCATGTCTTTCCTTTCCAAAGAGCGGGAAAAAATGCTCGTAGACCTGAAAACACAAAATACCCAGACGATTCTACCCATTCGGCTACAGGCAGCGGAGCGCCTTTGTTTGCTCCTGGAAAGAATTACGCCAAATAATCTCGTGCGAAGATCCAATCCCAACCAATTTTCAGCAGCTGAGCTACATCCGATGCTGTTGACGGAGGTTCGGGAAGAGTTTAATCACAATTTGAGTCAGCAAGTTTATTTTTCAGAGGAAACCTGGGAAGCTGTCCGAAGAGCAGTGGAAGAGGTCGTAACGATTATCAACCTAAGCCGACAGTCTTTGGAAAATGAGGAAGCCACAGGGATGGATTTGGCCAAGGCCATTTTTGCGATTTCCTTGGACCGGAAAAATGATGCGGTATCTTATGCCTTGAAACAGGTGAAATCCGAAGTTCAGCTTTTCTTCTAAAGTCCTGTTCCTCATGTCCGAAAAGTCCAAAAATATTCTTGATCGTGCCAAAGCTCTTTTTGGGAAGCAGGTAGAGGCGATTATCCGTCAAGAGCAGAAGTTGGTAGAACTGGTGCAGAAAACGCTTGAGAAATTGTCCAGAGTCAAGGACAATCCAAAAGTTCAGAAGTTTCTCCAGCCCATTCAGATTTTTATTCGAATGCTCAAAGCCCATTTTAGAGGAGATCACAAAATGGCCTTGAGCACCTTGGGACTCATTGTTTTGGCCTTGGTTTATTTCATTTCTCCCTTTGACATCATTCCTGACTTTTTGGGTTTTTTTGGTTTTGCCGATGACCTTTCGGTGATTATGGCCGTTTATGCCAAAGTCAGAGATGAAGTTGAGAGTTTTTTGGATTGGGAGCGAACCCAAGATATCTAGACGCTGTTGTCCTTCTTAAAAAAAATTGAAGGAATGGAGTCTTTAAGTCACCCGGTAACTCATTTTACTTTTGCGAAAGGGCTTTCTTACGAGGATTTTGTAAAATTTACAGCACAGCTTGTAGCGGAAAGGAGAACCACAGGAGCCAACCAAAGTGAGACCTACTTGGAATACACTCGGATGTGTCTCCAGCGAATGAATCGTTGGGATAAAACCGCAAAAATATCCCCGGAAATGCAGGCTTTAATTCAGTCTATCCAGGAACCCCAATTATGGTTGCTACTTACCGAAGCCTGGTGTGGGGATGGTTCCCAATCCATCCCGTACATCGCCAAATTGGCGGGCTTGAATCCAAAAATCGACTTTAGGATTCTCATGCGAGATGAGTATCCGGAAGTGATGGATGCGTATTTGACCAATGGAGCCAGATCAATTCCAAAATTGATAGCATTTTCGGAAGATTTAAAATGCGAATTGTTTACTTGGGGACCCAAACCAAAGTATCTAATGGAGCTTTATCAGGAGTATAGGAATGATTCAAAAGGCAAATCCTATCAAGAGTTTTTGGAAGAAGTATATCTTTGGTACGCCAGAAACAAAAACATGGACCTTGAATCTGAATTGTACTCTTTGATTCAGTCCAGTAAAATTTCCTGAAACCGAGTACTGAAAACCAGAACAGACCCAGATGAAAATAGCCCTTATCTCAGGGACTTCCGGGATGGTTGGCATGCAGCTTTTGCACCAGCTTTTGAGGGAGGACCACTATGACTTTGTTCTCAGTTTAGGCCGGAGAAAACTAGCCTTGAAGCATCAAAAACTGATTCAAATTGAGGGAGATCTTTTTCGATTGAAGGATTGGGACTGGCAAGGGAAAGTCAAAGAACAGGCTTTAGGAGGAGAGTACGCTGGTTTTTTGCTTGCCGTACAAGAAAAAAAGGCGGTTTTGCATGCTTATTCTTGCCTGGGCACCACAATTAAAGTGGCCGGTTCAAAGGAAAGATTTTATGCTGTGGATCATGATCTGGTGATAGGATTTGGAGAGTGGGCCAAAAAGTTGGGAACTTCAAAATTTCTATATGTTTCAGCTATGGGAGCCGATGCCGACTCTTCCATTTTTTACAATAAGGTAAAAGGCGAAACGGAGGATGATCTCAAAGCCCTAAAATTTGGCTATTTGGGTTTGTTTAGGCCATCATTGCTTTTAGGCAATCGTCATGAATTCCGTTTGGGAGAACAAATTGCTGCTATTTTGATGAAACCCTTGGCCTGGTTGAAGCTTTTCAAAAATTTTAGGCCTATTTACGATTACCAAGTGGCCAAAGCCATGGTCAAAACTGCCCAAAGTGAGGAGGTTAAAGCCGTGGAAATCATCACTTCCGGGGATATGCAAGACTTAAGCAAATGATAGCAGTCATTCAGCGGGTTTCGGAATCTTCAGTGAGGATTGATGGAAAAATAAAATCCTCTATCGGAACTGGCTTGATGGTCCTTTTAGGAATTGAAGATGCCGACGCTCAGGAGGATATTGACTGGCTTAGCAAGAAGATAGTCAATCTCCGGATTTTCCCAGATGAGAATGAAGTGATGAACAAAAGCCTTTTGGATGTAAAGGGAGAGATTTTGCTGATCTCCCAGTTTACCCTTCATGCCAGTACCAAAAAAGGAAACCGACCTTCTTACATTAAAGCGGCCAAGCCAGATTTTGCTATACCTATGTACGAAAGGATGATTTTGGCATTGGAAACGGAGCTGGGAAAAAAAATCGGTACAGGGGAATTCGGCGCCGATATGAAAGTCAGCCTGATCAATGATGGCCCGGTGACCATTGTAATCGATTCCAAAAACAGGGTTTAAGAAATTCGGATTTCAGAAATTTCCAAAATCCGAAATCCGAGATCAAAAGTGCTTCCAGCCTTGGGCCTTGATCTGAACGGCTGTTCCGCTTTTGGTGACTAAATACTTTCCTTCTTCGGGCTTGGTAATATGGCCGATAAAGTGGATATCCGGGTGCTTTTCCAGTTTGGCAAAGTCCTTTTGGTCAATTGTGAAAAGCAATTCGTAATCTTCACCACCATTCAATACGCAGGTAATCGGATCCAGATTTAGTTCTACTGCGGTATCAAAGGTCTGCTTGTCAATCGGTAGTTTGTCCTCATAGATAGTGGCTCCCACTCCGGAAGCTTTGCAGATATGGAAGATTTCGGAAGCCAAACCGTCCGAGATATCCATCATGGAGGTAGGTACAACACCCAGTTCTCTCAATTCATGGATGATATCCATTCGTGCATCTGGCTTGAGCTGTCTGCCAGTCACAATCGTGTACTTTTCCAAATCAGGTTTCATGTCAGGGTTTGCCAAGTAAACCTGTTTTTCCCTCTCCAGAATCTGTAATCCGACTAGAGCCGCTCCCAAATCTCCGGTAACGCATAAGATATCGTTGATTTTTGCTCCTGATCGATAGCTGAGTTCTTCTTTTTTGGCTTCGCCAATGACGGTGACGGAAATAACCAAGCCACTTCGGGAAGCAGTTGTATCTCCTCCTACCAAATCCACCCCATAATGCTCGCATGCGGCATTAATTCCGGAATACAGTGCGTCCACTGCTTCTACAGAAAAGCGATTGGAAAGAGCAATACTAACTGTGATTTGCTTGGGAATAGCATTCATAGCGGCAATGTCAGATACATTTACTGCTACAGCCTTAAAGCCAACATGGGGAAGGGGTGCATAGGCCAAGTCAAAATGAACTCCTTCCAAAAGTAAGTCTGTCGAAACGACCTTCACATGATCTCCTGCATCAATCACCGCTGCATCATCTCCTATCCCTTTGAGGCTGGAAGAATTTTTGATTTTTACTTGAGTATTCAAATGGTCAATCAGGCCAAATTCACCCAATTCACTGATTTCTGTTCTCTTATTCGACATTCGGATTTACGATTTTTGATTTACGATGTACACGCCTTTCTGGTAATTTGAAACGGCTTACTTTTTCTCCTGGCAAAGTTCCACCAGCACCCCATTGGTACTTCGAGGATGCAAAAATACCACTAATTTATTGTCGGCACCTTC
>JAJLJS010000176.1:0-22150 GCA_033844545.1 Cyclobacteriaceae bacterium | reverse complement strand
ATTCCTTTATAAAGAATCACCAATCCCAGGGCGATTCTCAGGATGTCTATCCATTTGGGGTGGTGGGTGTCTCCCCAGTGTTCGATTTTAGTGATAATGTTCATGGTGTAATGGGTTTATTATCAATAAAATACGAAATAAAACTGAGATCGATCCAAAATATCCAGATTTTCTAAGGCAGGTAAGGTTTAGCTTATATGGAATTTGAAGATTCTTTTTCAATCAAAAAGGCAATTTTCCTAAATCCAAATTTCCTCCGGAAAGGATAATCCCAGCTTTTTGATATAGCATTTATTTTAAAAGAAAATGTATATCCGCTTTCTTACCAGTAGGCCTTACAATTTGAATAAAATCCCGATTGAAGTTCAGTTTTAGCCAGCTTCGGTCTTCGGTCTTCGGACTTCCGACCGCCAAACCAAAGGAATTTTGGATTGTGGTGCAATTGCGGATAATCAATTTTAAAATGATTTTTTTCTAGGATTTAAACTCGATTTTTTGATACTTATCCAACAAATCTTTCAATTACCAACAACTTTAACCAAAAAACCCCATGAAAAACTTTAGCAAACCATCGAAAATCCGGTCGTTGGCGATAGCAACCTGCTTGGGTATTGCTATTTTTTCTTGTCAACCTGAGGAGTCCATGAACTTTGACAATTCGAACCCACTTGAATTCGTCAAATACCAAAACGGAGACCTTATTCCTGGTCAGTATATCGTCGTGATGAAGCCCACAGGGCTAAATTCCCGAAAAGATCTGAACTATTCCGGCGTTCAGGAATCCATGCGAAAGTCAAGTATTTCCCTGCTGGCGAAATATAGAATCTCGGAAGAAAATCTAGGACAAGTTTATGGGTCCACTATCGAAGGTTTTGCAGCACAATTGACCGCTGAACAAGCCGGAATCATAGCCAGCGACCCGTCAGTCAGCTATGTAGAACAAGATCGGATCATTGCCCTCGCCCCACCTCCGGGAAAAGGACCGGGAGGTGGAGGAGGTGGAGGTACTCCTCCAGCTCAGGAAACTCCCTGGGGTATTACCCGAGTAAATGGAGGGCAGACGTATACAGGAACCAATGTGGCCTTTATCATAGATTCCGGAATTGACAGTTCCCATGAAGACCTTACTGTAGACGCCTCTAAAGGATTCAATGCCTTTACGAAAGGAAAGGATTCTGATATCAATACAGATGGAAATGGACACGGAACTCACGTGGCAGGTACAGTGGCGGCGAAGAACAATTCTATTGGGGTGGTCGGAGTAGCAGCGGGTGCTACCGTGGTGCCCGTTAAAGTATTGGATTCCCGAGGTTCGGGCTCTTATTCCGGAGTAATTGCCGGAGTGGACTTTGTCGGCTCAACCGGAAAAACCGGAGATGTAGCCAATATGAGTTTAGGAGGTCCATTTTCTCAAGCGCTAAATGATGCTGTAGTAGCGGCATCTTCCAAAGTCAAATTCTCTTTGGCTGCGGGAAATGAGAGTACAAATGCCGCAACAAAGTCCCCTGCAAGTGCAAATGGAGCAAATATCTACACCGTGTCAGCAATCAACAGCAGTGATGTTTTTGCTTCCTTTTCTAATTTTGGAAATCCACCGGTAGATTATGCTGCACCGGGTGTAGGAGTACGTTCCACAGTCCCAGGAGGGTATGCAAGTTACAATGGTACCTCTATGGCAGCTCCCCATGTAGCCGGCATTTTATTGTCCGGAACAATTAAAAGTGGAGGATCTGCTTTAGATGACCCAGATGAAAATCCTGATCCAATTGCAATAAAATAAAATTCAAATTCTTTGATTTAGGCGACAGGATATCTTGTCGCCTTTTTCTTTGATTATCAAATTGTTAATTTTTTCGGAATTCTTTTTCTAGATCGAGGGGAGATGTTAATTTGAAAAAATGGAGGAGATAGCCACATTCACCATCTTGTTTCTGGTCTATTTTTTAGGAATACTGGCCTTGGTTCAGCTTTCGATTAGACCTGTCCGGAAACTGGTGACCAATAATTCCGGTCTTGGCAAACATTGGGAGACCAATTACTTAAGAATCATCCTGCTCAGCCTTTCCCTTTCCTTGGTTACTACCTGGGTTGCTTTTCTTGTCTTCCCCTAATCAATTTTTATAGGGAATAGTATTTTGGTGGGTTTTCTCCGGAACGGCATTGACTCGAAGTTCGATCAGCTGATTTATCCCATCTTCATTTTTCACCAATTCAAAGGCATCGTAGAGTTCTCCAACGGCAGTGAAAGATTCATATTTTAGACGATTGCCTTCTACAGTGATTACCTGAAAAAGCTGGGTATTTTCGGCAATTCTGTCTCGCTGAGCACCTTTCAGAGACCAGTCGTCTCCGATATCATACATCTTCCCTCCACTTACACTGACTACATAGACGGTACCGGTTTGATCCTTGAGGTTTATCCCATCTAGGACATTTTCTCCGGAAGGCACCCGGCCTCTGGCATAGGCATGGTCATGACCTTGCAAGGCCAAATCGACCCGATATTTATCGAAAATTGGTTTCCAAAGCAGCCTTAATTCCTCATTATCCCTTCCGTTGGATGCCGAAAACATGGGATGGTGGTAAGTCAGAATTACCCATTTTTGGGTGTTTTCCTCCAAAATCTTCTCCAACCATGTGGCTTGGATCTCATGATCCCTATTGGAATCCAAGGAAATCACCCTGACATCCTGGTAATCCATGTAATATACAGTCTCCTCCAAGCCCTCGGGTCCGTTAAGGGGAAGGGTAAACTGAGGTTTCCACTGTAGAGCCAAGCTTCGCTCTTTCTTTTCAGCCTCTTCCTGATTTTTGGCCCGATACTCATGATTTCCAGGGGTAGGAAAGGAAGGAATCATACTGTGGATAAATCCTCCGGCAGTAAACCACTCATGCCAATCCTGCTCCCGATGAGCTATATTGATCAAATCACCGGCATGGATAAAAAACCTCGCATCCGGTGCAGTCCGAAATCCTTCTCGGATCAATCTGGACCAAAGCTCCAAGATGTAATTTTGGGCGTCTCCGACATAGAGAAAGGAAAACTTTTCATCCGGATTTTCAGATGCAGTTTTAAACTGAAACCATTCGCTCCAGTGTTCCCCATCCCCCACTCTATAGGCATAAGTCGTATCAGGAATCAAATCTTTGAATTCCACGGAATGATAATGAGCCAAAACTTCGGCATCCTTGATGGCTTTGGCATCCAATACCTCCAATTTTGCGGAACGTTGAGTCCCGTTTTTCCAGAATTTTGGAGCTGCCGTGGCAAGGGCAATTTGAGCAAAACCTTCTGTCACCGTACTGTCTGTTCTCCAAGTGACATTTACCTCTCTCCCGGGATTTTGGCCGAAATTCAATACAATCCGGTCTGGATGAACCGTTGGCTTTGACCAGTTTTGCCGAAATTTTGGCTCTTGATAGTCGATTTTTGTCTGAGAAAACACTAAAAAACCCTGTGAAACAAACAGGAGAACCATACACAATCGAAAAGCGACTTGAAACATAGTAGGGGAGTTTTACAGCTAGAAAGCTACTAAAAAATCTGCGTATCGTATTCCACGAAAAAATTACCATTTGATGAATAAAAAAAGCCGGACGAATCCGGCTTTGAAATCCCATTAAATGGTTTGATCAATTTGTTTTGGCCAGGTTTTCTTTTGCCTGAGCAAAATTGGGTTCCAGTTGAATGGCTTCAGAAAAAGCTGCTTTTGCTTCGGCTTTGGAGTTTTGATCCAAATAAATCAAACCCTTGAGGTTAAGGGCTGCAGCTTTGATGCCCACTTCCTGGGTTTCCGTATCGGAAATGGAAAATCCGATTTTATCTTCCGGTTTGGCATTCTTCACCATCATGTTGACAGAATTCAAAGCTTCCTCATACCGTTTCAAGCTATATTGAATAAAAGCTGATTTGTACAGGCTGAAATTATCTCCTGTCAGGAGATAAAGACTTTCGTATTGGGGCAATGCTCTGTCCAAGGCACCCAATTGCTCCAAAGAATACGCCGCAATCTCCAAAGCACCTACATTTTTGTCATTGACCTGAAGAATATCCAATGCCACCAATGCCGCTGAGGCTGATTGGCCTGCATCGAAATACAGACTGCTCAATGCCTCCATATACCGCAGGTTTTCAGGGTTTCTGGCAATGAGATCATAGAGCTTTGTCTTTGCCATCGCCCGGTCATTGTATCTTAAGGCCATTTGATAACTAAACTGATCAATGGCGTTGAGGGCATTTTTGGTTTTAGGATCTAGTTTTGGAATGGAATCATTAGCCGTTTGGGCATTGAGACAGCTGGCGCTAACGGCCAGGAGCAGCAGAAGGAATGCGCGCTTCATAGGTACAGAATGGTAATTGTTTATACTGATTTTATCGGTTTCAGGCCTTTTTGGGATGCTATTTCAAACATTAGTTTCCGGGCCTCTTCCGGATTATTGGATATTTTGCCTTCCAATATAGCTTCTTTGATCTCTTCTTTGATCTCTCCGACGACTTTAGAAGGGGAAATCCCAAAAGTTTCCATGATTTCCTCCCCGCTTACCGGAGGCTGGAAATTTCTGACTTGATCCTTTTCCTCAACTTCCTTCAGCTTTTGGTCCACTTTGTCAAAATTATCCAGGTACTTTTGGACTTTCCTGTTGTTTTTGGAGGTGACGTCCGCCCGACAGAGCTTCATCAGATCCTCGATATCATCACCTGCATCAAACAACAATCTTCTCAGGGCAGAATCCGTGACTTCATCTTTCACCAAAGCAATCGGCCTCAGGTGCAAACGAACGAGTTTTTGAACATATTTCATCCGCTCATCCATCGGAAGCTTTAACCTTCGGAAAATCCCCGGGGTCATTTTGGCCCCTTTGTCTTCGTGACCGTGAAAAGTCCAACCCACTTTGGGGTTGAACCGCTTGGTGGCGGGCTTTGCAATGTCATGCAATATCGCAGCCCATCTCAGCCAAAGATCCTCGGAGACTTTCGCCACATTATCCAGAACCTGAAGGGTATGGTAGAAATTATCCTTATGTGACTTATCGTCTACCGAATCCACGCCTTGAAGCTCTACCATTTCCGGGAAAAACTCATGAAGCAGCTTGGAGGCAAAAAGCAATTTGAAGCCATAAGAAGGCTTTTCGGTCTTCAAAATTTTGTTTACTTCATCGATGATTCTCTCCGAGGAAATGATCTTGAGACGGGATGCATTTTCACTCAAGGCAAAAAAAGTGTCGGCGTCAATGTCAAAATTCAACTGGGCCGCAAACCTCACCGCTCTCATCATTCGAAGGGGATCGTCTGAGAAAGTGATATTGGGATCCAGGGGAGTTTTGATGATTTTCCTTTTAATATCCCCCAAGCCGCCGAAAGGGTCTAACAATTCGCCATAATCATCCCTGTTTAGAGAAATAGCCATGGCATTGATGGTAAAATCCCGTCGTTCCAAATCTTCTTCCAAAGTCCCGTTTTCTACGATCGGTTTCCGGGAATCCGAGCGATAGGATTCTTTTCGGGCGCCTACAAATTCCAATTCCCAGTCGTCCAATTTAAGCATGGCTGTACCAAAATTCTTAAACACGGAAAGGGGAACATGCTGATCAAAATACCTGGCCACTTCCTGAGCCAATTGGATCCCACTCCCCACACAGGTAAAGTCGATATCCTTGCTGGGTCTGCCCATGACCATGTCGCGCACATATCCACCGACTACAAAGGTCTTGAGTCCCAGATTTTCAGCAGCTTTGGCTACTTTTTCAAACAGTTCAATTTGGTCTAATTGAGCCTTGAAATTCATGCTTTAATAATTTTCACCTCTCCCTCAGGACCCAAAAACAATTCTTTGACCGCAGACATCAGCAAAGGGTAATAGACAGTAGTCTGGAAATCCACGGTTTCCCAATTGCCCACTTTGGCCAAAACCGGTTGGGAAATCTGGAACAATAACTTATTCCAATGAGGCTCCCGGATTACCGAAAATCGGATATTCCCATTTTCGATCGGACCATTTTTTAAAATGGGATTCGCTGGACTGTGGTAGATGGTAGGCTTGGAGGCAAACTCCACCACATCCAAAGAAATCTCCGAAAATGGCACACTGACCGATCTGATCTGAAAGATGTCAAACAACAAGTAAGTCCAATCCATCCCCAGGGATTTTTCCCAAAGTTCTGGCTTAATTAGTCTGATTTTTTGAGAATTACCATCTTGAATGGTGACGGTTCCTTGATCCCGAAAAGCTTTTGTGATACTTGATGCGTCCAATTTCCTTGATTTTACCCCAAAAATAAGCAGAATATCCTACCCGACCTGCTTTGGCCCAAATCAATAAAAAAACCTCTTCGGTCAGGAAGAGGTTTTTTGTTCTATCCGCATCTGGTTTAATCTTCTTTTTCGAGTTTTCGATTCAGGAAAAAGCTTGTCACCAATCCCAATCCGCCAAAAATGAAAATGGATGCGGGAAATGAAACGTCATCGTCCATTCCAGCCTGCTCCAAAAGTGCTCCCACCAAGACCCCTACGCCTATTCCGATCGCCAGCAAGGCCAAATTGAGGACAATGGGAGAAAAGCCTCTTTTTTTACCAGTATTGAAAAGAGAAGCATCTGCTCCTTTTTCGATTAGGGCCAACCTTTCCTTGTTTCGAGTGGTCAGGTACACGTAAACCATTCCGAATATTGCGGAAAAGATAATGAGTGGAATTAAAATTTCTTCTTGCATGATTTTCTGTTTTGTTTCCCTTTGGATGCTGAAAAATTCAATCTGGTTACAAAAATCAAAAAAATTGTAACTTCTTTTTTTCTAAAGCATCTAATAGAAAGCATGCAATACCAAGAGGACCATTATTATATCCAGCAAACCCGGAAGGGTAATTTGCAGTCCTTTGGTACGTTGGTGGAAAAACACGAACGCAAAGTCTTTACACTTTGCCTGCGAATGCTAAAAAATCAAGAGGAGTCCGAAGAAGCTGCACAGGACGCTTTTGTCAAAGCTTACCAACATCTTCATGGATTCTCGGGAAATTCTAAGTTCACTACCTGGCTATTCCGAATTGCCTACAACGAATGTCTGGGACGCTTACGGAAAAGAAAAAATGAATTCGCCTTAGTCGAGGAATTAACCGAAGATATGGACCCGCCTGCCCAATGGCAAGATGGCCTTTCGGAATTACTCCGGACGGAAAGAGAAAAAATGATCAAAGAATCTCTGGAAAAATTGTCCGCTCAGGAAGGAGCTATTCTAACCCTATTTTACCTGGAGGAATTTTCGATAAAAGAAATTTCCAGCGTGACGGCGATGACTGAGTCCAATGTGAAAGTAACTTTGCACAGAGGACGAAAAAATCTAGCCATACTACTTCAAAAATCTGTTCATAAAGACCTAATTGGTATCAAATGAAAAAGAAACCCACTATAAATACAGACTTTTTAGGACAATGGATCAAGGATGCCGGCTCTGAGACTCCCCCATTGGGATTCTCTCAACGAATCATGGCACAGATCCAACTTCTTCCACAAAGGAATTATCAACCTGTCATTTCCCCATTGGGCTGGAAACTGATCATAGGGTATATCACCACTATCCTATTGACCGTATTGTACTTCATTCCATCGGAGAATTCAGGGCAAAACCTATGGTCAAAAGTTCCCTTATATAAGCTTCCTAAATTCCCCTTAGATAAAATTAATTTAGCCATTCCTACCATTTCTATAAATGGACCTATGCTAATCGCCACCATGGCTTTTTTGATTCTGGGGATTGTTTCATGGTGGTATACCTATAAAAACAATTACTTTCAGACATAAAAAAAGGCTGTTTTGAACAGCCTTTTTTTATACGATGTCAGATTCAATTAACCTTTCAGCCAATTGATAAATGTCTGATAACCAACACCAATTTCTCTAGCGAAAGCAGCTTTGGTCTTTTTGCCGGCAGCTTCTACTTTTTTCCACTCCTCAACAATTTTACTCTTTTCAGAATCAGAAAAAGATCTTCTTTTACCGCTTGACTTTGAAGCTGATTTCCCGCCTAAAGTAGCAATAAGGTCATTCAAATCACTCAAAAACTTGTTGTCCGTCAAATGCAGACCGGCAGCTTCAAGCTTTTTGATTACCTCATCTTTAGGATTCATCGGGGTGACAGGAATTCCTCTAGTAGCTGCCTCTTGAAGGTCAATTTTTTTACCATCAGCGGTAACATAGATAAAACCGTCGGCTCTCTTTAGATCCGCAAGCGCTTCTTTTATTAGTTCTCTCATGTTTCGATATTTTTAAATGAAATATAAAATCAGGCTAATTTACAAAAACAAATAATATGCAGCACCATATATATATATTAAAGTTAATATGTATAACCGCTTTTTTATCAGTAGGCCATACACTATGAATAAAATCCCGCTTGGGGATCAGTTTTAGTCAGCTTCGGTCTTCGGTCTTTGGATTTCCGACCGACTATCCAAAAGAATTTTGGATTGTGGTGCAATTGCAGTTAATCATAAAACTTAATATAAGTATTTTACATCAATCGGATTTTTTTAAGAAACATTGGACTTACCCGACAATTCACCTTTAAAAAAATCAAAAACACCAGGATATTTGAACCCATTTTTAAGGAGATTTCCGAATAATAAAATATCTAAAGTCTCAATTTAAGATAAAAAAGATGGCCATTTGATAAGGATCCAAAAATCGAAATAAAGAGTAGTTATTCCAAAAATAAGAAGTACACCCCAATTCAATCGGGAATTTTCCCTAATTTTGAGCCCCATAAGAATCCAAATAAAAACAGCCCGCCAAGTTTCTTATGGCCTCATCCACAAAGTACATTTTCATTACAGGAGGCGTGACCTCCTCCCTTGGAAAAGGGATTATCGCTGCCTCGCTCGGAAAACTCCTACAAGCCAGAGGCTTTAGCGTCACCATTCAAAAATTTGACCCTTACCTGAACATTGACCCAGGCACACTCAATCCCTATGAGCATGGGGAATGCTATGTGACAGAAGATGGGGCAGAGACAGACCTTGACCTGGGACACTATGAGCGATTCTTAAATGTACCCACCTCCCAAAGTAACAACATCACCACAGGAAGAATTTATAACAATGTCATTACCAAAGAGCGGAAAGGAGAATTCCTCGGAAAGACGGTTCAGGTGATCCCCCACATTACCGATGAAATCAAATGTAATTTTTACAAGCTTGGTCAGGACGGAAAATACGATGTGGTGATTACCGAAATCGGTGGATGCGTCGGTGATATCGAATCCCTTCCTTTTATTGAAGCAGTCCGTCAGGCTAGATGGGATCTAGGCCCGGGTAATTTCTTGGTGATCCACCTGACCTTGATTCCGTATTTGAAAGCCGCAAAGGAACTCAAAACCAAGCCTACGCAGCATTCTGTGAAGCAGCTCCTGGAAGCAGGTATTCAGCCGGATATCTTGGTCTGCAGAACCGAGCATCATTTGCCGCAGGAGGTCAAGAAAAAACTGGCACTTTTCTGCAACGTCCAGCTCAACAGTGTCATCGAAGCCATGGATGCCGACACCATTTATGATGTCCCGCTTTTGATGAAAAAAGAAAAACTTGACGAAAGAGTATTGTCAAAGCTAAAACTAAGCTCTAAGACCAACACTGATCTGGAAAATTGGAAAGACTTCTTGGGCAGATTGAAAAATCCAACCCAGGAAGTGACTATCGGCTTGATCGGGAAATATGTTTCTCTTCCGGATTCCTACAAATCCATTATTGAATCTTTTACACACGCAGGAGCCGCGGTGGAATGCAATGTCAATCTGAAATTGATTTCCTCAGAAGAGCTCAACGTGGACAATGTAGAAGCTAAACTGGAGGAGTTGGATGGAATTGTAGTGGCTCCAGGATTTGGAGAAAGAGGATTTGAAGGAAAAATAGAGACCGTCAAATTCGCCAGAACCAACAATATCCCATTCTTTGGCATTTGTCTGGGAATGCAGGTGGCAGTGATCGAATTTTCCAGAAACGTTTTAGGACTTTCCGAAGCAAATTCAACAGAGATGGATCCTGACACGCAGCATCCTGTGATTGCCCTGATGGAGGAGCAAAAGAATATTGAGCAAATGGGTGGAACTATGCGATTAGGCTCGTATGCTTGTGACCTCAAAAAAGGAAGCAAGTCCTATTTGGCCTATGGAAAATCAAAAATCAACGAGCGTCACCGGCATCGATATGAGTTTAACAATGCATATTTGGATCAGATTGAATCAGCTGGAATGATTGCTACGGGAAAAAATCCTGAGACCGGGCTAGTCGAAATCATTGAAATCAAAAACCATCCTTGGTTTGTGGGCGTTCAATTCCATCCGGAATACAAAAGCACGGTACTCAATCCCCAGCCCTTATTTGTGAAGTTTATTCAGGCAGCCATCGACAACAAATTGAAATAAAAATAAACCCTGAAACTTCAGGGCTCATCAATACATTATGGATAGAAACCAAGCGACCGGACTGATTTTATTTGCGGCGGTCATTTTGATCTACTCGTTTTTCTTTGCCTCAGGCCCAGAAACCCAAGTTGCTGAGGAGAATCTTGCGCAAACAGCCCAAGCCAGTGCCAGCACTCCCTCTACCACCAGCACCCCTGAAGTGATCCAGGAAAGCTTTTTGAACGACTCTCTTCGAAGCTCCAAATACGGGGTGCTTGCCAGCCTCACGGTAGGGGAAGCTACAGATGTAATTTTGGAAAACGAGCAGGTCAAAATCACATTTTCCAGTAAAGGAGCCAAAATCAAAGAAGTCCAGCTTAAGGAATACCAAAGCTGGCAAGGAGAACCTTTGATTTTATTGGATGAAAACAACTCTCAGCTGTCCGAAACCCTGGCCACCAGGTTTGGGACATTTGATCTGGCTGAATTCAATTTTACCCCTGAACTCAATACCCTTGCTGGGGAAGAGGGGGATGTTCAGCAATTGACCTTTACCGCAAGCTCAGAATCCGGTGCAATCAAGCAGATCTTCACACTTGCAGCCGATAGCTACCTTCTAAAGAAGTCTTTTGAAATCCAAAATTTCAACGGAGTTTTTACCGGAAATGAAATCCAGATCAATTGGACTGACCATGTAAAAGCTCAGGAAAAAGATCTGGCAGAATCCCGACGAAAAACCCAGGTAAATTACTACCTGAGCTCTGGATCCTATGAAAATCTTGGCGTAAGTGATGATTTAGAAGAAGAAACTGTGGCTGAACCGGTGAAATGGATTGGATTTAGCCAAAGATTTTTCACCGCCGGGATTATTGCCGAAACCCAATTTCAAAATGTAAATTTGACCCAAAGCACCCCTGCGGACAGTGCCATAGTCCGAAACATGGGAGCCAGCTTGGCAGCACCTTTGGAAAACGGCCAAGCCGCCTATTCATTTTATTTCGGTCCTGACAAATACAAAACACTCAAAAAAGTAACCGATGGCTTTGAAAAGAACGTGGACATGGGCTACTTCTTCGTAAGCTGGGTCAACAAGTACATCGTCGTCCACTTGTTTGAGTTTTTGGAAAAATACTTCAGCAATTATGGGATTATCATCATTCTGATTGTCTTCCTGATCAAACTGGCTCTATCTCCACTTACCTACAAGTCCTACATCGGGATGGCCAAGATGAGAGTAATCAAGCCGGAAATTGATGAATTGAAGGAAAAGTACGGGGACGATGCCACCAAGATGCAGCAGGAGCAAATGAAGTTGTTCTCTCAACTTGGCGTAAGTCCCATCTCCGGCTGTCTGCCTCTTTTGCTACAGATGCCGTTCCTTTTTGCCATGTTCTTTTTCTTCCCGAATGCAATCGAACTAAGGCAAGAAACCTTCCTTTGGGCAAAAGATTTATCGACTTACGATGAGTTTATCAAGCTTCCGTTCACCATTCCTTTCTATGGAGCACACGTCAGCTTGTTTACTTTATTAATGACCGTATCTCAGATCATCTATACCCACTTCAATAACCAGCTGACCACCGCTACCGGTCCTATGAAGAACTTGGGATATATCATGCCGGTGATGTTCATGTTTATCCTGAACTCCTATCCTGCAGGATTGAGCTTTTACTACTTCGTCTCCAACGTGTTTACGTTTGGACAACAGGCACTGATCAAACTCTTTGTGGATGATTCCAAAATCCGTCAAAAAGTGGAGGAGAACAAGGCCAAAAACGCGAACAAAAAGAAATCTAAATTTCAACAGCGATTGGAAGAAGCCATGAAAGCTGCGGATGCCAACAAGAAAAAATAAAAATAGAGGAGCTATAAAAAAGCTCCTCTATTTTTTGTCAAGGATTGTCAGACAAAATCCCTCTTAGCACTGATAAACAGAATATTAACTTTTTTTGACAAAAACACATGTCCAAAAAAAGGGATTGGATACCAAGGAAAAGACCTTAATTTGATTAATATTGAAGTCCAAATACCCTTCGACTACCCATGGGAAAAATTATTGCCATCGCCAATCAAAAAGGCGGGGTTGGAAAAACTACCACTGCAATGAACCTGGCTGCGAGTTTGGCCATCCTAGAGCATAAAACTCTGGTGATCGATGCTGACCCGCAAGCCAACACCACTTCTGGATTGGGACACGATCCCAAAGCTGTGGAGACCAGCATCTACGAATGCATGGTTGAAAACATCCCGGTGAAAGACATCATCATCAAGACCGAAATTGAACATTTGGACTTGGTCCCTTCCCATATTGATCTGGTAGGTGCAGAAGTGGAGATGATCAACATGGACAACCGGGAGGAGAAAATGAAAGCCGTGGTCTCGGCGGTGAAAGACGACTACGACTTTATCATTATTGACTGCTCTCCATCCTTGGGGTTGATCACCATCAATGCGCTTACGGCTGCCAATTCTGTGATCATTCCGGTCCAATGTGAATATTTCGCCTTGGAGGGTCTTGGGAAACTATTGAACACCATCAAAATCATCCAAACCCGACTCAATCCGGAACTGGAGATCGAAGGTATCCTTCTGACCATGTACGATGTCCGATTGAGACTTTCAAACCAAGTGGTGGAGGAAGTTAAAATCCATTTCAAAAATATGGTATTCGACACCATCATTCCCCGAAACGTCAAGCTCTCTGAAGCCCCAAGTTTTGGCTTGCCTGCGATTGCTTTTGATGCAGAAGGTAAAGGGGCAATTGCCTATCTGAATTTGGCAGGGGAAATAGCCTTGAAAAACGGATACCAAAAAGTGACCAATTAAAGATATGTCTGATCAAAAACCCAATCGAAAAAGTGCATTAGGAAGAGGCCTTGGGGCTCTTTTGCAGGATAGCCCTGCCAAAGGAAAATCAGACGAAATACTTCCTGAAGTTGCCAAAACCGGCATTTCAGAAATACCTTTGGACGAAATCCAAGTAAACCCCTATCAGCCTAGAACCTATTTTGACAAAGATGCTCTGGATGAACTTGCGGAGTCCATCCGGGTTCAGGGAATTATTCAGCCCATTACGGTTAGAAAATTGGACGCAAATGAATACCAGCTGATTTCCGGAGAAAGGAGATTTCAGGCGTCCAAACTTGCAGGGCTCAAGCAAATACCTGCTTATATCCGAACTGCCAATGACCAGCAAATGCTGGAAATGGCGTTGATAGAAAATATCCAAAGGGAAAATCTCAATGCTTTGGAAATTGCCCATTCTTACCAAAGACTTTTGGCAGAATGCAATCTCAAGCAAGAAGAACTCGGCGATCGGGTGGGAAAAAACCGGACTACGGTAAATAATTACCTTCGCCTTTTGAAACTCCCTCCTACTATCCAGGCGGCAATTCGGGATCAGCAGATTTCTATGGGTCATGCCCGAGCATTGATCAATGTGGAAAATGTGGAAAAGCAATTGGCCATTTTCAAAAAAGCCGTCGAGGAGGAATTGAGCGTCCGACAAGTGGAGGCTTTGGTAAAATCTCTAAATGAAGGGAAACCCCAAAAAGAAGAGAAGCCCTCAGGTCTCGATCCGGTAAGAAAATATGAAATGAACAAAATCCAGCAAAGACTGGCATCTCACTTTGGCACAAAGGTGGCCCTGAAGGCCAATGACCGGAATAAGGGTGAAATAAAAATCCCTTTCAATTCTGCAACAGATCTAAACCGGATTCTCGAAATCTTAGAAATCATCTAAAATTGAGCTCATTCAGCTTTCGAAATACTTTTCCTAACAAGACCCCGTGGATTTTCATGGGGCTTTTGCTTTTGATGACCTTTTGTGCCTCGGAAGTCTGGGCGCAGTCCACAGAAAATCCCCAAACGGAAGAAGAAAAACCGGATTATTCCCTCCTTCCCAAAAACCCCAAAAAAGCAACCATCCTCTCGGCAGTATTGCCTGGAGCAGGCCAAGTGTACAACGGAAAATCCTGGAAAGTCCCGATCTTGTATGCCGGATTCATGACGGATATTTATTTTATCGGCTACAACAACAAAAGGTACCAGACTTTTATCACTGCATTGAATGCCTTTGATGAAGGTGACAATTCACAATTCCCTTCGCTTAATCGGGATGCTTTGGTCAGGAATGTGGATTATTGGAGGCAAAATAGGGATTTAACCATCTTGCTTTTGTTTGGAATATACGCGCTTAATATCATCGATGCGAATGTCGACGCCCATTTGTCAGGATTTGACATCAGTGATGATTTGGCCTTGAAAATAGAACCCAACGTGGAAACTTTCTCAGCTTCAAATACCCTGATGGGAGTATCCTTTAAACTACAATTCAAATAATGAACATCTTACTTCTCGGCTACGGAAAAATGGGTAAAATCATCGGGCAAATTGCTGAATCCCGAGGACACCATCTTGCGGGAAAAATCAACCTGGACAACCTCTCCGAATTGGAAATGATAGATCCTTCCCACGTGGATGTGGTCATTGAATTCAGTCAGCCTGAATCTGCTGTAGCCAATATATCCTGGGCGATCGAAAGAGGAATCCCCGTAGTCTCCGGAACAACCGGCTGGCTGGAACATCGATCTGCCATAGATAACCTTACCCGAGAAAAAAGCGGTGCCTTCTTCTATGCTTCCAATTATAGTATCGGCGTAAATATCTTTTTCAAAGTCAATGAATTTTTGGCCAAACTGATCAATGAAACCTCGGGCTATGAGGTCGCTGTCGAAGAAATCCATCACACCGAAAAGAAAGATGCCCCATCCGGAACTGCCATCACCCTCGCAGAAGGAATCATCGAAAATCTGAAGTCGAAATCCAAATGGCATTTAACCGGACAGGTGAGCGAAAACGAACAATCAATCCCGATCACTTCCAAACGCATTGACCCAGCACCGGGCACCCACATCATCACCTATTCATCTGAAATAGATACGCTTGAGATATCCCACACCGCCCACAGCCGTCAGGGATTTGCCCTTGGCGCAGTTTTGGTGGCAGAATGGATAAAAAATAAAAAAGGAGTACTTTCGATGAATGACTTTCTTTCCTTTTGATTTAAACTAGAGTATGACAAAGCCTAAAAATAAAAAGTCTCCAGCCAGAGAGTGGATTGACGCCTTGGTTTTTGCCGTCGTGGCGGCGAGTTTGATCCGTTGGTTATTGTTAGAACCATTTACCATCCCGACAGCATCCATGGAAAAATCCCTTTTGGTCGGAGATTTCCTTTTTGTGAGTAAAATGCACTATGGGACCAGAATTCCAAAGACCCCTCTTCAAGTGCCTTTAACCCACCAGAAAATCTGGGGAACTGAGATTTCCTCTTACAGTGATGCTATACAGCTTCCCTACTACAGACTTCCGGGATTTAGTGAGGTAGAAAGGAACGACGTGGTGGTATTCAATTATCCCGTGGAGTTTCAATACCCCAATGATTTGAAAACCAACTACATCAAAAGGGCTGTTGGTGTCCCCGGCGATGTCATTGAGATAAAACAAGGAGAATTGATCGTCAATGGGCAAGCTGCTCCTAAACCCGAAGAAATGCAGTTTTCTTACGATTTGATTACCAACAGACCACTTACCGTAGATTTCTTCGCAGATTATGGCATCAATCCGGAAAGCTTTATGGCCTTTTCCAATGGGGCAGGTTATATGATTTGGGCTTCTGACCAGGTGGTTGAACGGTTGAAATCCTCTCCTGTCGTTACTTCAGTCACCAAACGAATCTATGCGGAAGGAGAAAGAGAGCCAGGTCCTGAATTGTTTCCCCAAGGGCTAGGTGTGGTATGGAACAGGGATAATTATGGCCCTTTGATGATCCCTGGCAAAGATCAAACCCTCGATATGACTCCCGAAAATGTATCCAAATATGCCTTCACTATCGAAAAATACGAAGGACACCAGGAAGTAAGTGTTATTGACGGTGCCTTATTCATTGACGGGCAAAAAGTGGAACAATACACTTTCAAACAAAACTATTATTTCATGATGGGTGACAACCGGCACGATTCACTAGATTCACGGTATTGGGGCTTTGTACCAGAGGATCACGTAGTCGGAAAAGCATGGTTCCTTTGGTTATCCTTGGACAAATACGAATCCATGTTCAACAAAATCCGGTGGAGTCGGTTCTTTAAAGGAATCCACTAAACGAAAAAAGGTCCCTGAAGGACCTTTTTTCGTTTACCATTCTATGGGAGAAATTCCTTTGGATTCCAAAAATTGGTTGGCCTTGGAAAAGTGCCTGCACCCTAAAAAGCCCCGATGGGCCGAAAGAGGACTGGGATGAGGAGCTTTGAGCACTAAGTGCTTGCTTTCATCAATCAAGGCTGATTTTTTCTGTGCATAAGCACCCCATAGAAGGAAAACAACATTTTCCCGGCGATGATTAATGACCTTGATCACTTCATCCGTGAATTGCTCCCAACCTCTGTTTTGATGGGAGCCTGCTTGATGAGCTCTTACCGTCAAGGTAGCATTTAACAAAAACACACCTTGATCAGCCCATCGGCTAAGATCTCCATTTGGAGGCATGTCTTTCCCGATATCCTGCCGGATTTCCTTCAAAATATTCAAAAGACTGGGAGGAAAAGGGATCCCAGGCCTGACTGAAAATGAAAGACCATTTGCCTGACCGGGTCCGTGGTAAGGATCCTGTCCCAAGATGACCACCTTCACCTGATCCAGTGGGCAATGCCAAAAAGCATTGAAAATTTCTTTCCCCGGAGGGAAAACCAAATGGCTTTTATATTCGTCTCTTACAAACGAAGTTAATTCTGCGAAAAATTTCTGCGAAAAAATTTCGCTTAAAGCATCTTTCCAACTATTTTCAATCTTAACTTCCATTAGTTCTAGTATAGTCCAATTTTCAAAAATTGTAATTTACTTTGTATCAAATTTTCCATCTATGGTCACAGCTGTAACAGAAGGCATCCAGGTTTGTGTGGAAGTAACCTACCAATCAGAATTTTCCAATCCACACCAGCACCATTTTGTTTTCACATACAAGGTTACCATTGAAAACAAAAGTCAGCATACCTACCAGCTTCTCACAAGGAAATGGGAGATATTTGACGCTGCAGAAAACACCAAGATCATTGAAGGAACCGGAGTAGTCGGTCAACAACCTATCCTAGAACCGGGTGAATCTCATTCGTATGTTTCGGGATGCAATTTAAAGTCAGGTTTGGGAAAAATGAAGGGGATTTTTAAAATGGAAAAAGTATTCGACGGTAAGCAAATCGACGTCACCATCCCCGAATTCCAATTAATCGCCAATATCTTCCATAATTAATTTGGCAGATTTTTTTTTCCAGATTACCTCGTATTTCAGGTATTGGCTCCTTAAAGAGGATCACTTTTCCCAACAATCTCCTTTTGTATTTACCATTTACCAAGGTCTTTTAGCCTTTCTGGCTCAAAATCACCGAGGTGATCCCGATATTGAATCTATCCGAAAGAAATTTTTGGAAGACAGAACTAAAATCCAGGTATTGGATCTGGGTGCTGGGTCAAAGAAAGTTCCGAAATCGAAGAGAGAAATCAGGAAAATCACTCAATATTCGACCAGCTCCCCAAAATTCTGCTTACTCTATCAATACTTCTGTCGCCTTACCCCTGCCGAGCGGGTCATTGAGCTGGGCACTTGCATGGGAATAAGCTCACGGTATTTAGCGAAAGGCACACAAGGCCAATTTTATACTTTGGAAGGATCCCCAGAAATCCTCAAGGCATCTCAAAAGTTTCCATATCCTAAATCAACCAATTTGATCCTTGGGCCAATTCAACAAACCCTTCCTGAACTTTTAAATCAAATCCCCAAAGTTGATTTTGGGTTGATTGATGCCACCCACACCTATGAGGCGACCATTGCCTATTTCGAATGGTTGCTTACCGGATCCGATGAGGCTACCATTTTGGCAGTGGCAGATATCCACTGGAGCCCGGGAATGGAAAAAGCCTGGAAAGAAATCCAAAACCATCCTAGGGTTCAATTGACATTGGATTTTTTTGAATGCGGAATTGTCTTTTTGAAATCTCCCGGAGAAAAAAAACACCTGATCCTATCTTTATAATTTCTGAAGATTGATCCAAAGCTCCGATCCTTGGCGGGGAGGAATGGAATTGTAACATTTTTCGAATGCTTGAAATTTGAAAAATGGCTTAAAATAATTTTGATACTCCTCAGCACTCCCACCGAAGGGAGGACCTTGAGCCATAAACTCCCGATCGAACAATACCCCAACGAGCCTACCTCCTGGCTTTAAAAGTTGATGGATTTTTTGGGCGTAGGAATTTCGAAGCTTTGGGTCAAGGGCACAGAAAAAAGTTTGTTCCAGAATCAGATCATAGTTTCCCTGATGCTCAAAAAAATCTTCGTGGTGAATTTGTTCCTGGGGAAATCCCGGATTTCTTTCTAAAAAATTCTTAATTGGAAATTCGGAAATATCAAGCAAATGAACCTTAGAGAACCCCAAATCCCATGCTTTGGCTACTTCATAGGCATTTCCACCACCTGGAACGAGCACCTCCAGATTTTTATTTTCAATTTGGCAAAGATATTGATCAATAGGTCTGGAGACGGAGCCGATGTCCCAGCCTGTATAACCATCTTCGTATCGACGGGTCCAGAAGTTTTCGTCTAAATCAACCATATCATAAGCCCCAATTAAATACAAAATGAACACCAATTTCGAAAAGGATTCCAATCCCAAAAAAGATCAAAGCAAAAATATCATCATCATTGTTTTGGTTCTTCTGGTCATCATCAGTGGGATCAAACTATATACGGACTATGTAGACCGTACCAAAAAAACTGAAGAGATTCTGTTGCTTTCCACTGAAAACAATGAGCTAAATCAAAGACTTGATTCAGTAACCTATCAATTGGAACTTAGAATCAAAGAAATCGAAAAACTCGGGGGTGACGTCAAAGCCTTAGAAGCCGTACGAGATCAAATGATTGCGGAGCGAAACTCCTCCAGACAGCGGACAGCAGCAGAAATTGCTTCCTTAAATGGAAAAATCAATAACCTCAACAGTTTGATCGCCCAGAAAGATCAAGAAATCCTTGAATTGAGAGCTGCAAACCAGCAATTGTTTGCGGAAAACCAAGACTTAAAATCCACCCAAGCTGAAATTGAGGAAGAAGTAGCCCAGTTAAACATCCAAAAGCAAAATCTTCAGGCAAAAGTGGATGTGGCGTCTATGCTGAAAGCCGAGAATATTACCATTGCTGCTGTGAATTCAAGAGGCAAGGAACGGGTAGAAACTACCAAAGATTTCAGAAACCGCCAGATTGAAAGACTCAAAGTGAGCTTTAACCTAGCCGATAACAAGGTCGCTGAAAAAGGTCCAAGAAACGTTTATGTGCAGATTTTGGATCCCAAAGGACAGCCAATCTTTGATGTGGCAAAAGGCTCCGGAACCTTCATGATCAACGGTCAGGAACAATTTTACACCGTGCGTCAGGACCTGATCTTTGACAATACCAACCAAGAACTGACTTTCTACTATGAAAAAGGTTCGGATTATGCTTCCGGTGATCATCAGGTAAGAGTATTTATTGATAATTATCCTGCGGGATCCAAATCCTTTACCGTAAAGTAAAACTCTAAAAATTTAAATAACTTCAAAGGCTCTAGGTTAGAGCCTTTTTTTATGGTATACCCGGATGACTTTCAGGATAATGTTTGGAATCAACCCAATAATCCTCTACTTTTGCGGTCTGTTTATACAAAATATTTAAACACATTAAAAAATGTTCCAAAGAAGTTACGAGACGGTATTCATTTTAACTCCCGTTTTGTCTGAGATTCAGATGAAGGATACTGTCGACAAGTTTGTGAACTTGTTAAAAGAAGAGGGGGCAGATGTTTTCAATGTGGAAAATTGGGGTCTTAAGAAGATGGCTTATCCAATCGACAAAAAGACTACAGGTTTCTACGTTCTAGTTGAGTTCAAAGCTGATCCAACGGTCATCAGAAAGTTTGAATTGGAATTCAGACGTGATGAAAAAGTAATGAGATTCTTGACTACTGTATTGGATAAGCATGCAATTGCTTATGGCGACAGAAGAAGAAAAGGAGAATTTAACAAAAAAGCTGAAGCTAAGGAGGAGCAAGCCTAATGACACTAGTAAACGAACCGATCAACAGAGGCGAAATCAAGAAGAAATATTGCCGATTCAAGAAGCACGGAATCAAGTACATCGATTACAAGGATCCTAACTTCCTTTTGAAATTCGTGAACGAGCAAGGTAAAATCCTTCCTAGAAGACTTACCGGAAACTCTGCGAAATACCAGAGAAAAGTAGCTCAGGCTATTAAGAAAGCAAGACACTTGGCGTTGCTGCCATTCGTAACCGATGGTTTGAAATAATTCGGTCTTGTATCGTTCAATCACAAAAGATCATTACTAATGGATATCATACTAAAAACAGACATCAAAGGTCTTGGATATAAAAACGACTTGGTCACTGTAAAGCCAGGTTATGGTAGGAACTACCTAATCCCTCAGGGATTCGCAGTGCTTGCTACCTCTTCCAACAAAAAGATCCTTGCAGAAAATATCAAGCAAGCTGCTCACAAAGCTGAAAAAATCAAGACTGAAGCAGAAAATCTTGCTGCGAAGCTTGAAACAATCACTCTTGAGATCAAAGCTAAAATCGGGGATTCAGGTAAAATCTTCGGAAAAGTAACGACGCTTCAGATTTCTGATGCGTTGGCAGCTCAGGGCATCGATATCGACCGAAAGAAAATTGCAATCACTGTTCCTGTAGAAGGAGCCGGAGAATTCACTGCCGACGTTGACCTTCACAGAGAAGTAAAGACTCAAGTGAAATTTGTCGTAGTTGGAGAATAATCTGACAAAACAATTCTAAAAAAGAAGGCCCGGGGAAAATTTCCCCGGGCCTCTTTTATTGTTACTGACCAGGAATTAAGCCAAAGCTTTTTCGAGATCTTCAACCAATTTTTTGGCAACCGCTTTGGAATTTTTTTCTCTTGCTGAAGAAAATTTAGCCAACGCAGCTTTCCCTTTTTCAATTACCCCTGTAGGATTTTGGTCATTTTGAAAACTCACCCAGCACCAGCTTAGCTCCGCCGCCAATTCATTTTCCTTGATTTTTTCCAATTTTCCGACCACATCAGGGATCAGTTTTTCCATTTTTTCAGGATTCATGTTGAAGATTTTTAGAGGTTTAATTTCCAATTTTGATTCAAAGCAAGGCAATATTTTTCAATACCACAACATAAAGGCTTTAAAATTAACAAAATAGCAAATTTCAATCGATTTCGAACTAGAAATTTAACCTTTCGACAAGGTGCAATCATCTTCTTTATCCCTTTGAATCCTCCAAATAATTTTCTCCCTGAACTCAAGGAGTTTACAATTCCATCCAAAATTTCTTGAAACAAGGGTTTGGAAAAAATAGATCATACTTCTACCTTTGTGACACTTTAAAGGAATCAAAAGCGATTTCAAAAATTACTGGTCTATGGTGTAACTGGCAACACGTCTGATTTTGGTTCAGAAGAGTCTAGGTTCGAGCCCTAGTAGACCAACCAAAGCCCTCCAAAAAGAGGGCTTTTTTCATTTAAGGCTTCTTGTCAAATTCCAAGGATAACAGCCTTAACCTGTAGGCATTCATAGCATAATCCCCCAATTGTTGGGTCAACTTGTAATTGGTCCAGGCTCCTACAGGGGCACCTACAATCGGAATCAACTGGGCCAATTTAGCCAAGTCCATGTAGTC
>JAJLJS010000175.1:0-2333 GCA_033844545.1 Cyclobacteriaceae bacterium | reverse complement strand
TTGCCGATAACTTTTCCTTCCCGCACAGATTTGATATGGTTGGCATTGATTTCCAATCCCACACAGATTTGGTGATCAGGGTCAATGGTAAGAGAACTCGCCAGGCTTCCCAGTGTTTCGGCCAATACCACACTGGCTCCGCCGTGAAGCAAGCCGTAAGGTTGCACAGTTCTGAAGTCCACAGGCATAGAGGCTTCCAGAAAATCTTCTCCCACGGCAGTAAACTCAATTCCCAAGTGCTCGACCAGGGTGTTTTTACTCGTGGAATTCAGAAATTCTAGGGAAGGAATACGCAGAAAAACCATTAAAATATGGGCTAAATGAAGTTTATTTGGGCTTCGGACAAAAATAAAGAAACTTGAATCGAAAAAAAATTTACCTGGTGAGACATGGTCAGACCGACTTTAATCTCCAGGGCGTAGTGCAAGGGAGCGGGATAGATGCTCCGATCAACAAAACAGGACAATCTCAAGCAGCGGCTTTTTTTGAAGCGTACAAAGAGATTCCTTTTGATCAGGTATACCATACGGCTTTGATCCGGACCAAACAGTCTATTCAGCAATTCATAGATCTCGGAATACCGACCACTGTTTTGCCCGAATTGAATGAAATCTCCTGGGGAGATTATGAAGGAACTCCCATGACACCTGAAGAAGGAGAATACTACCGGCATATGCTTCACCAATGGCAGCAGGGAAATCTCGATTATGCGATAGCAGGAGGGGAAAGTCCCAATGTGGTAGCGAAAAGGATGAGGCAGGGGATCGAAAAAATACTGAATGGACCCGGGGAAACCATTTTGGTTTGCATGCACGGCCGGGCCATGCGCATTTTCCTCAGTCTGATTCTCAAGTATGATTTACGGGATATGGATCAGTTTGAGCATCACAACCTATGCCTGTACGTGTTGGAGCAAGAAGAGGACGCTTCTTTCGTGGTAAAAAATTTCAATGACCAGGACCACCTAAAAGCCCTGAAGACAATTTAGCTGTTTTGGAATCCTTTTTCTTTTTGGACTGGCTTTCTTCATACAGGGCCAGATAAGTCTGGTGTAGGTCTTTGTTTTCGGTAAGGTCAAAAACCCGAAAAGCAATATTTTGGAGCTGCATCTTTCTGCTTTCATCCAGATTGATCAAAAACTCCCCCAAGAAGCATTCGTCAAAATCACAGGCAGGGATTTCAATCAACAAGGCCAATTCTGAATTTCCGGCATAGGTCTTGGTTTTGAAAACATCCGAAAACTGGCTTTCGATCTGCTTCAGACTGGTTTTTAGTTCTTTAAGTTCCTTGGCTTTGAATAAGGCTAAAAAAGTTTTGGGCTCAGGATCTTTGGCAAATCCTGAAGAGCAACAAATTGAACAGATGAAAATGAGCAGTAGCTTTTTCATAGCTTTTAATATAGCTATTTAACCTTCGGAAAATCAAGTTTGTTGGGAGAAAAAAACCTCAAGGCAAAAAAAATCCTCAAAGGATGGCTTTGAGGATTCTTATGCAGGTAAAAGCGATTAAGCTTTTGCAGTTCTTCTTTTGGATTTGGTGGTATCGTCTTCGATCTCGTCTTCCACGCCCGCCAGGATTCTTCCACAGTGCTCACAGACGATCAGCTTTTTCTTTTCCCGGATGTCAGCCTGTCTTTGAGGGGGAACTGTATTGAAACATCCTCCGCAAGCACCTCTTTTCACCATGACCACAGCCAAACCGTTTTTGGCATTCGCTCTGATTTTGGAATAGGATTTCAGAAGTCTATCTTCTACTTTTTTGCTGGCTTTTTCTCGGTCCGCCAACAATTTGTTTTCTTCAGCCTCGCTCTCAGCTACGATGGTATCCAGTTCGTCTTTTTTCAGATCCAGATCCTTCTGACGATCCTTCATGATAGCTTCAAGATCATCCAGGTCCGCTTTTTTCTGGTCGATTTTTACTCCGGCTTCAGCGATTTTTTTCTTGGAAACCTGGATTTCCAGGTCTTGAAGTTCAAGCTCTTTGGTGATGGCATCGTACTCACGGTTGTTTCGTACGTTCATCTGCTGATCCTGATATTTTTTAATCAGTTTTTCAGACTCTTTGATATTTTCCTTGTATCGCTTGATGTCTTCTTCGAAGCTGGCGATGTCGTTTTGGAATTTTTCAAGTCTGGTTTCGTAGCCGGCTATCTCATCTTCCAAGTCTTGGACCTCTTCGGGAAGAGCTCCTCTTACTTTCAAAATGGCATCTAGTCTAGAATCTATTAATTGAAGGTTGTAGATAGCGTCGAGTTTTTGTGCTACTGTACTTTCCATGTACTATCGGTAGGATGTGGGATTAGTAACTACTTTTGTCAAATAGAGTGCAATATT
>JAJLJS010000174.1:0-2309 GCA_033844545.1 Cyclobacteriaceae bacterium | reverse complement strand
GAAAAAGTTTACCTCCATACAGACCGGACTTTTTATGCATCCGGAGAAACAATTTGGTTCAAGGCCTATATCACGACCGGTCCAAACCACGAACCCTCTCTTCTAAGTAAAACGGTTTATGTAGAGTTGCTCGAGGAAAATGGGGAAGTTTTACATTATTTAAATCTTTTTTCTCCTGATGGATTCGCTTCTGGGCATATAGACTTACCGGATTCCCTATCCTCCGGTGATTATCTCCTCAGAGCCTATACGAATTGGATGCGGAATTTCGATGAAGCATATTTTTTTCACCAGCAAATAAAAATTTTAAACCCCGAATCGTCTACCCAGGCCCTGACTCCCTCCCATTCCGATCTGGATATCCAGTTTTTCCCTGAGGGAGGAAGTTTGGTAGAAGGAATCTTGAGTAAAGTGGCTGTTAAGGCAATCGGGCAAGATGGATTGGGAAGAAAAATCCAGGGTGAAATTCTGGAAGATGGAATTAAGATAGGGGATTTTAAAAGTAATCATTTGGGAATGGGAATGTTTGGATTGCTCCCCCAAGCCGGGAAAGTTTATCAGGCAAGAATCCTAAATACCGATTTGATGCTTGGACTTCCCTCGGCAATGCCCGAAGGAATTGTCCTTTCTGTGACAAATTCTCCTACCTCTACCGATTTCCTAGTCAAAATTCAAACGTCAACACCTTCTCAAATCCCATCCATCCATCTTGTAGCCCAGACCCGAGGACTCATTTGTGCTACCAGTACAGTTGACCTATCAAACCAAATTGCATTTGTGCGGATTCCCAAAAAGGAGTTTCCCTCAGGAATTGCCCAATTAACTGCCTTGGACTCTAGCGGAACTCCATTGGCGGAGCGCTTGATTTTCATCAACCATCAGGATCACCTACAAATTTCTATTTCCTCTGACAAACCCAGCTACGCCCCTCGGGACCCTGTGGTTTTGACCATCGAAACCAAAAACAAAGATGGAGTCCCTTTGCCTGCTAATCTTTCCTTGAGTGCACTGGATGAAGGCCAAATCCCCCACGATCCAAATCAGCCAACTATCCATTCCTACTTATTGTTGTCCTCTGAGCTCAAAGGCCATATTGAATCTCCCGGATATTACTTCAACCCTGAAAATAAGGATCGGGAGGAGGCCATGGATTTGCTGATGGTGACTCAAGGCTGGAGAAGGTTTACTTTCCGGGAAGCATTAAACCATGAGCTCCCAAAACCCATCTACTCTCCGGAAAAAGGAATTTCTCTGAAAGGGAGATTACTGGACAAAAACAATAATCCTTTGGAAGGAGGCTCTGTCTCTTATCTTTCCATATACCCTATTGCAGAATCACGAACAGTCCTTTCGGAAACAGGTGGCCAATTCGAATTCCGTGATTTGCTCTATTTTGATTCCACAGAATTCACCCTAAAAGGGAAACCAAAAAATGGAAATGCTTCGGTGAACATTCACCTTGAAAATACTTACGAGTCTCCAAGATCGGGATTTGGGGCTAGACTACTTGCAGGTGGGAATATCGAAATTGAAGAACGGTTTATTTCCAAAGCAGGGGAAAGAAAACGAATCGATCAGGCATTTGATTTTACGAACTCCGAACTAGAACTGAGTGAGGTGGAGGTCAAAGGAAAACGGATAACAGAAACGGAAGAATACCGAGGACCAAGAATTTATGGTGGAGGCACAGCCATGATTAAAGTGGCAGGGAAACCCGAATTAGAAAACTTGTTTCATCCTCTTGAACTGGTCCAAGGAAGGGTAGCAGGAGTACAAGTATCAGGAAGTGGGATTAATTGGGACATCAAAATTCAGGGAGTCAACTCCATTAACAGCAGTCTTGAACCTTTGATTTTATTAAATGATATACCGATAGACGCGAAGCAGCTTCATACCCTTCCGGTTCAGGAGATTGAAAGTTTTGTGGTGTGGAAAGGTCCTGACACGGCTATTTTTGGTGCCCGTGGAGCAAATGGGGTGATTGGATTCTATACTAAAAAATCCAATGAAACCCCACAGTCAAATTCTGCTAACAATCAGGGTTTTTTAAGAAGGAAAGGTTATCAAATTGAAAGGGAGTTTTATGCTCCGAAATATGACACTGATGAAGTCCTCCATTCCAAACCTGACCAGCGAGCAACCATTTTTTGGGCACCTATGATCCAAACTGATGCTGCCGGAAAAGCTACCGTTCGTTTTTTCAATGCTGATTTGAATTCCACTATTCGAATTGAAATCGAAGGACTTAGCCTGAATGGAATCCCCGGCCACTCAGATTTACACTATCAGGTAGAAAAAAAATAATTCAT
>JAJLJS010000173.1:0-11016 GCA_033844545.1 Cyclobacteriaceae bacterium | reverse complement strand
TGCCCATTCCGGGAGTTTTAGCAATTCTCCCAAATGTGCTTCATCCTCATCGATGGCAAAACCAGGCTCGTCAGTGGCAATTTCAAACAAAACTCCTCCTGGCTCACGGAAATAGATGGACTTGAAGTAGTTTCGATCTTTTACTTCGGTCACCATATACCCATTCTCCATAAGAATCTGCTGGATTTCCAACTGAGAAGCCTCATTGGCTGTTCGAAAAGCAATGTGGTGAACCGTCCCTGCACTTTGCATTCCTCGGTTTCCAGCAGGATTGACTAGGATATCCACGATATCTCCTGCTTTTCCCTCTGTCCCGTATCGATACCTTTCACCTTCCTGACCAATAAACAGGTAATTCATGTGATTCAGTAATAGCTTCTCCGTCTCATCCTTGGATCTGAGGTTGAGTGTCGCACCATAAAATCCACGAATAGAATGTTCTTTGGGAACAGGGCCATAAGTCCAACCATCACGATCATCTGAATCATTTGCGACCAGTTCGATTCCCATTCCGTCATGGTCTTCAAAACGGATCAGGGAATCCCCAAATCGGGTTTGGATATCAGAAACCACCACCCCGAATTTCTTCAGTCGCTCAATCCAAAAACTCAACGAATCTTTCCCGACCGAGAATGCGGTATAGGTCAACTCCCCGGTACCTTTAGTCCCTTTTCGGGCTCCCGAAAATGGGAAGGTAGTGAACACTGTGCCTGGATTTCCTTGCTCATCTCCGAAGTAGAAATGATAGACATCCGGGGCATCGAAGTTGATGGTCTTTTTGACCAACCTCATCCCGAGAATGCCGGTGTAGAAATCGATGTTTTTTTGAGGATCACCGGCAATGGCCGTAATGTGGTGAATTCCTGTGATTAGGGGTTTCATGATTTTCCTTTCTTTTGGGTTAAAAAAAAGCTGCCCGAGGGCAGCTTCAAAACTTATGCAGTAGCTTCTTGTTCTACGGCAACTTGCTGTTTGACGAGCTGCACACTGAGATGCAATCTTACTTGGTCACTAACTACCACGCTGCCAGCTTCAGTAACCGCTGACCAGGTTAGACCAAATTCCTTTCTGGAAATTTTACCTTCAATTTCAAATCCAGCCTTGGTCTGACCATAAGGATCCGCTACCACGCCACCAAAGTCAATGTCTAGTTCGATGGTTTTCTTGTTTCCTCTGATTTCCAAGTCTCCGACCAATTTGTAGTCTCCGCCGGATTTGGTCACTTTTCCGGCAAAAGTCAATTTAGGATGATTTGCTGCATCAAAGAAATCAGGAGACTTCAAATGTGCATCTCTGTCAGCCTGATTGGTGTCGATGCTGTCAATTTCCGCAGAAAAAGAAACACTCGCACCGTCAAAATCTTCGCTGGAAGACTCAGCTGCTCCTTCAAACTTTCGGAAATAGCCTGTCACCGTGGAAATCACCAAGTGTTTTACTTTAAAAGAAACCTCGGAATGGGTTGGGTCGATCGTCCATTTAGTAGTACTCATAGTTGTGTTGTTTAGGTTTTAGAATTTATTTATAGTGTTTTAACATTATTTGTCTATACATCTTTTAAGGCAAATTTTTTTTCACCCTCGCAATTTGTCCAGAAGGTCATTCAGCTGAAGAACTTCAGGCTCGGTCAGATGGATTACATTTTGGTTAGCGCGTTCCACTTGATTTTGCAGCCTATTCAGCAATTCCAGTCCTTTTTCGGTAATGACAATATCGACTTGGCGCCTGTCAGAAGGACATTCGGTCCTTTCCACAAGCCCTTTAATCTTCAACTTTTCCACCAACCGAGAAGCGTTGGACATCTTATTCAACATTCTGTCCTGGATGGAAGAAACTGTCGTAGGCTCCCCGTTTTGTCCCCTTAAAATTCTCAGTACATTGTATTGCTCAGGAGAAATTCCAAAGGGTTTTAAAAGCCCATTCTGGGAAGTCACTAAGTAGCTGTGGGTGTACAATAGGTTTACCACTACTTTGTTGAAAGGATCTTTGAATTCCTTTTGCTGAATGGCATCTTCTATCTTTCCCATTTTATCTACAAGTGATTTAAATGTATATACATACAAATGTACGGAAAGGTTTCAGCAATCCTAGGAAAAATTCAAAATTCTTTTCAAATCCTCTCATTTTCAACAGGTAGCATGTTTTTCAAATTTGGAAATAGCGAAAATTATTTCCAATTCTCCAAAGGCCTGAAATGTACTTTCCCGGTCTGGGGGATCCTTGCCTTTACTTTTCTGGATCAAAACCTGAGTAAAAAGTCGCTGAGGTTCTCTTGCCTTTCCAGCCCCAGCTTTTTCCTAACCCGGTAGCGTCCTATTTCTACCCCGCGAACGGATATCCCGAGGAGGTTAGCGATTTCCTTGGTATTCAGATTCATCCGGATATAAGCACTGAACTTTATCTCTTGTGGTGTCAGTTCAGGGTATTTTTCCTTGAGTCTGGTGATAAAATTTCCGTGGACCTGATCAAAATTTTGGGAAAACAACGCCCACTCTTCTCCACCTTCCAGGTCTTTATCGATGGACTTGACCAATTTGTTGAGCTGGGTATTTAGGGGTTTGTTTTTTTCTTCCCCGGAGAGGTTCTTCAGAGAATTCTTGATGTCCTGCAGAAGTTTATTCTTTTGAATCAGATGCATGGCCGAGGAAGTCAATTCTTGGTTTTTGAAATTGATTTCAGCCTCAAGTTTCGCATTTTTCAGCTTGACGATCTCTTCCTCAGTCCTTTGGGTCAGGTCCTTTAGTTCACTTTCCTTCTTCTTGATGGCCTTATTTTTCTCAAATTCGATGGCCTTTGTCTTTTCCTTATATTTTTTATCCAGAAAAATAAACCCCAAAAATAAACCAGCCCCGATGAAAAAAGTGTAGATCAAGTAGGCAAAGAATGACCTATAGATTGGCGGCCGGATAGAAAAGGAAAAAGACACCGGCTCTGATTCTTCTTGAAAAATATTCTTTGACTTGACCCAAAACACATAATCCCCCTCTCGGAGATTCGTGTACTCCTTTCTGTTTTCTGTGGTCCATGAAGACCATTCTGTATCATAATTTTCAAGCTTTACTTGATAATTCACTTGACCTTCACTTTCAAAATGAGGAGAGGCGAATTCAAACAAAAAGGAATTTTGGGAATAGGGTAATTTTTCCTCCAATGTAATGGAAGAGGATTGGTCAGGTTCTTGGTGTCCATGAAACAAGGTGTTGGACTCCTCTCCCGAATTGGTAATTTCCTTGAAAAACACTTTCGGAATCCAAGACCTAGGGAGATCTTTTTGGGGGTTGTAATGGATAAATCCTTCTTTTCCTCCTATTAAAATATTCTGACTGTTCAGAACGATGATATTGGCCAAATCATCATTCCACAGCTTTTTGACTTTATGAAATGACATGGAAAAAAGCTCCTTTTTCCCATTGGATAAAGGTTTGATGACACCCAATTGATCCTGCTCAATGAAGTAAATATTTCCCAATTCGTCTCCCTCCAAATCTGCCACACGTGTCCCATAGCCGAAAAGATCATTAAACTCATCCCAGGGTAAAAACCTGTCCAGCCCTGAATCATATCGGTAAAACCCTCCATTGGCGGTAAATACCAGTTGGTTGGCAATGCGGTAAACATTGATCAATTCATCATTCGGGAAACCCTGGGCCTTATTATAGAGAATGCTTTCCGCTACTTCCGAGAAGTCTTCATTAAATCTGATTCGAAAAACACCTTTATACCCATGTGCCACCCAGAGTGTATTTCCCTCAAACTCCATGATCCGGGAAGATTCGTCAAATCCCCTGATTTTTTGAATAAAAACAGGCCGCTCGTTTTTCCATTCAAAAAGGTTGAGCCCAGAATAGGTACCTTGAATAAACAAGTTGGGCTGACCAGGGACGGGTTTAAAAATCCAGGCCCCTTGGGAGGTATATATGGGAATTGCCCGATTGTTTTCGATCAGCATGGACCCATTGTTGTGACCGATAAGGATCTTGCCACGAATCTCCTGAATAGAATATACCTGGCCTTCGGTCCCTTCTATTAAACGAATGGTTCCATTTTCCCAAACAAACAAGCCATTGTTTGTCCCTAGGTAAATCAATTCCCCCTTTTTCAGAGCGGTATACCCTGAGCCAGTTAATCCCATGCGATCATCGATTCTGGAAAAAGGGGATTGAAGATCAATTCTGGCTACTCCATTGTTCATGGCCAGCCAAATTCCCTGTTGGTCATCCTCGAAAATATAATGGATGGTCAGGTCCATCAAGCCGGAATTTTTATCTAGATGATAAAGAAGTTGCCCGTTTTGGTCTAAAATAAAAAGCCCTGCATTTTGAGTTCCCAACGCCATAGCCCCGCTTTTCAGACGGGTACTGTAATTGATCAGGTACTCATTTTTCCAAAAAGTACTGCTCAAGGGGAATGGCCTTACCTGCCCGTCATAGAGAAAAGGACCTTGGGAAAAGGTAGTGATCAGCCAGCGATTTTTATCATAAGGAAGAATATTTGAAATGCGCTTATCGGCAAAAAAATTTCCATTTTGAATCAACTCCATACCTGTATCCTCCACTCGATGAAGACCTACTCCAGGAATCTGGGTAAGTAGTTGATTGTCTATCTGAAAAGAAATATCGAGTCGATTTGCACCTTCCAACGAGCGGATTTTGCCACGTTCCAGAATATAAATTCGTTTAAACGTACAGAAATAAACCCGGTCTTGAGCAGTAAATACTTTCCAGGTCTCATCAAAGTCGCGAAGAGCTCCTTCCAGGCTGTCAGCTAAGGAAGAATAGATGAGTTCACCCTGAGGATTACTCTCCAAATACCCAAAATCACCCTGACTCCCCACGAAGATTTTACCTCCCTTCCCTACCAAAGCAGATCGTACTTTGGTGTTGTTCAGGCCATATCGTTGCCAGGATTTCCCATCAAATTCCAAAAGTCCAAGGTTGTTGGCAATGAAAATTCTGCCCATGTCATCTTGGGTGATATCCCAATTTTGAATTCCTGCCTCGTACGCTGTTGCAGGATAGTTGGTAATAAAGGGCAAGCCCTGAAACCCGGTAATTCTCTGGCTGAAACCTTCGAGTCCTGAAAAACAAAGAATCCAAAGCCAAAAGCCATGCTCCACCATCTTTCGGAAATTTTGGACTCTCTTATACATTTAGACCTGGATTTATTTGTGAAAATACAAAAGGCAGAAAATCAGGCAATGAAGCTCAAATAAGAGGATTTTTTTTCAATTGATGAAATTTTGATGTAGTGGAATATTGGTTTTGATGAATAGTTGTATAGGGGAATTTTTTGGGTATGAATTGGTACTATGGGAACTTTCTAAAAAAAATAGACCCATGAAAAAAGCATCTACAAAAATTGCAGCTTTGTGCGCGCTATTGGCCCTGATCTGGGCTTGTGACAATGGTTTTACGGATGTACCCGTAAATGATGATCCTCCTAAAATCACCTTAGGCCCAATTACCACTGGCCTTGTGGAAAAGCAGGATTTCAAAATTCAGGTGACTCTATCAGACGGCAGAGATGAGGGTAGAATTAGTACGCTATCAAAACTCACCTATACTATAAATAAAGGGACTACTGAAATCACATCCGCAACTCAGGATTTGGAAGGGGATTATCAAGTGGTTCAGATCGAAATCAAAGGCGGTTTTGATCCCGGAGATTATAACTTGGACATCAAAGTCAACGACAGTAACGGAAACGAAAGTGTAGAAAACCTTTCTTTCAAAGTAGCTTCTGCCAAGCCCGCTTTTGATATTGCAGGCGTATGGACCATGGAGCCGGTGCCTGGCGCCATGAAGGTGGGGCCAGCACCCGGAAGTTCTGAATGGTGGCAAAACTCTGAAGGAGACGTAGCCGCAAGAGCTTGTTTCTTCAATGATACCTTTACGTTCGGCACAGATGGCTCATTCAAAATGGACATGGGAAATTCAACATGGATCGAAACCTGGCAGGGAGTGTCTGCCGATGGTTGTGGAGCACCAAGAGCGCCTTTTGATGGTCAAGGAAACTTCACCTATACCTACACCTCTACGACTTTAACCCTAATCGGAAAAGGAGCTCATGTGGGGTTGGCTAAAGTGAATAATGCAGGAGAAATATCCAATGGCGCGGCAATCGCAGACCAAATCGCCTATACGATTGTGGAGCAATCCAAAGTTGGCGACATCCGAAAAATGACCCTAAGAATCCAAGCCGGCAACGGAGTCTGGTGGGATTTCAAACTGATCTCAGGAGGTGCCTCACCGGAAGCTGCGATTGTCGGAAAGTGGAAAATGGATCCTGTAGAAGGTGCTTTATCCGTAGGCCCTAGCGCAGGAAGCAGAGAGTGGTGGTTCAATACTACCGCTGACGTAGCTACCAGAGCTTGCTTCTTTGACGACACCTATACCTTTGCCGCAGATGGCAAATTCTCCATTGACATGGGAAATCAGACTTGGTTGGAAACCTGGCAAGGCGTAGGGGCTGACGGCTGTGGAACTCCCAAAGCACCTCACATCACTGCGAACAACTTCACCTACGAATACACCGGCACAACCTTAAAGCTAATTGGGCAAGGAGCACATGTGGCACTACCTAAGGCAGTCAATGCAGGTGAATTGCCAAATGTAGCCGTCCCCAATGACGTGACTTACCAGGTCGTAAGTCTTACCGAGTCCAATGGAGTCAAGAAAATGACTTTGCATATTCAAGCAGGTTCCGGGGTTTGGTGGACGTTTAAGTTGATTTCTGAATAAATCTAAAGTCCCTGGGAATTCATTTTCCCGGGGTAAAACTTTAAAAACATGAAAAACTTAAGTTCAGCGATATTTCTGGCAGCTTTTGGGTTTTGGGGTTGCGTATCCGATGAAACCAACCCCGGGAATAGTGGAAATACGGCAAAGGTTTCCATTCCTTCTACAGGCTTTACCTCTCCCAATACTTACCCGGGGATGACCTTGGTTTGGCAGGATGAATTTGAAGGAAATTCCTTGAAAACTGAGTTTTGGTCACACGAAACCGGTACCGGCCAAAATGGATGGGGAAATAATGAATTACAGTATTACAAACCGGAAAACACTTCTTTTCAGGATGGTCATCTGATCATTACCGCAAAAAAAGAAGCATTTGGAGGAAAAGAGTATACCTCCTCAAGGATAGTTACCAAGGATAAGAAGCAATTTCGCTACGGCAGGGTGGATATCCGGGCATCTTTGCCAAAAGGCCAGGGTATTTGGCCCGCGCTTTGGATGTTGGGATCTAACTTTTCCACGGTAGGATGGCCAGCCTGTGGGGAGATTGACATCATGGAGATGGTGGGAGGTCAAGGAAGAGAGAATACGGTACACGGAACTGTCCACTGGGAACATGACGGCTCAAGAGCTGAATATGGTGGAAACTATAAACTATCTTCAGGAACCTTTGGGGACAAATTCCATGTATTTTCCATCATTTGGGATGCCCAATCGATCCGATGGTTAGTGGATGACAAAGAATATCATGTAATTGATACCCGTCCTGGTCAATTGGATGAATTCAGAAGAAACTTTTTCTTCATCTTTAATGTGGCAGTAGGCGGAAATTGGCCGGGATCTCCGGATTCCAGCAGCACTTATCCTCAGCACATGATTGTGGATTATGTCCGCGTATTTCAATCAAATTAATTCAAAAGGCCCTTCGGGGCTTTTTATCTTTTTAGAAACCAGTCCGACAGTAACTTATTGACGATTTCCGGCTTTTCGATACAGCTGCTGTGGCCTGCCCCAGGAATTCGATGAAGTTCTGAATCAGAAATCCCCATTTGGATAAACTTGGCCTTTTCAGGCTTTGTCGCCACATCTTCATCTCCCACCAAAATCAAAGTAGGGCATTTGATTTTGGCCAATTCTCCTTCCACACCCTTGCGGTAAATCACTCCTTCAACGGGTCCTGTGATCGATTTTTTGTTACCCATGAGTTGTTTTCTCCAATATTTTACCTGATCGAGGTTTTCTGGATTGGATAGCCAAGATTCTGCAAACATGATCGGCATCACTTTGTTGGCTACAGGAAGAATCACTCCCATCCATTTAACGATACCATTGAGGGTTTTGTATTTGGGGAGATTTTCAACAGGCTCGGCATTGGCTGAGGTTTCCATCAAAATGAGGCTTTTTACTAAATCAGGCCTCCGGGCAGCCAACCTCAATCCCACAAAACCTCCCATGGAGAGTCCTGCAAAATGAACTTTTCCCAGATTCAGCTTTTCAATCAACGCAACTGCATCCTCGTAAACCGTATCCATGTCAAAAGGACCTTTGACCTCACTTTTTCCCTGGCCCCGATGATCATAGGCGATTACCCGGTGCGTTTTGGAAAGTTCCTCTATCTGGGCAGTAAACATGCGGTGACTCCACAAAAGGCCATGGGAAAAGATGATGGTATCTTTTCCTGCACCTTTTTCTTCGTAAAAAATATTTACACCGTTGACTTCAATAAAAGGCATCTCAATTTTTTTGCTTGGACAATAAGTTAAAAAGAAATTGGGAATGAATTCCTCGAGAATCCATCCCCAATTTCCTTGATGAATTTTAATATCACCAATCCAACCCTGGCTGGGTCAATTTCACATTTTCTTTTGCTTTTGCCTCCTCGACCATTTTCCTCACATCTTGCAACAGCTGCTTAGCATCGTAGACTATTCCATCCTTTACCGTAAATTTTACCCCTCCCACCCGGATCGGGGTATTGGTATCGTCAATTCGGATGGAGCCTGTACCATACAGCACTTTAAGGTTTTGTAAGGGATTTTCTTCCAAGATCACAAAATCAGCCAGCTTGCCAACTTCCACAGAACCAATTTCCTTCTCCATCCCCAAAGCCTGTGCTCCATGCAAGGTGGCACTTCGAATGACTTCCAAGGGATGGAAACCCGCTTCTCTCAGTAACTCCAGTTCGCGGATATAAGCAAACCCATACAATTGGTAGATAAATCCTGAATCCGAACCAGCAGTCACGCGGCCGCCTCGGTTTTTGTATTCATTGATAAAAGTCATCCACAAGCGGTAATTCTCTTTCCACTGCACCTCTTCTTCCGTAGTCCAGTCAAACCAATAAGAGCCGTGAGACTGTCTGCTGGGGGCATAAAATCTCCACAAGGAAGGCAAGGTGTACACCTCATGCCATTCCTGTGTTCGGGCTCGCATCAGGTCCCGATTGGCTTCATAGATATTGAAAGTGGGATCCAAGGTGAAATCCAACTCCAATAACTCATTCATTACGGCGTTCCAATGCTCTGAATAAGGAGGAGCAGCCTGATTCCATAGCTTTCCAGCTTCTCCGAATCGATGCTGTTCGTTTTGATAATTGTAATCCAACCTAAAGTCCTGAATAGTCCGATCCTGAAACAGTGCTTCAGGGAGACCATACCAATGCTCCATGGAGGTCAATCCTGCTCTAGCAGAATTCAGGACATTCCAGCGGGCCACATCCATCTGTTGATGGTGCATGGCAGAGCGGAGACCGATGCGTTTGTTTTCGGAGATAGCGGCCTGCATCACTTCCGGGTTTGCTCCAAAAAACTTGATCCCATCCGCTCCCTTGGCTTTGTTTTCATTCACCCAAGCCTTGGCCTGTTCGGCAGTGGTGATGGGTTTCCTTTCTGGCTTTTCTCGGAGTTTTTCCTTTTCGCGGTCTATTTCCCGATCCAAATCTGCCCCAAACGCCGTGTAGGCAAAAAGCCTTGGAGCGGTAATTTCATTGGCCAGTGATTTTCTTTTTTGGTCCAAAACCCATTTCAGGCCATTGCCGGCTGAAGGATCTCGAACAGCGGTAATCCCGTGGGCCATCCAAAGTTTATATACATATTCCGCTGGAGTACCTTGTCCATCTCCTCCGATATGTCCATGGCTATCAATAAAGCCCGGAAGCAAAAAATGTCCCTCCAAGTCCAAAACTTTGGTCTTCTCATCTGCCTGAGGTCTTCTGCCTTCATTGATCGGGAGTCCGGGATAGCCTACGATCTGAATTTGGGAAATCCTGTTTTTCTCCACCACGATATCCACAGGCCCAATCGGAGGCGCCCCGGTACCGTCGATCAGGGTGACCCCCCGAATAATCAGCCTATCGTAAGGCCCATCTCCTTCTGCCCGATTTGGGGCAGGCAAAATTTGAGAAATTGCCGAAACAGCAAACATTGCCGTGGCAATCAGGGAAAGCATAAATTTCTTTAGCATAGCTAGGTGGTTTTCTTTGGTTGGATAAGATAATCCAAAAAGGGAAATCAAAAAATCGGTTTGGGACCGGTGGGAAAAGAAAAAGCCTCGCTTTGAAATTATCCAAGCGAGGCTTTTGAATTGAAATAGGTTCGATCAAAGATCTTTGAATTTCTCCATGATATCTTCGGAAATCCCCGTAAAGGAATATCCCCCGTCATGGAACAAGTTCTGCATGGTCACCATTCTAGTCAAATCCGAGAACATCGTGACGATATAATCCGCACAAGCATCCGCAGAGGCATTTCCTAAGGGAGAAAGAGCTTCTGCAAAATTGAAGAAGGAATCAAATCCTCCGATGCCAGTTCCGGCTGTGGTCTTGGTTGGAGACTGGGAGATCGTATTCACTCTCACTTTTTTCAGCTTTCCGAATCGGTAGCCATATCCTCGGGCGATACTTTCCAGCAAAGCTTTCGCATCCGCCATATCCGTGTAGAAAGGATAAACTCGCTGAGCAGCGATGTAAGAAAGTCCCAAAATAGATCCCCACTCATTCATCACGTCCTGCTTCTCTGCTACATGCATCATCTTGTGGAAAGAGATGGCGGAAACATCGTAGGACTTCATCGCCCAGTCGTAATTCAAGTCACCGTAAGATCTTCCCTTACGGATATTAGGAGACATACCGATGGAATGAAGCAGGAAGTCAAAATTTCCTCCCAAAAACTCTTTTGCTTCTGCATACAGCTTTTCGATATCTTCCACCACGGTGGCATCAGCAGGAACGACGATGGTATTACATTCTTGGGCGAGCTCGTTGATCGCTCCCATTCTCATTGCAATA
>JAJLJS010000172.1:0-1227 GCA_033844545.1 Cyclobacteriaceae bacterium | reverse complement strand
TAACTTTTATTTCGTTTGTTTCGTTTATTTCGATTATACTTGAAAAGTATTTGAATCAATCCCATGGAAACCCTACAGCTTAGTAAAAAACCCAGCAAATCGGAGCAGCGAATTGCTGGAAAATCCCATGAAACACTTTCTCAGATTCTTGAGCATGTTCATGCTCCATTGACTGAAATTGAGATCGAGGAGACAAAAGAAAAACTTCAAATTCCATCCAGAGCGTTGGAGTTACTCAATGAAATCCTGAAGGCTATGAGTCAGGGTAACCCAATTTCGATTGTACCTATCGCTACAGAAGTGACCACTCAAAAGGCTGCCGAAATCTTAGGGTGTTCACGCCCACATTTAGTCAAACTTCTTGAAAATGGTGAATTGGATTTTATCAAAATCGGAAGGCACCGCAGGATCAAATTTGAAGACGTAGTCAACTTCAAACAAAAAATGAAGGCTGAACAGAAGAGTCGACTGATCGAAATGATGAACGGAGATGAAGAGTTAGGAGGCTATGATTCATAGCGTTCGTTTTAAGGCGGTTTTAGACACCAATGTTATCTATCCATTGATTTCAAGGGATCTACTTTTTTGGTTTGCCCATTATGAATTATATACGCCGAAGTGGAGCAATCACATTTTTGATGAATGGAAAGAAGTTATGCTTCGAAAAGGATTGAATCATGCAGAGGCTGAGAAAAGAATTTCCGTAGTGAATTCAGCTTTTCCAGACGCCCTTGTTAAGAACTATGAAAATTTGATCCCAAGCTTAAACTTACCCGATCAAAAAGACAGACATGTAGTTGCTGCAGCGATAAAATCGAATTCAAATTGCATCGTAACCAATAACCTTAAAGACTTTCCTCAAGACATCTTGGACAATTTTGAAATAACTGTGATTTCAGCCGATGATTTTTTGGTTGATATCATTGACTTAAATCATGATCAGGCAATTTCTGCATTCAAGGAGATGGTTTTAAACAGAAAAAATCCCAAAATGGATGAGTTCGAAATTTTAAATCAACTCAGAAAATGTGGATTAACAAAAACAGCAGATTTTTTACATAGCCTGATCTGAGAAGTACCTGATTCGGATGACTATTGATCGGTGAGAGTTAAAAAGTTGCAACCCCAAAAACCTCATTTAAACAAAACTGGAATGGTTTTAAACGAAAAAAGAGGTCGTATCTGACCTCTTTTTTAATTTGGCTCCCCCTCTTGGGCTCGAACCAA
>JAJLJS010000171.1:0-19467 GCA_033844545.1 Cyclobacteriaceae bacterium | reverse complement strand
AAGAACGGCATTGAATCTCCTGTTCAGTTCAAAAGGCTGAGGGAAGCCTTGGTTATTGTCGAGCTTGGCATCCTGGTATTGAACTTCGGATTGAAACTTGAAATTATCGGTTCGATATTGGTAGCCTATTTCAAATTCCTGGGTCAGGTAGTCACTTTGAAAGGTATTGCTCAAAGCCGTATCCAGACTCATGTTTCCACGGTCAAAATCTCCTCCTTCTACATCAAATACCAATTGATCAGAGTTATTGTTTCGGTTTCCGATTTCATATTCCAGCTCCACTTGGCTTCGCTGGCCAAATGCTTCGGTGAAGGATATTCCGGTTTCCCATCGGTTACCCACACGCTGCCGGGTAGTCCGTTGATTGATCAATTCATTTCGGACATCCTCTTGTTCGAAATAGGAGTTTCTGGCGATTCGGTCACTCAGGTCCTCGTCCCAGCCACGGTGAAAAATAGTTCTTAAGGTAACAGTACGTCCTGGTTTATCGAACTTATGGCTGTAAAGCAGCCGGTTGAAGAAGTCAAATTCCCGATAGTCTCCAGTTTTGAGATTTTCCACCTGGTTGATCAGGGAGGTTCCATCGGTGGTTTCTCCGAAAAAGCCTGAATTTTCATCTTCAAACCTTGCTGTGAATCTGGGAATGTAGAGGATTCTGTTTTTGGAGTCCGGGTTGTAGTCCAGCCTAAGATCAGCTTGATGTTCATTGTTGACCCGGACATCTCGGGAGTTTTCAGAGTATTCCTGATTGGAGGCATCGGTGGTTACAAAATCTCTAAACCGGGTCACCAGACCTACATTTTCCCGATTGGAGAAGGTGTACGATCCGGTGACTTTCATTTTTTCTCCCCAAAGATCGGTGTAATTCAAGCCCAGAATATTGGTCGTCACAATCCCTTCCTGTGGTCTTCCGTCGGCTTGGGTATTGGCATCACTGGTGTAGTTGAGCATGTTTACATTATTGGCCAAGCCGGTGAAGGTGATCCGCTGATCTTCATCAAAGGCATTGATACTCGCCCCTACTAAATATCTGTCGTCGGTCCCATATCCCGCCGTGGTTTTACCAAATTGGCCTTTTCTGCGATTGGCCTTGGTGATGATGTTGATGGTTTTCAATCTCTCTCCATCGTCAAATCCACTCAGCTGGGCTTTTTCACTTTTCTGGTCAAAGATTTCAATACTTTGAATGACTTCTGCAGGAAGATTTTGCAAGGCTGCCTGGACATCAGTGCCAAAGAAAGGTTTTCCATCCACGAGGATTTGGGCGATATTTTCACCCTGAGCTTGCAACACTCCTCCCTCCGAGACTACACCCGGCAGTTTTTCGATCAAGACCTGTGCACTTGCATCCTTCATGGTTTTGAAGGCATCCGCATTGTACATGGTGGTATCACTTTTCTGAGTGCCGGTGGATCTACGGGCTGCTACGACCACTTCATTCAAGGCCGTAGCCTCTTCCCGGATACTGATAGTGCCCAAGTCAATATTGGTGTTGACCCGAACCAATTTGAAAAAGTTTTGATAGCCTAGGTATTGAACTTTGAATAAATAGTCCCCATCCCGTACTCCGGTCATTTCAAATTCCCCGTCCAAATCGGAAATCGTGCCGGCTACCTGAGCCGAATCCGTTACAGAAAGCAGCAAGACATTGGCGTATGGAATTGCATCCTGTTTCCCATACTCATATACTTTTCCTTTCACCGTGTAGGATTGGGGAAAAGCCATGGAAATAAATCCAAATGCAAAAAGAAAAGAAAGAAAATACTTCATTGGGTTTGTTAACTACACGTGTTGGTTTGGAGTCCGATGAGCCTCAGGCGCACTGATTTCCTATTTAATACAAAATAACTGCGCTTAGGTTTACTTTTCAGGCAAGAATTGGCTGAGCGGTTGATATCCCAAATGAACAGCAACCTTTCATGGAAAAAGACCAAGGTCTGTCCTGTACTGTGCTGAAAAATAAGGTCTTATAGAGGTTTTTTGATTTCCGACATTTTTTGTCGGATAAATATGTTGGTTTTTATATCCTTATGATGTTTATAAAAGTAACATTCTTAACTTAGCATCCGTAAGATAAAGCAGTTATGGAAACAGGAGAAAAAATCAGCATCACCACCAAAACCTTGGCTTCTGGAAATTGCCAGGTGAAATTCTTTATTGAAGATGAGGTTCGTCCTCAGTATGGTTACCTTTTGGTGACAGAGCCTAAGCCAGTAGGGGATATCATCGATGAGATCAAGAATCGTTTGGAGCGAAGAAGGACCGAACTGATGAATCTGAATCCTTTTTTTCCAATTCCACCTGCTGAAGAAGATCATAAATTTTACCTGTTTACCGCATGAGTTACCTAGCTTCTAACCTACGTTTTTTGCGCAAGCAAAAAGGAATCACCCAAAATGATCTGGCCGACCAGCTGGATGTGCAGCGTACAATGATCTCTGCTTATGAGGACGGGAGATCAGAACCTAAGCTTACTACTCTTCAAAAAATCTGTGAATTGCTGGAGGTCGGAATGGAAGAGCTCATTGAGCATGATATTGAAATGAAGGGAAGAAGGGCCTTGCAAAAGCGTGGGCTGAATATTTTGACCATTGCTGCCCGGGAAGATGATCGTGAGAATATCACCTTAGTACCGCAAAAAGCCTCTGCCGGCTATCTCAATGGATTTGCTGATCCGGAGTTTATGGAATCTCTGCCCCAATTTCATCTGCCTAACCTTTCCAGGCAGGCTACTTACCGGGCTTTTGAACTGGCAGGTGACTCTATGCTTCCCTTGGTGCCGGGTACTATTGTGATCGGCGCCTATCTGGATCAGCTCAAAGCCATCAAAAGCGGTCAGACCTATGTCTTGGTCACCCAGACCGAGGGGGTGGTGTACAAAAGGGTGTTTAATTACCTGGCAGAAAACGGGAAACTTTTTTTGGTTTCGGATAACGACCATTACAAACCCTATGAAGTCAGGGGAGAGGATGTTTTGGAAATTTGGGAGGCCAAAGCATTCATCAGCACGGATTTCCCGAATCCCGGGGATAAGAAAAAGCCGTTGAGTTTGGATGATTTGGGAGATATGATCCGGGATATCCAGCTCGATTTGAAGCGAATAAAAGGCTAATAATTTCGGTTCAAGACCATTGCTGCGGAAACGCCTTGGGAAGGAATACTTACCTGTCCGGTGAGTTGGTCTCCATCCGGTGATACTTTCAAATTGACCGTGCCTGAATAGTTGAAGGCCGAATAATATTCCAAATTGAGAAACTCTCCGTTGATGCTTCCTTTTCCGTTACCAATGATTGAGCCGTCATAGGATAATTCGTTGAAAGCCAGTGAATTTCCGTTTTGGGAAAAGTCATAGTAATACGTGATTCCCAAATCATTTACCCCAGTCCATCTTCCCTGAAGGTTGATGACCTCCGGGTCGTTTGCCTGAGAATCTGAATTATCTTCTAGCGTAAGATTGTCATAAATTTCAGTTCCCTCGGGGTTGGTTACTCTCGGATCTTGAAGGTCTGCAGTGCTTAGAGTTTCTGTATCCTCATAGGGAAGGTATTCGCTTTCCTCAGGAATGCACATTCCGATCAAAATCAAAAATCCCACAAAACTACCTAAGACCCATAGATAGTTTTTCTGCCACCAAGACTTGGGAACTTGGGGAGGAATAGGTCTTGGAGTAGGTCTTGGGCCTTGCTGGAATTCTGGATTCTTTTTGGGAACCAGTTTTTCTAGGACTTTTACTAATTCCCCTAAATCATAATCCCATCGTTTGGTGGTGATCTCTGCGACCTGAAGTTGAGTTAATGCTTTTAGATCTTCCGGAAGATCCTCTTCATTCGGGATTTCGGCATTTTTGACCAACACCGGAATCACCCGGGTACCCGGACTATTGAGTGAGGCTGCAATTTCCCTCCTTACCCAGTCCTTGGGATCAAAAAGTCGCCTTCCCCCTTTTTCATCGCTTACATTTAGCCAATCAGGACCAATCACTACCAGTACGACTTTACTTTGTGCCAATGTTTTTTCGATGGCTTCTGCGAATCTGATCCCAGGCTCGAGGTTTTCGATATCCAGAAATACCTGATCCTTACCGAAAATTTTCTGCAGGTCACTTTTGATCCGATGACAGTCACTTTGCGTGTCTGAATGCCGATGACTGATAAAAATCTTATCCTTTTCCATAAAAAAACCTGATTTACACCTACTTAAAGGTAGATAATCAGGTCTCTCTTTGCAAATACTTAGGGAGTCTTTCTGGGGATCAATCTTCGATTAATTCCTCAAATCCCTGGCGGATTTTTCCGACCGCGTCAAAGTTGGGATCAATATTGTCCACACCCTTTCCCAGCTGATGCCAGTACCCATCTCCGCAGTCAATGTATTCCCCACGTTTGGTTCCGGGGCTTTCTTTGGCAAGTTCATAATGGTAATCCGGAGTGAAAATCATCTTCATCAGCTGGATGGCATATTCCCAATGGATGACTCTGGATTTCCCATTTTGCTCAAAAACTACTTCCCGATTGGAAAAGTGAACAGTTAGACTGCAGTCCGTGGTACCTTCGTGGTCGACTTTTCGGTAATTGACTTTTAAAGGAGCTTCCCTTTTTACGGTCTCGTAAATAGCCTGAATCAGATCTTGAGCCATCAGCTGCCATTCTTCTTGATTTCCGGGAATTCTCAGCCCAAGGTCTTTTCCTTTTTCAGTAGGGGTGACCGTGATTCCTCCATCATCAATGTCTTTATTGCTCCATTTTGTTTTTTGAAAAAGTTCTTCCAAAGGCTTAATCCAAACTTTATTTAAACTGCCCTTGTAGCTGTAATCGTCTTGAAGGGTAAAGCCCTCATCCACTATTTCTTCCTCGGTGAGTTCATCCCGATCGGTGTAGTGAAGTTCCAAGTGACAGTCCAGATTTCCTTTGGACCATTCCAATTCCAAATGAAATACATGACTATAGGGAGGCGGGACAATTCCGGAATCGTAGTCCAATATCAATCCGGTAAAATTATTCTTAGAAGAATTCATCGCAGGTGCTTTCGGCAAAAGTATGGTTTTTCGCCCAATTAAGTGGTTATTTTGCAGTCCAAAGCCCAAATCATGGAAGAAATACTGGATCGGATCAGCTCAGAGATTTACCAAAATTCTTATGTCATCGTGGATCAGTTTATCCCTGAAGATTTTCGAAAAGCCTTATTGGAGGAACAAACCGATTTGTTGGAAGCAGGAAAATTCCGTCAGGCTGCAGTGGGAGTGGGGGAGAAAAAGCAAATCCGTACTGAGATTCGGAATGACCAGGTCCTGTGGATGGATCCGGAAAATTTAAGCCCTCTCCAAAATGAGTATTGGGACAAGGTGGATCAAGTCAGAAAAGCTTTGAATCAACGCTGCTTTTTGGGCCTTCGATCTTTTGAAGGACATTTTGCCAGGTATCCCATAGGTTCTTTTTATAAAAGGCATTTGGATCAGTTTCAGCAAGTACCTCATCGGGTGGTCACCGTGATCCTGTATCTCAATGATACATGGACAGAAGAGGATGGAGGAGCTTTGAGAATGTACCTTCCTCTGGAGGACGGAGGCGAAAGGGTGGAGGATATTTATCCCCTGGGTGGGCGATTGGTGGTCTTTTTAAGCGGGGAAATTCCTCATGAAGTGCTTCCCACCCAAAAAGAGCGGATCAGTATCACCGGTTGGCTCAGAAATATTGACTAGCGGAGTTGGATCTGGACGGTTTTGTTTTCTTTTCCGAGGGTGATAGCTGCTTTTTCAAAAGTCGGCGGGCCAAAATAGATCTTGGGATTGTTAGAAAAGCCATACTTTTCCTGAGGAAAGCCCATCAGACTGGTATTCATTTTTCCGTTGTTGTCTTCATCATGCAAGACTGTGATGGCGTATTTTCCGCTTGGAATTCCTTCTAAAATAAATTCCGCCTGCTGATTCTTTGGAGTCAGTACAAGTCTTTTATACGCATGATCTATGGATTCCGGAAAGCCTTTTTCGGAATTGAAAACCAAGACCAGCACTTTGCCCTCGTCAGATTTGGTAGGACTAATTTGGACCTTAAGATTGGCAGTTTGGGAAAAAACAGGTGCTGAAAATAAATGGATAATTACAATAAGTAGAAGTCTCATAGTTTTTCAGAAGTTGCTTTGCGGCTGATTTTTCCATTTTCTGTCATGGAAAATTCGGGACAAAAATAAATTGCCTTGGGGCATTCAAATCGATTCAATGTTTGCTTCAACTGATCCATGAGTAAAGCGGATTTTTCCGTGTTTCTTTCAGTTTCCAAAATCAAAACCACCTTTTCTCCCAGTTTATTGTCCTTCTCTCCAAAGTAAAAGAACCTGCAGTTTGGGAAAAAGGAGTGGATGATCGATTCTGATTCACGCTCCAAATGCTCGGGGAAGATTTTGACACCCCCGGAATTGATCACAAAATCCGCTCGGCCAAGCCATTGGAAGGAAGTTTCAGTAATGAACTTGACTAGATCATTGGTCTGCACTTGTTGATTTTGGCTCATTTCAGCATTTACCCATAGGGCCCCACGTTCGTCTTGTCCAATTTTCACTTGAGGTAAAACCTGATACAACAGTTCTTCCTTGCCTATTTTGGCCAGAGCGATATGAGAAACAGTTTCGGTCATCCCATAGCTTTGCCAGGCGTTCAGTCGATTTTTCACAATATCCAGTTGAAGAGCAAGGGAGATGGGCGCACCGCCGATGATCAAATGCCTTATTTTTTGGAGCTTTTTGAAGCTTTCGGCATTTGAAATGGAAGTTTCCACTTGAAGAGGAACCATGGCCACGAAATCGAAATTTTCCTCTAAACCTCCCAATGGATTGGAACTTGGAGGCACCAGTCGGATTGGGCAGTCCCATACCATTGCTCTGACCAGCATCATTTTCCCAGCGATATAGGCCGTATTCAGGCAGCATAGCAATTGGGCCTTGTGCTGAATCTGGAAGAATTTTCCGGTGGACAAAGCACTGGATTCCATTTGGCTTCTGGAGATTTGGATCTTTTTGGGTGTGCCGGTTGAGCCGGAGGTCTGCTGGGTAAACTCACTTTTTCCTTCTATCCAATTCCCGCAAAAACTCAGCGCTTCCTGAACAAAATCGGGTAAATCCTTTCGTTGGAATCGGAAATCAGCAAGGGATGTAAAAACCTGATCTTCAAATTGGAGCAGAAACATGAAAGGAGTTAGCGTTAGAAAGGAATTTGAGTACTTAACAAATTTCGTTTGGGCCTGTTATCTTGCACAAAAATCGGATTTTTAACCAAAACGAAAACCATGGAGTGGATTACTGCCAAAGAATACGAAGATATCACCTATAAAAAGTGCAATGGAGTGGCCAGAATTGCTTTCAATAGGCCAGAAGTAAGAAATGCCTTTCGGCCTAAAACCACTGCGGAACTTTACGATGCCTTCTACGACGCACAGGAAGACACTTCAATCGGAGTGGTTTTGCTTTCCGGAGAAGGACCCTCACCTAAAGATGGGAAGTGGGCCTTTTGCTCAGGAGGTGATCAAAAAGCCAGAGGCCATCAAGGCTATGTAGGCGAGGATGGGTATCACCGGCTGAACATTCTGGAGGTTCAGCGATTGATCCGTTTTATGCCAAAAGTGGTAATCGCGGTAGTGCCAGGCTGGGCTGTGGGAGGAGGGCATAGCTTGCATGTGGTTTGCGACTTGACCTTGGCGAGTAAGGAACATGCCATTTTCAAGCAGACCGACGCGGATGTGACCAGTTTTGACGGAGGCTATGGTTCGGCTTATTTGGCAAAAATGGTTGGTCAAAAGAAGGCCCGGGAAATCTTCTTTTTGGGAAGAAATTATTCCGCTCAGGAAGCCTTCGAAATGGGAATGGTGAATGCGGTGATTCCCCATGAAGACCTTGAAGCTACGGCCTATCAATGGGCTCAGGAGATTCTGGAAAAATCGCCGACTTCCATCAAGATGCTGAAGTTTGCGATGAATCTTACCGATGACGGAATGGTAGGGCAGCAGGTATTTGCAGGAGAAGCTACCCGACTGGCTTACATGACTGAGGAAGCCAAGGAAGGTCGAAATGCTTTTCTTGAGAAGAGAAAGCCTAACTTCAAGGATATCAAGTGGATACCGTAGAATTATGATTTATGATTTTGGATTTGGGGTTTGAGATTTCCGAAATCCGAAATCCCATATCCAAAATTCTGATTATTCTCCGGTTACTTTTCTCAAAATATACTCCACGCTTCTGGCGGCGAGTCTGGCAGTTTCATCATCCTGATCAAATTTCGGATTCAATTCCACCACATCCAGAGAGATCAGTTTTTTACTGGAAGCGATCAATTCAAATACCTTAAAGGCAATCTGTGGATCAAATCCCATAGGAGAGGGAGCGGATACTCCCGGAGCAAAGGCTGCAGAAAATCCATCTAAATCTATGCTGAGGTAAACTTTGTTTACCGAATCCAAAAACCAGATAATCTGCTCTTGGATAAATTCCCAATTCTGAAGGCGGAATTCCTCCATGACAAGGTATTTGGCTTTTACTTTTTTGGCCGTTTCGAAAAGAGATTTAGGATTGGCTGCCCGCTGGATTCCTAAAGCCAAATAGTGAAAATCATTGCCGAATTCCTGGGATAATTGATAGAAAGGAGAACCGGAATGACCTTTTCCATTGACTAATGGACGTAGATCAAAGTGTGCGTCCAAGTTGATGATGCCCAGTTTTTCTCCTTTTTCCTGGACAAAATTCAAGGCTCCCTTTCCATGGGCATAGGCCAGGTCGTGCCCACCCCCCAATAAAACAGGAATGTGGTGAGTTTGGAGGAGCTGGGTTACAGCTTTGGCAATTTCTGCATGGGAAGACTCCAAGTCCTGTTCCCAGGTCACGATATCCCCGTAATCAATAATCTCCACGGATTCAGGAAGATGATGAGCAATTGTCCCAAGGATTTTCCGGATGGCAGCAGGGGCTTCCTGAGTACCCAATCTGCCTTGATTCCGGATTACACCTTCCTCACCGGAATATCCAAGGATTCCGACCTTTTTATCAGGAGTATCTTTGAACTTCAGTCCGGGAAGGGTTTGGACGACTTGATGCCAGTATTCTTTTTGGGCTGATTTTCTTCCCGACCAGTTCGAGGCGCTGGGATTTTGATGGAGGTTCATAGGTTTGACTTTATTTAAAAGTAAGAATTCTAGAAAGAATTTCTAAGGCATAAACAACAATCTCCCTTGAATTAGATAGGGAGATCCAATCCCTTTAAGATATCCTCATCTACCAAATTGGGTAAGGTTACATTCAATCCCGGAGATCGGTCCATTTCCCGCTGAATTGCCTCCAAAGAACCTGCATTTCTGGCCCAGGCCCTTCTTGCAATGCCATTGTTGACATCGAAGAAAAGCATGGATTTTAGCCTTCTTTCAGCTTCTGGACTTCCATCCAGGACCATTCCAAATCCCCCATTGATCACTTCACCCCAGCCAACGCCTCCTCCATTGTGGATTGAAATCCAAGTAGCACCTCTGAAGCTATCTCCAATGACATTGTGAATCGCCATATCTGCGGTAAATCTACTTCCATCGTAGATGTTACTCGTTTCTCGGTAAGGAGAATCCGTTCCGCTGACATCATGATGATCTCTTCCCAAAACAATCGGTGCAGCTATTTCTCCCAAGGCAATTGCCCGATTAAAAGCTTGAGCGATTTTTGACCTGCCTTCGGCATCCGCATATAGAATCCTTGCCTGGGATCCTACCACCAATCGGTTCTTTTCCGCTTCTTCTATCCAGGTGATGTTGTCCTGCATCTGTTGGGAAATGGAGGCAGGAGCAGATTCCATGATTTCTCTCAAAATCTGAGCGGCAATTTGATCGGATTTCCGAAGATCTTCTGCCTTTCCTGAGGTACAGACCCAACGAAATGGTCCAAAGCCATAATCGAAACACATGGGACCCAGAATATCCTGAACATAGCTCGGATATTTGAAGTCGATTCCATTTTCTGCCATTACCTCGGCTCCTGCCCGGGAAGCTTCCAACAAGAAGGCATTTCCATAATCAAAGAAATAAGTGCCTTTGGCGGTATGTCTGTTGATTGCCGCGGCATGTCTTCGCAAGGATTCCTGAACTTTTTCTTTAAAAGAAGAAGGATTTTCAGCCATCATCCGATTGGAATCTTCGAAAGTCAAACCCACAGGATAGTAGCCACCTGCCCAAGGATTGTGAAGGGAGGTTTGGTCGGAGCCCAATTCGATGAAGATTCCTTCCTGATCAAATTTTTCCCAGACATCCACCACATTTCCCAAAAAGGCAATGGACAGCACCTCTTCCTTTTCTTTGGCCTTTTTGACCCGCTGAACCAAGAGATCCATATCCTGAATCAATTCATCCACCCAACCCTGCTGATGTCTTTTGTGGGCGGCATCAGGGTTTACCTCAGCACAAATGGTGATGCATCCGGCGATATTTCCTGCTTTCGGTTGAGCCCCACTCATGCCTCCCAACCCGGCTGTAAGAAAGATTTTACCTTTTGGACTTTGTCCGGGATTTAGCTTTTTCCGGAAGGCATTCATGACCGTGATGGTAGTTCCGTGAACGATGCCTTGAGGACCGATGTACATGTAGGATCCCGCTGTCATTTGTCCGTATTGCGTTACCCCCAAGGCGTTGAATTTTTCCCAATCATCCGGTTTGGAATAATTGGGGATCATCATGCCATTGGTGACCACGACTCTTGGAGACTCTTTGGAAGAGGGAAAAAGCCCCATGGGATGTCCCGAATACATTTGAAGCGTTTGCTCTTCAGTCATTTCTGACAAATATTTCATAGTCAGAAGGTATTGGGCCCAGTTCTGAAAAACTGCCCCATTTCCTCCATAGGTAATGAGCTCTTCCGGGTGTTGGGCCACTGCAGGATCCAAATTGTTTTGAATCATCAACATGATGGCAGCCGCCTGTGGAGTCTTTGCCGGATATTCTGAAATTGGGCGGGCATGCATGGGATAATCAGGCATAAACCGGTACATGTAGATTCTGCCATACGCATTCAATTCCTCCAAAAATTCAGGAGCAAGTTCCTGATGCCATTCCTTGGGAAAATACCTCAGGGCATTTTTCAGGGCGAGTTTTTTCTCCTCAAAAGATAAAATTTCCTTCCGCTTGGGAGCATGTGAAACTTTGGAGCTTCTCTCTTTTTTGGGAGGAAGTGTGGATGGAATTCCCTGTATGATTTGGTCTTGAAAATTCATGGAATTGATGTTTTAAAAGGTCAGATTGTCCTCTTTTGATTAATCTAAAGTCTAATGTCTTGAGTCTTAGATCTTAATTTTTTGTCCATTTTTCCACACTAGTTCAGGCTTCATTTTTCCTTGTTGGTACAAAATCTCCCGATAATCCGAGGTAGGAAAAGCAATCAAGTCTCCCAGAAATCCAGGTGCGATTTTGCCCCGGTCTATCAGTCCTAAAGCTGCTGCTGCCCGAAAGGTGATCCCTGCCAAAACTTCCGCAGTGCTTAATTTTTGGAATGTGGCCAAAATGGAGGCTTGGGTCAATAAATCTCCCATGGGGGCAGATCCGGGATTCCAATCCGAGGCGATGGCCAAACTTCCGCCTTGGTCCAAAATTTTTCTGCCGGGAGTAAACTCACATCCCAATCCTATACTCGCCCCCGGCAGGGCCACCGCAATGGTTTCAGACTTTGCCAAGAGGTGAATCTCCGTTTCCCCTGAGGCTTCCAAATGGTCCGCAGAAAGAGCTCCGAGATCCACAGCTACCTTCGAACCTCCGGTGCTGAACTGATCGGCATGGACTGTCAGGTCAAAGCCCAGACTTTTTGCTTTTTGAAAATAGGGGATGATTTCTTGTGGGGAAAAGGCGCTTTTTTCCACAAAAGCGTCGATTCTGTTTGTTAGGTTTTCTGACTTTAAAACCGGTAAAAGTTCATCGATGAGAACATTCAGGTAATCCCTCGGGCTTCCCTGAAAATCCCTGGGCTTCATATGAGCGGCCAGACAAGTGGAAATCAGGCTGGCTTGGGTCATTTTATCAGCCTCAGCGATTGCTCGGAGCATTTTTAATTCCTCTTCCACAGATAGGCCATATCCACTTTTCACTTCGATGGTCGTCACCCCCTCAGAAAGGTGTCGATTGGCGTTTCGAGCGGTTTTTTGAGCCAAATCTTCCCAACTGAGTTTTCGGGTTTGGGTGACCGTATCCCAAATCCCACCTCCGGCTTCCGCAATTTCCAGATAGGATTTCCCTGCATTTCTCATGGCAAAATCCCTAGCTCTGCTTCCCCCAAAACAAATATGGGTATGACAATCTACCAGTCCGGGAAGAACCACAAAATCCCCCTTCAGCCCGAAAACTTCAGCTTGAGGAAATTCCTGAGGTAGTTTTTTCCATTTGCCGACCTGAAGGATTTTACCTTCTTCCAGAAGGATTCCGGCTTCCTGGATTATCTCCAATTGTTCATCCTTCAAAGCACCTTTGAGCGGGAGGTGGTCCAAGGTCAAAACTTGGGTGATTGGTCCGATTAGTTTTAGGTTTTTCTTTTCCATTTTTCTCACAGATTTCACAGATAAGCACAGATAAGTCCAGTAAAATCTTTGGTCATCTGGGTCATCTGTGAGCTTTTCTTAAAATTCAAATAAAGAACTCCATTCAGTTTCAAAAGCCAAACTTTCCTTTTCAGCCACCTTTTTCGCGAGTTTGACTAATTCTCCGCTTCGCAAAAGCTCAATGGCAGTCTCCATATCTTCATATAGCACTCGGTCGGTAAGGACTGGATCTATCAATTCCCGGACTCGGGTGTAAATCGCAGTCATGATTTTTCCTGATTTCAAAGGGGCATGGTAATCCATAGCCTGTGCGGCATAGAACAGTTCGATACCCAGGATTTTTTCTACGTTTTCGATGACCCGAAGGGCTTTTCTCGCACCGATACTTCCCATACTTACGTGATCTTCCTGCCCCAAAGAAGTTGGGATAGAATCTGCAGAAGCAGGAAAGCAAAGCCCTTTGTTTTCCGAGGCCAAAGCAGCAGTAGTGTATTGTGGGATCATCAGGCCGGAATTCAGGCCGGTTTCTTTCAATAAAAGTTTGGGAACTCCCGGTGTGTCTCCTTCAATGGAGAGATAAATCCTGCGGTCTGCAATATTTCCAATTTCAGAAGCAGCTAGCGTAGCATAATCCAAGGGTAAGGCAATGGGTTGTCCATGAAAATGTCCACCGGAAATGGTGTTGTTTTCGTCAAATACCACCGGATTGTCGGTCACTGAGTTGATTTCGGTTTCCAGGATATTTTTGATATGCAAAAACGCATTCCAGCTGGCTCCATGGACCTGAGGCATGCATCGTAAGGAATAAGGATCCTGAACTCTGGCACAATTGATATGAGAAGCAACAATCTCGGATTCATGCAGCAGATTCAGAATGGTCTGTGCGACATGCTGATTCCCTGGATAAGGTCTTAACTGGTGGAGTTCGGCAGAAAATGGCTTAACCGAACCCATCAAGCCCTCAATCATCATCGCTCCGGTGATGCTGGCGTGAGTCAAAAGGTTGTGTAGTTTTTCCACCACCTTGACCCCGTGAGCCGCCATAAACTGAGTCCCGTTGATCAATGCCAGTCCTTCTTTTGGCCCAAGGTGCAAGGGCTTTTTATCAAATTGAGTCAGGACAGCTGCTGCCTTTTGCACTTTTCCCTCAAAGTGAACTTTCCCCAATCCGATCAATGGAAGAAATAAATGGGATAGTGGAGCCAAGTCTCCGGATGCTCCCACAGAGCCCTGGATAGGAACTACCGGGATGATGTCCTGCTCCAGCATCCACATAATCCGTTGGACTGTTTCCAATCGGATTCCTGAAAATCCCTGCGCCAAGGCATGTACTTTCAGCACCATCATCAGTCTGGATATTTCGATATCTACCGGTTCACCCAGGCCCACCGCATGGCTTTTGAGTAGATTTTCCTGAAGGGTGCGGGTGTCAGTTGCTGAGATTTTAGAAGTACAAAGCGGTCCAAAGCCCGTATTGATCCCATACACTACCCGATCTCCCTGGGCGATTTTCTCTACCGCTTCTGCAGATTTTTGGATGGAAGCTTGGGTCTCTTCACTGAGAATTCCCTTGATTTCTTTTCTGACAAGTTTCAAGGCCAAAGAAGAAGTAAGATTGTCTTGACCGAAGTGGAAAGTTTTCATGGTTTTAGGAAGACCGGACAGATTTGGCCAGGTCGATTTGATTGGGTATTCAAAAATACGGCTTTGCTTTGATGCTTTTTGATACTATTATTGTCAATAGGTGATAACCATTAAGCATCAATGGAATTAAGACACTTGATTTACTTTAAGGCCGTGGCCGAGGAACTGAACTACCGCAAAGCAGCTGCCCGCCTGTTTATTTCCCAGCCTGGACTGAGCCGACAGATCAAATTCCTGGAAGAAGAGTTGGATGTTCAGCTTTTTGAAAGAGACCAGACTGGGGTGGATCTGACTCCAGCCGGAAAATATTTCAAAAGGGAGGTGGATTTTGTACTCAATCATCTGGAATCCACCCAACAGCAACTCAAAGCGATAGCTTCCGGCAAAATGGGTGAGTTGAGGATAGGATTTTTGGGTTCAGCCTCCAATCGGGTCTTGCCGGATTTGCTCAAAAAATTGAGTCAAAACTTTCCCTTGATTTCTACCAGTTTGGAAGAATTGAGCAACAGTGCCCAGGTGGAAATGATCCAGAAGGACAAGTTGGATTTGGGCTTTGTCCGATTGGCTTCTGTACCCAATGATCTTGAAATGAAGTCAGTATTTCGGGATAGTTTTTCCTTGGTCGTACCTTTTCATCATCCCATCCAGCCAGCTCAATTCAAAACAGTGGGACAGTTTCGGGAGGAATCTTTCATTCTCTTCTCCTCTGACTACTCCAACTATTATTATGAACAAATCATGGGGATATGTCGTGATGCCGGTTTTATGCCTAAAATCCGGCATAAGTCCGTGCATGCCTTGACTATTTTTCGCTTGGTGGAGAATGGTCTTGGTGTGGCGATTGTCCCAAGTTCCCTCCAAGAAGGCTATGATCTGAAGGTCAGGTTTATGGAGATTCCGGGCATTCCCCAGTTTACTGAGTTGTCGATGATCTGGAAGCCTGAAAACAGGAATCCAACATTGGGGAAGGTGATAGAGTTGAATTGAGGTTGTACCAAGTACCGAGGATCATGTACCATGGACCATGTACCAAGTACCATGTACCAAGTACCAAGTACCAAGTACAAAGTACAAAGTACAAAGTAGCAAGGATCAAGTATTAAGAATGAAGAACGAAGTCTGAAATAGGTTTGAGATGTGAATTCAGGTTGATGTAGAATGGGAAATAGATAGTTGATTCAAATTTTGTGAGCCATCCTAATTCTGATTTTTCTTTAGTTTTGATTCGGAAATAGCTCATTTAGCTCAATGTCGGGTAAATGTCGGGTCAATTCCGCTCGATTTTCGTCTTAAATCCAACCCCATTCCCAGAACTTGCCATGGTTAAATCAAACCCGTTTTTACACATGAAACAACCAGAATTAGGCAGAAAAATCTCTGAACTGAGAAAGGCCAAAGGATTGACTCAAGAAGAGTTGGTCGAAAAATGCAACCTCAACGTCCGCACCATCCAAAGAATTGAAGCAGGCGAGGTGACGCCCAGAAGTTATACCGTCAAGGCTTTGTTTGAAGCGTTGGATTTTCAGGATGGGAATGAAAGTGCTTCCTCCTCCCAAAAGCCGCAAAATCCGGTCTTTATTTATGTGGCAATCGGTGCCGCATTGATCTATTTTTTTCTGTCCATTTTTGAGATGGGAATAGAGCAGGAGTACCTTGCCGGGGAGGAAAGCATCAGCCGTAATGCTTTTACTTGGATCAAACTCGGAAGTTACCTAGGGTATGTGATTTTTATGCTGGGTTGGCTCAACTTGGAAAAGTTTTATCCCAATTCCCTGTTGAAAATTGCGCTTTGGCTGATGATTGGAGCGAATGCCGTTTGGTTTTTGGTCGACATGGGAGCATTGCATACAGACCTGATGGAGTTGGAGGATATTATTTGGGTGAAAATCAGTTCTTTCGGCTTCTTTTATGCTTTGCTGGGAATGGGCTTTATTGCCTATAAGAAGCAATATTCATCTATGCCGATGATTATTGGGGTAATGACCTTAATCGCAGGGGTATTCCTGTTTTCGGGGCTGGGAGCTATTTTGGCCTTGATTCCTTTGACCTTGGGCGAACTTGGTCAAATAGGATTGATGATTTATTGGGTCCAAGCTATCGGGAGAAAATCTCCCGATAATTTGGAAGCTATTCCAGGCTAACTAGAGCCTTTTGGATTTTAGCTTTTACCATCTTCAGTATTTCCGCATTTTTTGCGCTGGAGGATTCAATCTCCAGGATTTTGGGCTTCAGGCTTGGCGCGTAAAACGACTCCAGATGATGTTGGAGTTCTGCCTTGTTTTTTACCAAAACGTACTCAAAACCAAACTCCTGTGCTAAATGATAGGCATTTAGTGTTTGCTTGGTTTCAAAGTATTCTTCCAATTCCGGCTGTTTGGCGGGACCTTCAATCAATCGGAAAATCCCCCCAGCATGGTTGTTCAAAATCACAATCCGAAGATTGGGCATGGTGTAATTGTGCCAAAAAGCATTTCGATCATAGAAAAAGGCCATGTCTCCGGTGATCAGCGTGACCGGATCCTTGGTAGTGAAGGTGCAACCCACTGCGGTGCTGTTGCTTCCGTCGATTCCGCTTGTACCCCGATTGCAAATCACCTCCTGATCCCTTTTTCCCAAAAAATTCACGTAGCGGACCGCCATGGAGTTGGCCAGATGAAGCTTGGAGCTTTTGGGGATTTTTTGCAATACCTGCTGCAATGCAGGATATTCTCCAAACTCAGCCTCAGCCAGGGCCAAGGGAAGAGTTTCAGACACTTTATTTTGCAGCCTGTGCCAGGATTGGTAAAATTCGAGCGATTGGGATGGGAGATTTTTGCCTAACCAATTCAGGAAATATCCGGATTGGCAGCCCAAAACCCGGGTCAAACTTTGATAGGTGTCTTTGGGATTTCCATCTTCCTGAATATGCCAATGAGAGCATTGGGTTTTTCGGAGAAAAATCTTTAACGACTTGGAAATGATGGATTTACCAAAGCTGAGAATTAAATCAGGTTTAAGGTCTTCCGGTAGATTTTCAAGACCCACAAAATGATCGTGGAGCGAAATGGAATGATCTCCTTGGAGATTGGAAATCGTATCAGAGACCACCACCACATTTTTCTCTTTGGCCAGCTGGTCCAAAATCACCTGAAGGTTTGGATTGGGACGCTGCTGCCCCGGTACGATCAGCAGGCGGTTGACTTTTTCAAGCCTGCTTTCAACTTGTTTAAGGCTCTCCTCGCTTAAATGTTTTTGCGCTGGGAAAAAGGTAAAATCCTGAACTGAATCCGGAAAAATAAATTTTTCATCGGCCTCAGGATAAAAGGGTTCCCGAAGAGGAATGTTGATATGAACTGGACCGGCCGGATAACTTTTACTTAGATTAATGGCCTCATTGACTATTCTTCGGGCATGCCATTGCTGGTCTTGGTTTTCAAAGGAATCCGGGAAATGGAAGGATTTTTTGACATGTTTTCCAAACACTTCTTCCTGATAGATGGTCTGCCCATCCCATTGATCGATCCATTCCGGTGGTCTGTCTGCGGTTAATATGAGCAAAGGCACTTGTTGGAAATAGGCTTCGGCAATGGCGGGATAGTAGTTTAAGGCAGCTGATCCAGAGGTACAGACCAGGACCACCGGATGCTGCAGTTGCTGTGCCATTCCCAAAGCAATGAATGCGGCAGAGCGCTCATCCGGGATGGTTCTGGCATGGATATCCGGATGCCTTGCAAAGGCCAAAGTCAAAGGAGCACAACGAGAACCCGGTGAAAGAATGGCGTGTTCTATTCCTTTTTTGGCACATGTGGCCACCAAGTGGAGGATAGGTTGTAAGATCAAGATTTCTGTCTTTGGATAAACTTACCGATGATTTCGCATTTGAGTTCGGTTTCTTTCCATTCTTTGACCGGATCGGAATCTTCCGTTACCCCGGCTCCGGCGTAAAGGATCGCCTGATTTTCCATGAGCTGGGCTGTTCTTAGGTTGACAAAAATTGAGGTTTCCGATTCAATATTTATGGGACCCAAATAGCCCGCAAAGAAGCTGCGGTCAAACTTTTCATGTTCCTGAAGAAAATCATGGGCCTCTTTTCTGGGCATTCCGCAAACCGCCGAAGTGGGGTGGAGGAGATCCACCATGACCGAGCCCAGTTGGGGGAAATTGGTCGCCTTCATATCCACTTTGAAATCAGAGCGAAGATGAAGGAGATTTCCGGCCAAAACTGTTTTCGGTCCGTGCTCTTCGTATTCCCGGAGGCGTATTTTCTTAAAGCAGTCCACGATATACCGGCTCACTAATGCTTGTTCTTCAATTTCTTTTTGGGTCCAAGCAGTGGATTTTAAAGGGTTGTCACCCTTGGCAGGCTGGGTACCGGCAAGGGACATGGTGTAGAAAAAGTCACCCTTGGTTTCGATCAACAACTCCGGAGAGGCGCCAATCCAAGTTCCTACCTGAGGAACATGAAAGAAATTGATAAAGGAATTGGGATAGGAGGAAAGCAGATTTAGGAAGGTTTTGCCTAGATCAAAGTCTTCGGCAAGCCGGATAAACTTGGTCCTTGCCGGGACAATTTTTTCCAATTTTCCCTCCTGAATAGCCTGGATTCCTTTATTGACCAAATCCAGAAAATGTTCTTTTTTGCTTCCTTCAGAAAGGGAGGAAGTAAAGGAATGTGTGTTCTTTTGAAGTAGAGATTGGATGTGTTTTTTTCTATCTGAATATGCTTCCCCCAGATCTTTTCGGATCCAAAGGGGGAGTTCATCGGCTTCAAAGGTTTGATCCAGGAAAAATGTGAAATACTGGTTTGCTTCTATAAACAGAGCCTTTTTATCTTCCTGATCTGCAAAAGGATGAATCACAAATCCGGCTGGCAGTTCTTCCAACTGTAAGGAAACCCTTCTTGGGGCAGGACAATCATCCAGTATGTATTCCAGTTTGTGGGATTTGGGTTTTCTCCATACCGCAAAGGATCCCCCGGATTCCAGGCCTTTTTGGAACAGGATGTCCAAGATTTCTTCCTGATGTGTAAGCTTTAAGGATTCCGTAAGATTCATTTTTTATCCAATATGGCCATGGTGATTCGACTGATACAGCAAAGTTGCCCCGATTCAGTATGAATTTTTATTTCCCATACCTGGGTGGATTTTCCTAAGTGGATAGGATTTGCTTTGCCGATAACTTTTCCTTCCCGCACAGATTTGATATGGTTGGCATTGATTTCCAATCCCACACAGATTTGGTGATCAGGGTCAATGGTAAGAGAACTCGCCAGGCTTCCCAGTGTTTCGGCCAATACCACACTGGCTCCG
>JAJLJS010000170.1:0-28192 GCA_033844545.1 Cyclobacteriaceae bacterium | reverse complement strand
GTCATCCGATGAAAGAAATCCACACGGAAGAATTTAAAGATGTTTTCCACCCCATAGCCCAGTTCCAAATAAGGGTTTCCAAAATCCAACCTTCCAAAAGTTTTTAAAGGATTGCCTTCCGGATCCACTTCCGGAACATTGGAGACATTATAGTCCTGCACCGAACCCCAAAGTACATTGGCATTGCCTACAAATCTCCATTTCAAACGCTTGACCAAAGGAATGGTATTTAACAAAAAGCCCTCAAAGGCATGGCGATAGCGAATGCTGAAATACTGATCCGAGGTGAATTCGGTGAAATTCATCGTGTTGAAGGCCGCCGTGGTATAAAATAAGGTTTCATTTCCCAGGTGGTTTTTGAGAATTGGATAGGGTACTTCCCCATAGATCTTTCCTGCATCCAATTCATAACGGCCTACTCCCAATAAGCCCATGTTGATCCGCTGGTAGATATACAGACTGAGTTTTTGGTATTCCAAATCTCCTCCCAAACCGCTAATTCCACGGGCATAATTCACTTCAAAAATCGGCCATTTGATCGATCCCAGAGAGGCACGTTCATTGTCATTGATGATGATGATCTCATCTCTCCCATACCGAATTCCCGCCCGGATTTCTGTGGTCTCAAAGTTCGATCGGTACTCCCGAGTATCTTTTTCCAGGTAATAAAAATCAAAAAGCGGATCAAATTGACCCAAGTTCATCCCGGCTTTCACCAAGAAACCCTTGAAAAACTCCCTTTGTACGTTTAGTCCGTGATTGGTACTGAAATATGGACTGCGAAGGGTCCCAAATCTACTGGCCGCCAAAAAAATGCTATTCTCCTGAAGGCTGGCAATTTCCAAACCCACCTGATCTATCTCTTTATTGGAATAAGCCTGTACCGTCGTCCAGCGGCTTCTGTCCAGAATTCGAGTAGCCGAAGCGGAATACTTCCATTCCCCATCTCCAAACCCATAGGCCAAATACCCCTTCAACTCCCATTTTTTACTGAATTTGTAATTGGTTCTCAGGCCCATTCCCAGTCGCACCTTTTCCAGGTTATTGTAATTGAAAAACCCTGGCCAAGGACCGATATCGATCTTTCCGATGGGCTTGTAACCCGTGGCAAAAAACTTTAACCCCTCGGAATAAAAGCGAATAATCGGAATCGTCTTCAGCGTGTCGACCATTTGCAACACAGCCAATTCCTCCGAACTCAATGGATCCGGTCTGCTTTCCACCCAGTAGCTTTCCTCTGCCATGCCAAAGTCAGGTTTTAACTCCACCGCCTGATTGAAAAATTTGGTATCCTTGGGTTGATTCACCACGATGCTGTCCGTGGCGGTATAAAACTTGGCCAACAGCCCGGCAGTTTTATCCGCTACCTGTCCGATTTTGATCAGCACTCTCGTTTTGGAAGGAATAAGTGGTCCTGCGGGACTGGAGACCAATTCCTGTTGGATTTTGATCCGTTCCACAAAGTTCAAATTGGCTGCCTTAGGAATCGTCAAATCGACTTGTTTTAGGGAATAATCCTCTTTTTTGATCCAGATGGTACCGGTGAATGCCAGATCCTGCTCCCGGCGGGGATACACCTGCAACTTGTAGCAGGAGTCCTGTCCGACCAATACCGAGTCCAGCAAATCATAATCATAAAAAGATCTCCAGCCGTCTGAAATAGGAGATATAAAATCCTTGTTCAGAATGGAGAGCCAGTTTTTGTAAAAGTTATACTCCTGAAAAACCGATCCGGTAATCTGGGAAGTGGTCGATCCATCGGTGATCCCTACCCCGGTAACTTTTGTTTTTTCAATGACTTCCTTCCGCAATTCCGGATTGTTGCGGTAGTAAAATTTGGAAACGGTCTCAGAGAAAAACACGGGAAGGATTTTTTCCCCTTCATCATTGGTCAGCTGCTGAATGCTGTCCAAGACAGAAGTCACTTTTTGGACAGATTTTCTTTGGCGAAATTCCTCCGAAAGGTTGTCTATGTCAATCTCGATTTTCGTGTAGTTTTTGGTTTCGTATGCCTCCAAGGAACGCTTGTCAAATTCCTTCCTTCGCTCGGAGGCTTTCCGGATAATTTCAAATGCCGGGTTTTCTCCGGCTTCAAATACAAAGGCCTCCAGCTCAAATGATGAAGGTTTCAATTGGAAATTCAGGGTTTGCTCAATGACATTTTCCAGTTTTTTCGATTGGGAGAGGTATCCCAAATAACTGACCACAAGGCTGTCAGATAAGGTTTTGGATTGGATGGAATAGTAGCCTTCAAAATCAGTGGTAATTCCCACAGTCGTTCCTCTAAGAATCACATTGGCAAAAGCTATGGGATCTCCGGTTTCAGCGTCAGTTACTCTACCCTTGATTGCATATTGGGCAAAAATCGAATGGGAGAAAAAAAGGAAAATCCAAAAAAAGCAAGTTCGGAGCATGCAATCAATCTTTCTGAGGAGTCAAAACGCCCGCAAGATAAATTCATTGTTGGAGTACTTGGTTCCCAAGGCTTCCTAATTTTTGCTAATTCCATTCAATTTTGAAAATGGAAAAGCATCGTACAAAGTGCAAAGCCCTTGTATATTTGGGCTCAAATTGAAAAAAGAATGGTTTACGATATTGTGATTGTGGGTGGCGGAATCGTGGGTTTGGCTACTGGACTAAAGATTCTCCAAAAAAATCCCTCTCTCAAAATTGCCCTGCTCGAAAAAGAAGATCAATTGGCCAAGCACCAAACCGGGAATAATTCCGGTGTGATTCATTCCGGACTCTACTACAAGCCAGGTTCCCTGAAAGCCACCAATTGCATCAACGGGTATCATGAGTTGGTTCATTTTTGTGAAACCGAAAAAATCCCCTACGAAATCACCGGAAAGGTGGTAGTAGCCACTCGGGATGAACAAAAACCTTTGTTGCAAACCTTGATGGACAGAGGACTTCAGAATGGTCTGGAAGGTACTCGCTCCATTACTATGGAAGAACTCCGAGAATATGAACCCCACTGTGCCGGTGTCGCTGCCATCCACGTTCCCCAAACCGGAATTGTGGATTATTACCAAGTAGCTTTGGCTTATGGTCGGAAAATCATACAAGGCGGAGGCCAGATTTTTCTAAACCATAAAGTCCTGAAAATAAACCAAAAGGAAAACATCAACTACATCGAAACCTCAAACAAAACTTTTGAGGCAAAGCTGGTGATCAACTGTGCCGGATTGTATTCTGACAAGGTGGCGAGAATGAATGATGCCTCAGTAGATGATGTTAAGATCATTCCCTTCCGGGGAGAGTATTACAAGCTTAAAAAGGATCGGGAGTATCTGGTCAAAAATCTGATTTATCCTGTTCCGGATCCCAACTTTCCGTTTTTGGGGGTTCACTTTACCCGAATGATGAAAGGTGGCGTAGAAGCTGGTCCCAATGCTGTCCTGGCCTTTCGAAGAGAAGGATACAAAAAATCCCAAATCAACTTGGCAGAATTGGCTGAAACTTTGGCCTGGCCTGGATTCCAAAAAGTAGCCGGAAAATATTGGAGAACAGGTTTTGGAGAATTATACAGATCGTTTTCAAAAGCAGCTTTTACCAAAGCTTTGCAAGAACTTATCCCTGAGATTCAGGAATCGGATCTGGTCGAAGGCGGAGCTGGTGTTCGTGCACAGGCCTGTGATCGGACGGGAGGACTATTGGATGATTTTGCGATTCGGGAATCTGCTTATGCCATCAATGTGCTCAATGCTCCCTCCCCTGCTGCGACCAGTTCTCTTTCCATTGGTGGAACTGTAGCGGAAATGGCGCTCAAACGGTTTGAATCACTCATTTGATGTGAGGAAATACCGAATCCGGGAAAAAATGGTTGGCAAACTCCACCATTTCATCTCCCCGGACCAAATCCTTGATGGTCAATTGAGAGGTATGGTAATACCCGCACGCACCCAAGAGTTCTTTCACAGCTTCCACGGTATTTTTGTGAAAATTGTAAACCCGCTCGGCCTTGTCAGTCACTACCAAGCCTTTGACTAAATGCCTGTCTTGGGTGGCCACTCCCGTCGGGCAGGCATTGGTATTGCATCGAAGTGCCTGAATACAGCCAACACTAAACATAAATGCCCGGGCTGAATTCACCAAATCGGCACCCAGGGCAATGTTTTTGATGATGGAAAATGCGCTTAGGGCTTTGCCAGAGGCAATAAGTTTCACTTTGTCCTTAAGTCCATATTTTTCTAAAGTAATTCTGGCAAAAATCAAGGCGGGTTCTAAGGGAAGACCTACACTGTCCGAAAATTCCAAGGGAGCAGCACCTGTCCCCCCTTCTGCCCCATCAATGGTGATAAAATCAGGATAACTATTTTCCGACTTCATAGCTGCACAAATTTCTTCAAACTCCTCCGTTCTCCCGATGCAAAGTTTAAAACCAACAGGCTTTCCTCCTGCCAGATCTCTGAGTCTTTTGATGAAGTGTATCAATTCGACCGGACCTGAGAAGGCCGAGTGAGAAGGTGGAGAAAGGACAGTGGTTCCTTGTTTTACTCCCCGTATGGCAGCAATTTCCTGGGTATTTTTTACGCCAGGCAATACGCCCCCATGTCCTGGTTTGGCCCCTTGGGAAAGTTTTAGTTCAATCAGCTTGACTTGGGACATTCTTGCTTTTTCCTGAAAATTTTCCGGAGAAAACATACCATTTTCATCACGACAACCGAAATATCCGGTACCAATCTGCCAGCACAAATCTCCTCCTCCATCCAAATGGTAAGGAGAAATGCCTCCTTCTCCTGTATTGTGGAAGAAATTGCCCTTTTTGGCCCCTCTGTTGAGGGCCATAATGGCATGAGAGCTCAAGGATCCAAAGCTCATCGCCGAAATATTAAAAATCGAGGCCAAATAAGGCTGGGTACAGTCCGGTCCTCCAATCAGTACCCTGGGATCTTCTTCCAGCGGAGATATGGCATACACACTGTGCCTAAGCGCTACGTAATCCTCCTCATGGAGGTCTTTTTGAGTTCCAAACGGATGGGTATCATTGACACTTTTTGCCCGTCGATAAGCTAAGGCTCTCAAATTTCTGGTGAAAGGCCTTCCACTGGTATTGGACTCGATAAAATATTGCTGGATTTCCGGACTGATGGATTCCAGAAGGTATCGGAAATGACCTACTACCGGGAAATTTCGAAGTATTGCATGTTTCTTTTGCAAAACATCATAGATCCCAATCAACCCAAAGACTCCAATCAAGGTAAGAATCAAGTGCCCAAATCTTAGGGTGACAATGTCATATAACCACATCAAAAAAATTGTAATTATAGACAAAGCGATCAGTGAGGATAAGAAATATCGTCTCATGGTAGCAAGGTTATTAGGGTTGGGTCTATCCCAAGTGGGTTAGGGTATTTAATTACCTATCAAAAATTGAAATAACCTAGTTTCTGCCCAGGTAAATTCTGCTCCTTTAACTATAAACCCGGTATGTCCTCCCCTTTTCGGAGTTTCTAAAAAAATTTCAGGCTTTGAAGAAGCCAAGTCGAATGGATAGCATTCCGGTCCCAGAAGAGGATCATTTTGTGCATTGAGAATCAAGGTCGGAATTTGAATCTCCTTCATCCAATTATCCGGACTTACACTGGCATAAAAATCCGCCGCATCTCTAAACCCATGGATCTTGGCGGTGAAATGGGTATCAAACTGATCAAAATCCTGAACCCGCCTCAATAAATCCAAATCTATCAGATCAGGAAATTGTAGAGACTTTGCTTCCATTTTCGCTTTCAGCTTCCCCAGAAATCGCTTTCGGTAGAATCCATTTCCCGGTAATTTTAGCGTGGCTGCACTGGAAGGAAGATTGCAGGGAACGGAGTAAACTGCCGCTTTGGAAATTACAGTAGGAAGATCAGTTCCTTTTTCCCCTAGATATTTCAGCGTTTGAGCACCACCCATGCTGATGCCACTGAGGTAAATTTCCTGATAAACACCTTGGGCAATCGCATGATTAACCACATGGTCCAAATCATAGGAAGCTCCATGATGGTATAAAATGGGTTGGAGGTTCATCTCACCTCCACAGGTCCGGTTGTTCCAGGCCAGAACATCAATTCCATTTTGGTTGAACAACTTTGCCAATCCTTTGGCATAATGCCGGTGAGAATCCCCTTCCAGCCCGTGAGACACAATCAAAAGCTGATCCGATCCCACTTTTGCCCAATCCAGCAGTAAAAAATCCTCGTCGGGAGTGCTAATCCTTTCTCTAGAATAGTGGACGCCTTCTATTTTGCGAAAGAGACTCGGGACTATCGTCTCCAAATGACCATTGAACAGATACGTTGGAGGACCTCCATAGTAGGAAGGCAATACTGGCATTTGTTGAAAGTTTTATGCGGAAATCCTGCCTAAGAAATTCCCAAATGGTTGAATTCTAGTATGAGGACAATTCCTTAATTGAGTTTGACTAAGTTTCCGACTTCGGCTATTGCCTGCTCCACTTTAGAGAAAAAGTCCTGAAAATGATGCTGAAACTTAGAGGAAAATCCTTCAGACTCCAAAATCTCCTTCCCCTCCTGAAGGGAAATTGACAAGGGCTCCAAATCAAACATGGACAAGGTTGGCTTTACTTTATGGCGGATCTGTTGAATTTTGACCATGTCATGATCCTTCAGCCCTTCAGCATATTTTTCCTTCAATTCGATAAGACCAGTGAAAATGGCCTGGGTAAGTTCTGACTTAAATTCTTCATCCCCTTCAGCCATTTCCGAGATGCGCTTGGGCAATTCGGTGTAAATTTGGGTCATATTCGTTTTTCTTTCGAAGACTTTCCAGCCAGAAATCCTGTGGACCACGCGGCTTGGAAATTGAATCCGCCGGTGATTCCATCAATATCTAAGACTTCTCCTGCAAAGAATAAATTTGGATGATATATACTTTCCATAGATTCGGGATTGACTTCATTCAAGGGGATTCCTCCTGAGGTGACAAACTCTTCTTTGAATGTAGTCTTCCCATTCACTTCCAAAATATAGCAAAAAAGGTTTTGTACAAGACGGTTGAGCTCCTTTTTTGCCAAATTTCCATACAATTTCCCTTCCTCTATTCCGGATCTTTGGCACAAATGTTCCCACAATCTTGAAGGAATTGAAAATAAGGCATGACTCCAAATTTTTCTGTTGGGATGACTTTGAGCATACTGGGTCAAATGATTCAAATACCCAACTTCACCCATTTCCCCACACCAATTAATGATGGCTCTGCCTCGGTATTGGTGTTCATGAAGCCATTCCGCACCAAAAGCCGATAACTTCAATACTGCCGGACCACTGATCCCCCAATGGGTAATAAGGACAGGTCCCTGGTAAGAAAGCTTGGTACCTTCAATTTTGACTACCGCATCCCCTACAGAAAGTCCCATCAATGCTCGAATGGGTTCCTGAGGGGTATTGAAAGTAAATAAAGAAGGAATCGGATCTTTTAAACTGTGATTTAAGGACTTAAGAAATGAATAATTTTCAAGTTTTGGATTTCCTCCACTACAAACAATTACTGCATTAGCCCTGAAAACTCCCTTTTCGGAAATCAGTTCATAATACCCATCGGCAAGGTTTATTTCCTTTATCCCGGTACTTATTTTGAGTTGGACTTTACTCTTTTCTGCCTCCGAAACCAAGGCATCGATGATTGTTTGGGATGAATCTGAAACCGGAAAAACCCGGCCATCTTCCTCTATTTTTAGCCTGACTCCCCTGGATTCAAACCAGGAGAAAGTATCCTCAATAGAAAAATGCCGGAAGACTTTTTTTAGGAATTTTTCTCCCCGGGGATAATTCTTGACAAGTTTGGAGATTTCCAAAGGGCGGTGGGTGACATTGCACCTACCCCCACCGGAAACCTTGACTTTTGAGAGGAGCTTTGGGGTCTTTTCAAAAAGGGTGACCTCAATACCTTGCCCACTGGCGTGAATTGCCGAAAAGAATCCGGCTGCACCCCCACCGATCACTGCGATTTTCAATTTACTTCCAATTTTGGTGCAATTTTACAGCTTATCTTTTTCTCCCGGTGAAAGATCCCAAGATTCCCCTAACCAATTCCCGAAAAAGCGTTCTCCCCATTTGTCTTACCATGGTATTTTTGCTGAGTTCCTCCAGAAAAGATTCGTCTTTTGCTGTTCGTTGAGTTGTCTTGGGGGCAGGTCCCGGCAAGGTGGCTTTCTCCTGTTCTTTTTGAATCTGATTCATTTTTCTGTCCAGCATTTCAAAGGCAGATTCTCGATCGATGGCGTGATTGTATTTTGATACAAGTGCCGAATCTTTGATCACCTGGTTGATTTCCCCATCCGTAAGGATATCCATTCGGGTGATTGGAGCTCTGACCAGAGTCCTGGCCAAAGGAGTCGGGATCCCTTTTTCATTCAGGGCTGTGATCAAGGCCTCCCCGATTCCCATGGAAGTCAGCACTTCTGCCGTATCATAGAAAGGAGATTCCGGATAGTTTTCGGCAGTTTTGGTAATTGCCTTCCGATCTTTGGCAGTGAATGCTCTCAAGGCATGCTGAACTTTCAGCCCCAATTGTCCCAAAACACTGTCTGGTACATCAGTAGGAGTCTGGGTACAAAAATAAACCCCCACTCCCTTGGATCGAATGAGCTTGATGATGGCTTCAATTTTTTCCAAAAGATCTTTGGATGCATTGTCAAAAACCAAATGGGCTTCATCGATAAACAAGCAAAGCTTGGGCTGATCCGCATCACCTTGTTCAGGAAATGTCTCGTAAATTTCTGATAAGAGGCTGAGCATAAATGTCGAGAAAAGCTTCGGTCTGTTTTGAATATCTGTCAGCCTGATGATGGATATTACGCCTTTTCCATCCTTCGTTCGGACAAAGTCATCCACCTCAAATGACAATTCTCCAAAGAATTTATCGGCTCCCTGTTGCTCCAATTCGATGATTTTACGCATGATCGTACTCACAGAAGCAGTAGAAACCCTGCCGAACTCTTTCTCAATTTCTTCTTTGCCTTCATTGGTCACAAACTGAAGGACGCGCTTGAAATCCTTGAGGTCCAACAAAGGCAAATGATGCAAATCACAATACCGAAACACGAGGGCGACCACTCCCCTTTGAGTATCGTTCAATTCCAGAATCTGAGACATCAATACAGGTCCAAATTCAGAAACAGTCGCTTTGAGCCGAACGCCTTTTTCATCCGAAATGGACATCAGCTCCACCGGAAGTCCTTGGGGTTGATACTCTACTCCGATCGTTTCCGACCTTTTCAGGATAAAATCACTGGCAGACCCAGGCATTGCCAAACCTGACAAATCACCTTTGAGGTCCATCAAAACCGAAGGAATCCCCTTGAGCGAAAGCTGCTCGGCTATCACCTGAAGGGTCTTGGTCTTTCCGGTTCCCGTAGCCCCGGCGATAAGTCCGTGCCGGTTTAAGGTTTTCAGGGGCACCTTTATTTGCGCTCCAGTCACCGGATTCCCATCCAGTATCCCGGTACCCAAAATGATGTAATCTTTCTTATAAACTTGACCGTCAGCTAGATGCTGAATGAATTGTTCGCTTGAATTCATGGCTGAAAATTTGAATAAATTAAACTACAAAAAAACCTTGAGTTGCCTCAAGGTTTTTAGTTCTTAAAGAAGTTTTGAACTCAATCAATGAGTTACTACAGGGTCCAAGGCTTTGGCTTGGGCGACGAAGTCTTCTACCTTAGATAAAGCCGGGACGACTTTGGTCAGACCTTTTTCTTCTTGAGTTTTGGTCAAGGCTGCGTGTAGGTTTTCGGGATTTCGATTTCTCAATTCCTTTACCGTGTCTACCCCTGCTGCCTTCAACAATTCAGCAAACTGGCTTCCCACTCCATTGATTCTGAATAAATCTGCCATATTCACCCAATCCAGGATTTTGCCTTCATCAATTCCAGATGCTTCTGCGATGGATTTTCTGCCTGATTTGCTGGCTCCTTTTTCCAAAAGACCTTCCACCGTAGAAACGCCCGCTTTGGCAAGTTTACCTTGGTAAACTTCCCCAATTCCTTCGATCAATGTGATTGATTTTCCCATAGTTTAGTGATTAAATGTTTGAATTTTTAAATGGAGAATTTTAAAGTACAATTCCCGTCTTGGATTTTAAAATAATTACAATTTTTTGTTTCCAAAATGAAAATGGAATTTTATGCATTTGCTTGATAGGAAATTTAACTTTGCGGTCATCTGCCTGTTTCTTAATTTCGAAAGATCCTATCAACAGAATTCCCTTGAGCAATAAATTTCTTCTCACGCTTCTTTTTCTTGTATTTTCAATTTCCCATTTCGGCTATTCCCAAGTGAATTTGGGACAAACAGACCGGTGGATGAAAGGCGCCCTAGCGGCCATGGAAAGGAGAGATTACCAGACTGCCAATTCCATTTTCAGAAATTTGATCGATTCCGGACTACCTTTGCCGGAAGAAATGCCCTATTATTTTTCGGAAACTCTTTTTGAATTGGGACAATATGACAACAGTCAAAATTTCCTGAACAAGTACCTGGAATTGACAGGTTTCAATGGACAAAACTATGAAGGAGCATCTCAATTGAAGAAAAAGCTGGAGAAACCACTGGCTGATATCAAAGCTTGTCAACTCTGTGATTTAAGAGGCTACCGATTTCAAACTTGCACTACCTGTGAAGGGGCTAAGGAAATCGAACAGGTGTGTAATTATTGCAAAGGGAAAAATATAGTGGGATGCAGCAAATGCGGAGCTACCGGGATGATCAAAAAAGTCAACGTATTCAATATCGTGGAATTCTACGAGTGCGAGCGCTGTGCCGGAAAAGGCAGGCTAACTTGCCCTGAATGTAAAGGTTCCGGAAAGGAAATCAGCGATTGCAAAACCTGCAAAGGTTCCGGAAAATTGGCTTCCGAGGAGCTTTGTGACCACCAACCTCACCAACACAGTATTCCATCCAAATAAAAAATCCCGCAAGAGCGGGATCACAAGTTATTTACAATAATTTTCCAGAGCCTCCTGTGCTCCGGGGTATTCTAAGACTGAGGCAAGTTTGAAATCCTCACAGGCTTGTTTTTTCATTTCCATTGCAACTTTCAAAAGTCCTCTATTAAAATAGGCCTGCCCAAATTCATCATCCAATTGTATGGCATTGCCATAAGCTTTGAGCGCTTCTTCGGTCATTCCCATATGATGCAAGGCTCTGCCTTTTAAAAATGGAGCCATAGCCGGTGCACCTGGAATTTCTTCCGCTTTGGAAGCATACAGTAATGCCGAAGCATAATTCTTTTGCTGAATTTGAACATTGGCCAAACTCAACAACACCTGAAAATTATTGGGATTTTGGGCTAGGGCACTTTCGAAATCTGCCTGAGCTTTAGGATATTCTCCCATCTCTTGATAGGCTCTTCCCCTATTGTAGAGGATTTTGACATCCGTTGGGTTGTTTTTAAGATTTTCCGTGTAAGTCTGAACAGCCAGCTCATATTGTCCGGATTCAAAATACCGATCAGCAGGATCACTTTTTTGTTCGGAACAGGAAAGCAAAGTCCCGGCAATAACCGGGACTAGAATTATTTTACTCCAATATTTCATACTAGTTGGTTTAGACTGCTACGTTATTTTCCCTGAGCGCATCATTGAGCGATGTCTTGAGATCGGTAGAAGCCTTTCTTTGCCCAATAATTAAGGCACATGGCACTTGGAAAGTTCCAGATGGGAATTTTTTGGATATAGAACCCGGGATAACCACTGACCTTGGAGGCACATATCCTTTGTATTCTACAGGATCACCACCAGTCACATCAATAATTTTTGAACTGGCCGTCAAGGTCACTCCCGCTCCGATCACAGCCTCTTTTCCGATTCTTACCCCTTCTACAATGATGGCACGAGAACCGATAAAAGCTCCATCTTCCACAATCACGGGTGCTGCTTGTACAGGCTCCAAAACCCCACCGATCCCTACTCCACCACTCAAATGAACATTTTTGCCGATCTGCGCACAGGAACCGACGGTGGCCCAAGTATCAACCATCGTGCCACTGTCCACGTACGCCCCGATATTAACATAACTTGGCATCATGACTACCCCAGAGGCCAGGTAAGCCCCATAGCGTGCCACAGCATGAGGAACCACTCGGACACCTTGCTTAGCATAATTGGTTTTTAGCGCCATCTTATCGTGAAACTCAAATGGTCCCACCTCGATGGTTTGCATTTTTTGAATTGGAAAATAAAGGATCACTGCCTTCTTGACCCAATCATTGACCTTCCATGATCCGTCCTCAGTAGGCTCTGCCACTCTGATTTTTCCTAAATCCAAATCCGCAATAATTGTCTTTACCGCAATCTCCGTTTCTTTCTCTTTCAGTAATTCTCGGTTCTCCCAAGCTTTTTCGATGATGGTTCTGAGTTCCATTATTTTATTTTAGTTTCGTTAATGAGTCTTTTAAAGGCAAAGAAAATCCCGGTGTTGATCGCTTCTACACTCAAACCGATCAGGGATACCCGTGCCTACGAAAAGCTGGCCCTTTCGCTTGGCGAAACAAATAAATACCGCCTTAACATCATAGGCTTTTCTTCTAAAAAGCCCAAATCAACCTCCCAATTCCGATTCTTTTTGGCTATGAGAGATTACCATTCCCGATGGGATAGGATCCTTGCCCAATGGAGGTTTTTTAGGTATTTAATCTTTGTCCGACCCAAAATACTCATTTGCTGTACCTATGAATATCTGTTTATGGCCACCTGGTTTAAAAAGGTTTTTCATTACAGATTAGTTTACGATGTCCAGGAAAATTACATCGCCAATCTTGACCTGAATCCAAATCTTACTCCGAGTCAAATACAGAAAAGAATATCGCTGATCCAAAAAGCCGAATCTTTGACTGGAATAGACCTATACCTGTTGGCAGAAAGGTGTTATGCCCAGGAAATGCCTGATAAAAAGCCATTTTTGGTTCTGGAAAACAAGTTTCAGGGAGATATTATCCCTACAGTGCCGAAGTCTTTTCTAAACCATACCAAATTCAAATTTTGCCTAACAGGTACACTGACTCCAGCCTATGGAATCCGGGAGGGTATTGACTGGTTTTCTCGAATCCGGGAAGCATTTCCTGAAAGTGAACTTTTGATTTTGGGTCATGTGCCTTTGCCGGAATTCCTGGATCAGCTATCGGAATTCCAAAAACGTATACCAGGAGTTAAGCTTTCAATAGGCAACGAACCAATTGCTCATGAGGCCATCCTCTCTGCTATCCGGAGTTCGGATTTTGTCTTGGCGCCTTATTTCCTTCATCCAGCCATCAAAGAAAAATACCCTACCAAGCTTTTTGAATGTGCAGCCTTAGGGATCCCGATTTTACATACACCCAATCCCATTTGGGAGGCATTTCTGAATCCATTTCAAGGAGGCTTTGGGATTGATTTCACCAAGCTCGACCAGGCCATCCCCACTTTTCAACAGGCGATGAGCCGAACTTTCTTTTCCACACCCGTACCGGAGGAAGTCTTGTGGAAAAGTGAAAAGCTTCAGTTTCAGGAAGCTATCCTAAAACTCCTTCGATAATCCCTCTGTTTTTTGGTATTCAAAGTGGAAAAGTATTCACAGTTATCCACCTTTTGCCCTTTTTGGACACCCATTTTTCCAAATTGGAAACTGGGTATTTCAGAAAAATCAGACCCTAAACTGCTGCAAACCTCTTCATTAAACTAGTGTATTACAGTATTTTAAACCATTTTTATGGCTAGTCTACCTTTATTTTTAGCCATACCTAAAGTCAAAAAAACATTAAATTGGAGGTTTTCCACATCTGTTTTAGGTCAAATGAAATTTATTTTTAGGGTTATCTAATATATTTTTTATATTTGGCTTATCATTAATCAATACCATGGAATTGACAATCGCAGAAGAGAATTATCTGAAAGCCATCTATCACCTATCCGAAGGAGGAAAGAAAAGTGTATCGACCAATGATATCGCATCAGAGATGAAGAACAAACCCGCCTCAGTCAGTGATATGCTGCGGAAACTGGGGGAAAAAGAGGTGATCGAATACCGGAAATATTATGGACTTCAAATCACAGAAATCGGAAAAAGGTATGCGCTCCAGACGATCCGCAAACACCGGCTATGGGAGGTATTTCTGGTGGAAAAATTAAATTTTGCCTGGGATGAAGTGCATGAAGTAGCAGAGCAATTGGAACACATCCACTCTTCCCTGTTAATCCAAAGACTGGATGCCTATCTGAATTATCCCAAATTTGATCCGCATGGAGATCCGATCCCTGACGAGTTTGGAGATGTCCGATCCAGACCAAGAGTCCAAATCAACGAAATGGAGATCAACCAGACAGGACAAATTGTAGCAGTAGAGGACAGTTCCGCAGCATTTCTGAGATACTTGGACAAAGTGGGAGCTTACATTGGTGCCCGGATCAAAATTCTGGACAAAGTGGAATTTGATGGGTCAGTGGAAATCCTGGTCGATCAGAAGAAAACCATTTTCATGTCCAAGGACGTGGCAAGCAACATTTTGGTCATTCAATCATGAACAGGAGGACTATAATTTTTGGATTTACCCTGATTTTCCTCCTCATGGGATGTAGATCCACCGAGAAAGAAAAGAGGACCAAACCACTGATAGTAGCCACTACCAGCATCTTGGCAGATGGAATCAGGAATTTGGTGGGAGACCTGGCTGAGGTGAAATCACTCATGCCCGCAGGAGTAGACCCCCATCTTTATAAAGCCTCGGTCAGGGATCTTGATTTACTTACTGAAGCGGATTTGGTGATCTACCACGGGCTTTATCTCGAAGGAAAAATGACAGAGATATTCGAAAAATTGGCCATAAGTCAAGATTTAATCAATGTATCCCAAGGTATTCCCAAAGAGCTACTCATTCGATCCGGACCTGAAGCGCATAGCGTAGATCCGCATGTTTGGTTTGATGTCAAACTCTGGTCAAAAGCTCTTGAATACGGAGGAGAAGAAATCCAAAAATGGAAACCTGAATGGGAGTCAGTACTTAAATCAAATTCAAAAAATTACCTCCAAAAACTTGAGCAATTGGACCTTATGGCTCAAACCAAAGTCAATGAATTGAAGTCAAAAAATCAGGTATTAGTCACTGCCCATGATGCTTTTGCCTACTTTGGAAAATCTTACGGAATCCAAGTCTATTCCCTGCAGGGACTTTCTACCCTGAGTGAACCGGGTTTGAGGGATTTGACAGAGCTGGTCAAAATTATTCAGGAACACCAGGTCAAAGCCATATTTGCGGAGCAAACCATTTCACCCAAGGCCATCAAAGCAGTGGCGAATGCAGCTGCCGAACGAAATCAACAGGTAAACCTTGCCGGACCTCTTTTCACAGATAGTCTCGATGCACCCGATACCCCAGCAGGGACTTATATCGGCATGTTTCAAACCAACCTACAAACCATTTACGAAAACTTATTGCCATGATTACTCAAGTAGAAAATCCAGTTTTGGAAATCCACGATTTAACAGTTAGCTATGACCAAACTCCCGTTCTTTGGAATGTGGACTTCAGTCTACCTGCCGGAAAATTGATCGGCATCTTGGGTCCAAATGGTGCCGGAAAATCTACTTTGATCAAGGCAATTATGGGCTTGATCCCTCCTACTTCCGGATTCGTGAAAATCTTTGACAAGCCGATCAACGATGTCCGATCCCGGATCTCTTACGTTCCCCAACGGGAATCTGTGGATTGGAATTTTCCCGCTTCGGTGCTCGATGTAGTCCTGATGGGCACTTATGGAAAATTGGGCCTTTTTAAACGGCCCGGGAAAAAAGAAAAAGACCTGGCCATGGAATCTTTGGAACAAGTGGGAATGACAGGATTTGTCAACCGACAGATTTCAGAATTGTCCGGTGGGCAACAGCAACGGGTGTTTATTGCCCGGGCATTGGCACAGCAAGCGGATTTATATCTGATGGACGAACCTTTTGCCGGGGTCGATATGGCTACGGAAACTGCCATCTTCCAATTGTTACGAGACATGACCAGCTCTGGAAAATCCGTATTGGTGGTCCATCACGACATTCATTCTGCTATGAATTTCTTCGATTGGGTAATTATGCTCAATCTTCACTTGGTAGCTTCGGGCCCTAAAAGCGAAGTGGTGACAGAAGATCTCCTACGAAAAACCTACGGAGGAAAGCTCAACCTGTTGACCAAGGTCACTGATTTGATCAGTAAGAAAGACTTTAATCCACTCAAAAGCTGATATGGAGGATTTTGTATACTTCTTCACCTTTCAGGATCCGGCTGTAGCTTGGGTGGTTATCGGAATTACCTTACTGGGTATAGGTTCCGCTTATGTAGGCACATTTTCCTTCTTGGATAAAAAGGCCTTGTTAGGAGACGCGATTTCCCATTCGGTCCTTCCGGGGATTTGCCTTGGATTTATTTTGGCAGGAGAAAAAAATCCTTTCTACATCGTCACAGGGGCTTTTTTGGCCGGTGGAATCGCTACTTTTCTGAGTTCCTGGCTAAAAAAGAACACCAAACTTTCCGAAGATTCCATTATAGCGACGATCCTTTCGGTGTTTTTCGGAATTGGAATTGTAATGCTTACTGCACTACAAAAATCCGGAAATCCTGAAATCGCCGGATTGAACTCCTTCATTTTCGGGAATGCCATTGGGATTTCAGAATTCGATTTGATGATCTACGGAGGACTTTCTCTGACCATTATTGTGATTTTAACTGTTTTCCTCAAGGAATTCAGGCTGATGGTTTTTGATCCGGCATTCGGTAGAGCGATTGGTTTTCCGATGGATGCCATCCGGTTTTTGTTCAATGTGTTGATGATCCTGGCCGTGGTGATCGGAATTCAGGCAATCGGAGTGGTCTTGATGGCGGCCTTGTTGATTACGCCGGGAGCAGCGGCAAGATTCTGGACGGATCGATTGAATTCCCTATTGATTCTGGCAGCTTTGTTTTCGATTTTGTCCGGCATCTTGGGCACATACATTTCATTTGTCATTCCTCAAATGCCTACTGGACCCTGGGTCGTGGTTTTTCTCTCCATGTTTGCCTTAATCTCATTTTTGATATCTCCAAAGAGCGGAATCATTTTCAGGTATCTCAAACGAAAAAATTACCTGAAAAAAACGCATCGGGATCACCTTTTAAAATCACTTTACAAGGCCCTGGAAGAAGGAAGTCAAAGCTTGACCATTGATAAAATCTATGAGCTTTACCCTTACCACAAGAAGGAAATCGACCAATCAATCATCGATTTAGGAAGAGAAAATTACATCACTAAAAATCAATTGATTATAAGACTTACTGAATCTGGAATCACCGAGGCGATGCGGATAGTAAGACTTCATAGACTTTGGGAACTTTACCTCAATGAGTCCCTGAAAATCGCCCCGGATCACGTGCACGAATCGGCAGAACAAATGGAGCATTTACTCACTCCTGAATTGGAAGAGTTGCTGGAGAAGCGACTCAACTTCCCGACTTTGGATCCCCATCAAGAAACCATTCCCCGAGAAAAAAATGACCTTCGATAGCAATGCTTTTTTAATTATCCTCACAGGAACTATGATTGCCATTTCCTGTGGATTTTTAGGGGTATTTATGATGCTCCGCAAAATGTCCATGACAGGCGATGCCATTTCTCATGCAGTATTGCCCGGGATCGTGATTGGCTTCTTTGTCTCAGGAAGCCAAAGAAGCCTGGAAGTGATCATCGGAGCGGGTCTTCTTGGCATCTTAGCGACTTTGATGATCGAAGGGCTCCGAAAAAAGGCAAAAGTTCAGCTGGATGCCTCTATCGGAATCACCTTCACCCTCCTATTTGCTATCGGGATTATCCTCATCAACCTGTTTGCCTACAAAGTCGATTTGGATCAGGAATGCGTACTTTATGGGGAGATTGCCTATCTTCCGATCGACTTATGGATCACCAAAAGCGGTCTGGATTTAGGACCAAGAATTACCTGGTTAGCCGGATTGAATTTACTGTTTGTGGGAACCTTTATTTATCTGTTATTTAAGGAGTTGGTACTGACTAGCTTCGATGAAGGATTTAGCTCAGTAATGGGGATTCCGACCAAAGGAGTTAACCTAGCTTTAATGAGTATGGTCTCCTACACCACTGTCAGCAGTTTTGAATCTGTAGGTGCTATCTTGGTCGTGGCCCTTTTGGCTGTCCCGCCTGCCACGGCTTTTTTGTGGACGAAAAGCCTGAATTCCTTACTCAAGCTTACTGCTGTTCTCTCAGTTTTGATTTCAGTTTTGGGCTATTACCTTGCTTTTTGGATGGATAGCTCCATCGCCGGAATGATGGTGACGGTGGCCGGGGTATTTTTCTTGGCAAGCGCTTTGATTAAAGGGAAAAGACCATCTTGGCTTAAAGGAACTCCCAAAGAGAGTAATCCGTTAGGAATTTGAACATGAAAAAAATGAAATATATCGCCCTCTTTTTCTTGGGTTTAACCTGGAGTGTGGTGGCTCAAGCTCAGATCAATTGGATGAAATTTGAGGAGGCAGTTGCGCTGAATACGAAAAACCCAAAAATGATTCTCGTGGATGTGTATACAGACTGGTGTGGTTGGTGCAAGAAAATGGACAAAGAAACGTTCACCGACCCGAAGGTGGTAGACTATATCAATCAAAACTTCTATGCCGTGAAGATGAACGCGGAGGATACCAGTCGGACTTTTGAATTTATGGGACGCACCTACAATGAAGCACAAATGGCCGCTGCCATGCGGGTAAATTCCTATCCCAACTTTGTGATCATTGAACCCAAGCTTCAGAATATTGCCCAATTGCCCGGATATCGCCAACCCGAACAGTTTTTAGCTGGTTTGGATGAATTACTGGAAAAAGCCTTTCGAATAAAACCATGAGTTTCAATCTCTCCGAGCGGGATGATACCATCATCGCTTTAGCCACTCCTCAGGGAGTTGGCGCCATCGCGGTCCTTAGACTTTCGGGAAAAGATGCGATAAAGGCTACCAATGAGGTCTTTTTTGGAAAAAATCTTGAAAATCAGCCTTCCCATACCATCCATTTCGGTACCATCAGAGATGGAGAAAAAATCATTGACGAGGTTTTAGTTTCGATTTTCAAGGCCCCAAAATCTTTTACCAAGGAAAATGTGGTGGAAATATCCACCCACGGCTCTTCGTACATCATCAATCAAGTCCTCAAACTCTTTGTCCGTAAAGGAATTCGCCTGGCCAAGCCCGGAGAATTTACCCAAAGGGCCTTTTTAAATGGACAATTTGATCTGGCTCAGGCAGAGGCAGTGGCAGATTTGATCCATGCCGACTCGGAAACCAGTCACCAAGCCGCACTGAATCAGATGCGGGGCGGGTTTTCTTCCGAAATCCAGGAATTAAGAAATCAACTGATTCACTTTGCTTCCATGATTGAGTTGGAACTCGACTTCGTGGAAGAAGATGTGGAATTTGCCAGTCGGGATGATTTGCGCTTGTTGGTGGAAAGGATTTTGAGAATTGTGGAAGAATTGATTCTCAGTTTCGATTTGGGAAATGTGATCAAAAACGGAGTGCCAACCGTGATCGCCGGAAAGCCCAATGCCGGCAAATCCACCTTGCTAAATGCCTTACTCAATGAGGAAAAAGCGATCGTTTCCGATATCGCCGGGACAACCCGGGACTTTATCGAAGATGAAATCAGTATTGGAGGAGTGATCTTCCGGTTTATAGATACTGCCGGTTTGCGAGAAACCACTGACACCATCGAGGCCATAGGCGTAAGTCGGACTCAAGAGAAAATGAAGACTGCTTCCCTGATTCTGTACCTCTTTGACCTAAGTGATACAGACTTGCTGGAAATCAACCGGGACATCAATAAACTGGAAAATCTGGGCGTGCCTTTTCTGAAAGTGGCCAATAAAACAGATAAGGCTAAGGATAATATTATCAGTGAGTTAAAAGAAAAACATCCGGACACAATTTTTATCTCAGCAGGGAAAAAAGAAAACCTGGAAGGCCTCAAAGCCCGGATTCTTGAGTTGGTCAATTTGGATAAATTCCGGACCGGAAATACCATTGTGACCAACGTGCGCCACTACGATAGCCTGACCAAAACCAGGGAATCTCTGCTGGATGTCCTATCCGGTTTGGATCAGAAAGTGACGAATGATTTTCTGGCGATGGATATCCGAAGATCTCTGCATTACCTAGGGGAAATCACGGGAGAAGTGACTACAGATGACTTGCTGGCGAATATCTTTTCGAAGTTTTGCATCGGGAAGTAATCCCGCATTATTTCGGAATCAAAGTCTTTAAATCATCCAGCGTATTGGCATCCTCAATCTTTTTGTCTTTTCTCCAGCGGACAATTCTCGGAAACCGAACCGCTACTCCACTCTTATGCCGATTGGAAAAGGAAATTCCCTCAAAAGCCAATTCAAACACCAAAGTTGGCTCTACACTTCTGACAGGACCGAATCGCTCCCTAGTAGTTTGTTTGATGATGGCGTCCACCTGGGCAAATTCTTGATCGGTCAATCCAGAATAGGCTTTGGCAAAAGTCACTAACTCTTGTGTTCCATCTTCTTTTGTTTCCCAAAGTCCAAAAGTATAATCAGTGAAAAGATTGGTTCTGCGTCCATGGCCTCGCATGGCATATGTCAGCACCGCATCTATAGTTAAGGGGTCAATTTTCCATTTCCACCAATCTCCCTTTTTCCTTCCTACCAGATAGGAAGCGGAATTCTTTTTCAGCATCAGACCTTCACTTCGTTTTTCCCTGGCCAATTCACGCTCTCGGACGGCTTGTTCCCAGTTTTTGATCTCTATCCGCTCAGATAAATGCAAATTGGGGTGAGCCAGATTTTGAACCAGATTTTCCAACCGAAGCCTTCGTTCGGAATAGGCTGCAGTGCGGATATCTTTTCCCTGAAATTCCAAAAGATCATATGCTTTGAAAATCACCGGGACTTTTTTGAGCACGCTTTTGCTCAGAACTTTTCTTCCAATTCGGGTTTGTAGCTCGTTAAACTGGCCTATTTCACCGGAAATGAAGGCTAAAATCTCTCCGTCCATCACCGTACCCTCCGTAAGAAAAGCTCCTAATTCTGCAATTTCGGGGTATTTATCCGTTACCAACTCCTCTCCACGGGTCCAGATAAAAAGCTCCCCTTTGCGACAAATGACCTGTCCTCTTATCCCGTCCCACTTATGTTCAATAGACCAGTCCTGAGCATCTCCCAATTCCGATGGTTCGGTTTCCAGTCCATAAGCGAGATAAAAGGGATAAGGTTTGGATACTGAGGCCTGCTCATTTTCACCGAATAAAAGCTCTTGGTAAGTTGTTTTTTGAGGACTCCACTCTCCCATCAGTCGATAGGCCAGTTCATCTTCCGAAACCTGGGAAATCTTCGAAAGTGCCTTCGTCATTAATTTTTGGCTGATACCGATCCGAAATCCTCCGGTTAATAGTTTGGTAAATACAAAGCGGGAATAGTAATCCAGCTGCATCCACATGCCCTGCACATAGGTCTTTTTCTCTTGTTCGGATTTGGATTTCAGTTCAATCAATTCCTCCAAAACTTGTCCCAGACCTTTTTCTAAGCGGTACTGGTCATTGGGAACTATCAAGGCAATGGATTCCGCCAAGTCTCCGACGATATGGTAGCTTTCTTCAAAAAGCCAAAGCGGAATAGATGCCAGTTCCGCCGCATATTCTCTCAATAGCGTGGTATTCACCGGTCTGGGAGGCCTTCGATGGGAAAGAATCGCAATGGTCCATAAGCGGTCCTGCTCAGAGACTTTTTCGAGATAAGCCGCCAACGCAGCCACCTTCTGATTGGTTTTAGTGGTTGTGTCGAGTTGCTCGATGAGTCTGGCAAAACTTTTCATAGGCTTTCTTTGGCTTCCTTGGAGGAGCTATCCTCTACCTCACCCTCGTATGCTGTATTTTCCACACTGGCCTCATAGCCGATTTCCCTCAAATACCTGCTGAAAATATCCGTGTATCCATGAGTGCAAATAACCCTATGAGCTCCTGAAGCCTGGATACTGTACAACAATCCCTGCCAATCACAATGATCCGATAATACAAATCCCCGATCTGTGGACCTTCTAGCCCTAGCGCCTCGAAAAGCCATCCATCCACTGCAAGTCCCAGTTTCGTAGGGAACCAGCTTCCGCATCCAAGGCGTGCCATGTGCAGAGGGCGGGGCAATCACCAAAGCACCCTGAAGGGCTTTGTGGGGAGTTTCCCGGGTAATCAATTGGGTGGACGGTAGATCCACCAGAGGTCTTAACACTTCAGTCATATTTTCTACCGCTCCATGGGTGAAAATCGGGCCGATGGATGCATCTATCAATTTGAGCAGGCGTTGTGCTTTCCCCAAGGTATAGGCAAACAAAACAGCCGTTTTCCCCTCTTCCCTATTTTTCTCCCACCAGAGATTGATTTCCTCAAAAACCTGTTGCTGCGGCTTCCATTTAAATGCAGGGATACCAAAGGTGCATTCGGTAATCATCGTATGGCAGCGTATAGATTCATAGGGAGTACATATTTCATCGGGTTCATTTTTATAATCCCCTGTAAAAACCCAAACCTCACCCTTGTATTCAACCCTAACTTGGGAGGATCCAATGATATGTCCAGCAGGATGAAGGGAAAATGTGACACCATTGATCGTGAACTTTTGACCCCATTCCACTCCCTGAACCTGGATATCACCAAGTCGGTGACGCAGAATCGGAATATTCGAATGATGAGTGAGGTATTTTTGATGTCCCCATCGGGCATGGTCGGAATGTCCATGAGTAATGATCGCCTTGTCCACTGGCTTCCAAGGGTCGACATAGACCTGGGCGATGGGACAATAGATTCCTTTGGCATTAAAAACAAGTAAGTCTGGCGTCATCATTCTCTAAATTAGAGGCACTTTGGCAAATACTTAACCTCTCTTTTCAATGCCTTGTTGAAAAAAATCCCTTGAACTGAGATTTTCAAAAATCTGAGCCCTGAATTTCAAGTCCTATAATTTGAATTTCAAACGAAGTTTATTGAATAATATATTGTTTTTTATTTTTTTTCAAAATTTTATTTTGACAATTGAATCATTTGTCCTAGTTTTCAATGGTTTATGTGGAACTAGCGGATCATTTGGGTCTAGTTCACTTAAACTCATTCACCCTTAAAATCTGTGTGAAATATGAAGCTTGGAATTTTAGGCGGGACATCTCTCGCCAAGACTTTAGGAAAAAAATACATTCATGCCGGAATCAGTGTGGTCTTTGGAGTAAGTCCTGAATTTGATACCGAGGAGGAAGAATGGAAAATGCTAAATCGGCTGCACCATCGGATTTGTCCCTATGAATCAGCAATTATTCAAGGAGAAATCCTCTTTATCTGCGGAGATATGGGTTCCTTGCCTGAAATCTGGATCGCTTTGAAAAACTCGGACACCGAGGGCAAGCTTATCATTGACTGTACTCCCACCAATCCGGACAAGCGACTGGAAGGCAGAAGTACCTATTTGATTCAAAAGGCAGCGCCTAAGGCTATTGTATTCAGCGCATTCAATAACCTGGGAATCGAATATCCTCTCAACGATAGATTGGGAAAAATCAAGGAGACACAATTTCATGGAGAGGATGTTCCGGAAACTATCCGCGTTAGAAGGCTCATTGAATTGATTGGTTTTAAAGCCACTCGCGTAGATGAGCTAAAAAATGTACAAAACTCAGAAAATTATTACTTTCTGGAAAAGAAAGTTTCTGGAAAGGCAAATGGCAACAGTTCCCTACAGTATAGTTCTGCTTCCTAAAAATCCATTCCCTATTTTTTGAAAATCACCCGATGGCGGAGAATAGTCTCCGCCATTTTTATTGAACCAAACTTCCCTTCAATTCCTTTTCATTGAAAATTCTCAAATCATAGAATATTATTTTAATTCATTAAGACAGAAATGGAATAAATATTGAATTTCAAGTTTTTGCCCGAACCCATTGATAAAAAATTCTGAATAATTACAAAAAATGGGTGATTGCTTCTAATTTTGAATTGTTACCCTTACACCAGAAATCAATTTAAATGAACGTTTTAGTCATCGACATAGGAGGATCCAACATTAAAATCTTGGCAACCAATCAGCCCGAAAGAATCAAAATCCCTTCTGGAAGTGACTTTAAACCCGAAGATTTAGTGCCTCTGGTCAAAGAGGCTGCTAAAGACTGGTCTTATGAAGTGATTACCATTGGTTTTCCCGGAGTAGTCAAGCATGGAGAAATCATTGCCGACCCGGTAAATATGGGAAACGGTTGGAAAGGATTTGATTTCCAAAAAGCTTTTGGCTGTCCTGTAAAAATCATCAATGATGCCGCCATGCAAGCGCTTGGAAGTTATGAGGGCGGAAAACTCCTCTTCATGGGCTTTGGAACAGGCTTGGGTACCGCTATGGTTTACGAAGACTTAATCCTCCCGCTGGAGGGTGGTCATCTCCCCTTCAAATTGGGAACCTTCGAAACCCATGTCGGCAATGCTGCAATGAAAAAACTGGGCAAACGCAAATGGAAAGAAATGGTGTACAAAACCATTGAGCACTTTCGCCATTGCTTTCAGCCCGATGAAATAGTCCTAGGAGGCGGCAATTCCAAACTTTTGGAGGAAATCCCTGAAAATTGTCGCTTGGGATCGAACAAAAATGCCTTTACGGGAGGTTTCAGACTCTGGGAGAAATCCTATAAATATTAACGTCTCCATTTCACTACGGACAGCACATACTGTCTACAAATTTGCATTCAACCCTGCATTATGGCTCAAGTAAAATCAGATGCCTTGGTATTTTATGGTGCCACCGGTGATCTAGCCTTCAAGAAAATCTTTCCTGCACTGAACATGATGATCAAGAGAGGAAATCTCTCCGTTCCGATCATTGGCGTCGCACGTGGAGATTATGATTTGGAAAAACTTCAGGAAAGAGCTCGTCAGAGTATTCAACAACACGGAAAATACGACGAGGCCACTTTTGAAAAATTTTGCGAACACCTCCAGTTTGTCGGTGGAGATTACACAGATCCGGAAACTTTCGCCAGAATCCGAAAAGCTTTGGGCGATGCAAAAAATCCCACGCATTACCTGGCAATTCCTCCGGTATTATTCTCCAAAATCATCGAACAATTGGACCTTTCGGGCTGTGCCAAAGGCGCTAGGGTAATTGTCGAAAAGCCATTTGGAACAGATTTTAACTCTGCCCGAGAACTGAACAAAGTCCTTCTTTCCAAATTTTCTGAAAGTTCGATCTACAGAATCGACCACTATTTAGGAAAGAGACCCGTCAACAACCTGACTTTTTTCAGATTTGTGAATTCGCTTTTTGAGCCGATTTGGAACAAAGACCATATCGAGTCCATGCAGATCACCATGGCAGAGGATTTTGGGATTCAGGGTCGGGGAGCATTCTATGACGTGACGGGGGCCATCCGGGACGTGGTTCAAAACCACCTTTTTCAGATTCTTTGCAATTTGACCATGGAACCTCCCAAAGCTCTCGATTCCGAGTCAATCCGGGATGAAAAAGTAAAAGTTCTGCAGGCCATAGCGCCTTTGCGAGGGCAAGACGTCGTCAAAGGACAGTACAAAGGATATTTGGAGGAGAAAGCCGTAAAAGAAAACTCCAAGACGGAGACCTTCGCCGCAATCAGACTGCATATCAACTCACCTAGGTGGGAAGGAGTACCTTTTTACATCCGGGCCGGAAAAAACCTACCGGTCACCTGCACGGAGATCGTGGTTAGATTTAGACATTTACCCTCTGCATACGCTTCCATTGCCACTGAAGCTAATTATATCCGCTTTCGCATAAGTCCCGATGTGATTGTGGCTTTTGGAATGTTAATTATGGCTCCAGAGGAGGATATGCAATCCGTGATGTCGGAAGTGCAAGGGAATCCGACTCCGTTTCCCAACGAAAAGGATGCCTATGAGCGAGTATTGACCGATGCCATGGCCGGTGATCCTACGCAATTTGCGCGTCAGGATTACGTTGAAGATGCATGGAAAATTATTGACGATTATTTGGCATCTGATTGTCCTGTATTTGACTATAAACCCGGAACCTGGGGACCAGAAAACGTGGATGAATTAATCATTCCTCCCGGTGGATGGAATAATCCAGTAGTAAAAAACACCAAATCGTGAACATAGATACTCACCCGAATGCTGTGCAGGTAGCCCAAAGTGCTGCCAATTATTTAGAACAAAAAATTAAGGAAACGATCAAGGAAAAAGGATCCTTTTCCATGGCAGTCAGCGGAGGAAAAACTCCCTGGGAAATGCTAAAACTCCTGGCTAATGCTTCTTTACCCTGGACAAGGGTGAATATTTTTCAAGTGGATGAACGGGAAGCTCCTGATGGGCATGCCGACAGAAACCTTACCCAATTATTCAAAACTCTGGAGGGTTCCGGGATCATCACCAAGGTGAATATCTTCCCCATGATGGTGACTGCAGAGAACCTCAGTCAGGCTTGCGAAGATTACGCAGAAAACATCCGAACGATCACCGGAGACGGAGTCCTGGATTTGGTGCATTTGGGCCTGGGAGCTGACGGACATACCGCATCTTTGATCCCAGGAGATCAAGTGTGCGAAATAGTAGACAAAGACGTAGCCATGACCTTTGGTCCCTACCAAGGAAGAAACCGAATGACCTTGACATATCCTCTGATCAACAGAGCCAAAGAAATCCTTTGGGTCATCACTGGGGATGAGAAAAAAGATATGGTTCAACGGCTGATCGCCAAAGACCCCAGCATTCCTGCCGGGAAAGTCAATCAGGAACATGCAATCCTGATTACGGATCAAGTATAAACTTATTGAAGACCTTCCTCATCGGAAGGCTTTTTTTTGGTGAGCCTCATTGGTTATATTTCAAAAAATTACCCAAAATGCTCAACCTATTTACCCAAGCTCATTCCCTTCCTGACAAAACAGCCATTCTAGACCCTTCAGGAGGCTTTACCTACCAACAACTTACCGAACAATCCCATCAAGTTGCCCAAATCCTTTTGCAGGGAAAAGAAGACTTGAACCAAAGTCGAGTGGCTTTTATGGTCAACCCTGGCTTTGACTACGTCAAAATCCAATGGGGAATCTGGAAAGCCGGGGGTATCGCTGTGCCGCTTTGCATCACTTACCCCCTGCCTTCTTTGACCTATGTCTTGGAAGATACTCAGGCAGAATTCCTGATTCTTGGCCCGGAATACGAAGAAATCCTAAAGGACTATGCCTTGGAAAAGGGCCTCCGGATGCTCAGCTTGAGTGACCTGGAATCTTCCAAACCTCAATCCTCCCTTCCCGAAATCTCCAAAGAACGGGGAGCCATGATTTTATACACTTCGGGAACGACCAGTCTTCCCAAAGGAGTTTTGACCACTCACGCCAATATCGAATCCCAGATTTCCACCTTGGTAGAAGCCTGGCAATGGAGCGCTATAGATCACACCATTTGCCTCCTACCTCTCCATCATGTCCACGGCATTATCAATGTCGTCTCCTGTGCACTTTGGTCTGGAGCTACGGTTCAATTTCTTCACCCATTCAACGCAAAAGAGGTTTTTGAAGTATTTCAAGAGGGAAAAGTCAATGTTTTTATGGCTGTGCCGACGATTTATTTCAAGCTGATTTCAGAATTTGAATCCTATTCAGAAGAGGAGCAAACTCAATTGCGGAAAGCAATGAAGCAATTCCGCCTGATGGTCTCCGGCTCTGCTGCCTTGCCGGTTTCGGTGATGCAAAAATGGAAGGAAATCTCCGGACACTACCTCCTGGAACGCTACGGAATGACTGAAATCGGTATGGCTATCAGCAATCCTTACGAAGGTCCCCGGAAAGCAGGATACATTGGCAAGCCTCTTCCCAAGGTTTCGGTCCGGCTGGTCGATGAGCAAAATAAATCGGTGGATTTGGTTCAGCCCGGAGAAATTCAAATCAAAGGCCCCTCAGTTTTCAAAGAATATTGGGGAAAACCGGAGGCCACTGCCAAGTCCTTTACCGAAGACGGCTGGTTTAAAACCGGGGATATCGCCGTCATTGAAGATGGTTATTATCGCATTTTGGGAAGGGACTCCGTGGATATTATCAAATCCGGAGGATACAAGATTTCAGCCTTGGAAATTGAGGAAATCCTCAGAAAGCATCCTACAGTCAAGGATTGCGGAGTAGTCGGAATTCCTGATGAGGAATGGGGAGAATTGGTGGTGGCG
>JAJLJS010000169.1:0-2950 GCA_033844545.1 Cyclobacteriaceae bacterium | reverse complement strand
AAAAAATACCAAAAGGCCTGCTGCCATTGCGGTCAGAAAGAGTAAAAGAAAATTTAATCCCATGGAGTTTTGCTTGGATCCCTGAACGAACTGGACCTATAACTGCAACAAAGGTACAAAAATTCAATAATGTTGCATTTTAATCAAAAGTCTGTGGGGAAAGAGAGGAATTTTCTTAGATCAGGACTGATATGCTGACGGATTTCCCCTCCTTTTTCGGAGTAGATCAGGATCATTTGGAGATCTGCTCTAGCGCTATCCAGCCGGAGCGCTTCCATCCTTCCCATCACCATCAGTTGATCTGCCAAAGCATCGGCAGTTTGCGCATCCTCTGCTAAGATAGTCACCGACAATAGTCCATGTCCTACCGGAAATCCGGTTCTTGGGTCCAGCGTAAAAGAAACCTTGGTGGAATCTCTCCAATAAAATTCTTCAGGATTGCCGGCATGAACGATGGATTGGTTGAAAAGAGCCAACTCACCGGTGGTAGTTTTTCCGGTGGAATCAGCCAGGTAGCTGACTTGGGTTTTCCAAAGCTCTCCTTTGGAGTTTAGTCCCTGAGCCAATTCTGTACGGCCATGCTTAAGGTGAAAGTTTTCAATCCCTTTACTTCTCAAAAATTGAGCAAGTTGGTCTAAAAGGACTCCGGAAATAATTTTTGAAAAGTCAACTTTGACCTCAAAGGGCTTTAGGATCAGGGTATCCGTAAGGTTTATTTTACCAAAACCTACCCATTTGCGGGTATTGTCTATGCCCAAAGTATCGATCAATTCGGCCCCTGAACTACTGAATCTCCAAGCATTTCTGAGTGGATGATCAGTGACCTCAAATGCCCCTGCGCTACTTTGAACCCACTTTTTAGCGGAATTCAAAAGGGTGGTCAGTTCTTTGGAAGGCGAAAGTAAGGTGTCATTGTAGTTCATCATTCCCACTTCCGAAGAACTGGAGTTGGCATCTGCTACACTTTCAATTTTTCTGACAAGGGAATCAATGGATGATTTAAAATCTCGTCCTGATGGGTCCAGATAAATCACTTGAAAATCCCGTTCGAATGCCTTTCCTGAATGGCTCATCCCTCCGTGCTCCACTAGGACTTTTTCCTCACTTGTATTTTCGGGTTTTTGGGTCCAAAAGCTATATCCCAAAAATGCGATCGCCAAAAACACCAAAATGTAGATCAGATTTTTCCAGGTGGAGGAATTCATGCCGGATTATTTTCTGGCGAATTTAGTCCAAAAATTATGAGTTAGGGAATTTCTCTAGCCTTCCTAGCTGAGGCTTTTGTTTATATTTGTGCGTATCCCTATTGCCATGAGAGAAGATTACCTGAGAGGAGATGAGGAAAATTTAAGTCCCAAAGACCGTGAATTTGAGCGGGCTTTGCGGCCTTTGAGCTTTGAAGATTTTACCGGTCAAGCCAAAATCGTCGAAAATCTCCGGGTCTTTGTGCATGCGGCCAAAAAGCGGAATGAGCCCTTGGATCATGTGCTTTTGCATGGCCCCCCCGGCTTAGGGAAAACCACCCTTTCTAACATCATCGCCAACGAACTTCAGGCTGGGATCAAAATCACTTCTGGACCGGTACTGGATAAGCCCTCGGATTTGGCAGGTTTGCTGACCAATTTGGAAGAAGGGGATGTACTTTTTATCGATGAGATCCACCGCCTGAATCCTATTGTGGAGGAGTACCTGTATTCTGCGATGGAGGATTTCCGGATCGATATCATGCTGGATAGTGGACCCAATGCCCGTTCAGTGCAGATTTCATTGAGTCCTTTCACACTGATTGGAGCTACTACCCGCTCAGGATTGTTGACTTCTCCTCTTCGGGCAAGATTTGGGATCAATTCCAGATTGGAATATTATGATGCAAAATTATTGACAGACATCGTCAGCCGCTCTGCAGGTATTTTACAGACTCCTATTGACGAAATCGCAGCTTATGAGATTGCCAGAAGAAGCCGTGGGACGCCAAGAATTGCCAATATGCTGCTTCGCCGGACAAGAGATTTTGCAGAGGTAAAAGGGGATGGGACCATTACTCTCGACATTGCCAAGTTTGCCTTGAATGCCCTGGATGTGGATGAAAATGGCCTGGATGAAATGGATAACCGCATTTTGTTGACCATCATCGAAAAATTCAAAGGGGGACCTGTGGGTCTCGGCACCATCGCTACAGCCTGTGGAGAAGAGGCCGAAACCATCGAGGAAGTGTATGAGCCATTTTTGATTCAAGAGGGCTACATGAAACGTACTTCTCGAGGAAGAGTGGCCACGGAATTGGCCTACAAACATTTGAAAATCAAGCCGACCGGAGCCAGCGGAACTTTGTTTGATTTGTAAAGCAAAAACAAAAAGCGGATCAAAGTTAAATACCTTCAAAATACCCTATTTAGGGTAATTTGAAGGTATTTAAGTGTGTGTAGATTTGTAGCCAATTTGAATTAGGATAATGAAAAAGACATTCCTATTGCTTTGTGCATTAACGATATCTCTTGGTGTTTTTGCCCAAGAGAAAGTCCAAATAAGAAAGGGATTTAGTATTGGGACTAATTTCACTTTCGTAACCAATAAAATTTGGAATACAACGGATGAATCGATTGGAATTTATGGAGAGTATGAACTTCCTTTAATCAAAGGAATTGGGCTTTCAGGTCTAGCTACTGTGGGATTGGATAAAATGTTGGGATGTGACCTATGTGAATCAGGCTGGTTTAAGCAGGGATACTGGTGGGGCTTTGGTTTAAAGCGGCCATTTCAAGTAAAAAACCAGGTTTTTTCATTTCAGGCCAGAGGTAGATGGTTTGGATTTGACCGCTATGAACCAACCTCAATTGACTCTGAAGGTAATTTTACGGATTGGAGAGATTTGAAAGATGTCGCCTTGGTATTTGGAATAAAAGCAACATATAAAATCCCCATAAACGTCCCTGTAGAAATCAGTTATGCT
>JAJLJS010000168.1:0-1695 GCA_033844545.1 Cyclobacteriaceae bacterium | reverse complement strand
CCTTGGCTGTACATGTGATTCACGGCATTGCTACCGCCACCACCGACGCCAATTACTTTGATAATTGACTTTTGATTCTTTGGGAGATCAAATCTGTAATCTTTCATGTTATCTGACATATTTTAGGTTTGGTGAAAATTTTTATTGTATGGTTGTGATTTTTGGTGAAAAGGGAACAAAAGGGAAATAAACCGCAGTGCTGATTATCTCCCCAATCATAAGCCCTAGTTGTTATAGTTATAGTTGTCGTCATCTCCGATATCGGCAGAGATCATATTCTTGAGTCGGTCACTGATGTTTTTGAAGAAATTATTGGCAATGATTTCCCGCTTCTGCATGATTTTGGGTTTGTGCCCAGAGTTCGCCTTTCTTCGGTTGTATTCATCTTCCCTATTGTCCAGAGATTTGAACCCGGCCAAGACCAGGCCAACCGAGGTGGCATACATCGGGCTCTTGATTTCCTCGATGACGGATTTACCCAAATGCTCATTGGGATATCCGATCCGGGTATCCAAGCCAGTTTGGTATTCAAAGAACTGGGCGATGTTTTGCAGCTGTGATCCCCCACCGGTCAAGACGATACCTCCAGCGAGCTTCTTGTAAAAGCCACTTTGCACGATCTCATTCTGCACGATTTCGATGATTTCTTCCATTCTGGCTTCAATGATGCAAGCCAGGTTATGTACCGAGATTTCCTTGGGTGGTCTACCTCTTAAGCCTGGGATGGAAACGATCTCATTGATATTAGCCTCTTTGGCGATAGCCTTGCCAAATCGGGTTTTCAGCAATTCTGCCTGATTTTGCATCAGCATGCAGCCTTCCTTGATGTCTGAGGTGATGATATTTCCACCCAATGGAATCACCGCCGTATGACGGATGATGTTTTCATAGAAAATGGCAATATCCGTAGTACCACCGCCGATATCCACGAGGCAAACTCCTGCTTCTTTTTCCTCATCGCTCAGGACAGAAAGCGAACTTGCCAGAGGCTCTAGGATTAGCTGACTGGAAAAAAGATTGGCTCGCTTGACGCATTTATTGATGTTGTGAATCGCAGTGGTCTGGGCGGTGATGATATGGAAATCCGCCTCAAGCCTAGTGCCTGCCATACCCACTGGATCCTTGATTCCACCTTCGTAATCGACGGTGTAATCCTGTGGCATGACATGGATAATGCTGTTGCCGGGAGGGACCACGATGTTGTGCATGTCAGCAGACAGCCGCTGCACATCTTCGATGGTGATTTCCTCCTCGGTGGGCTGCCTCATGATGCTGCCATGCATGATTTTGCTTTGGATATGCTGTCCGGCAATCCCGACGATCACCTCAGCAATGTCCACATCGGCCATGTTGGCACAGTCAGTCACTGCCTTTTGAATTGCATTGACAGTCTTCTCGATATTGGTCACAATACCTCTGTCAACGCCGTCGGACACAGCCTTGCCCATTCCGAGCACTTCCAGTTTTCCGAATTCATTCTTTCGACCGATAATGGCGCAGATCTTGGTCGTCCCGATGTCCAAGCCTACTATTAATTTGTCGTTTTCCATATCCTAGCTTTATTCACAAACAATTTGATTCTTAAACTTTACACTGATCCGTTCGTAGGCATTCCAGCCTTTTCTCGGAAGTATTTCTTTGTACAGTACCTCGATTCGCTGAAACTTGGCTTCGAAGTCCAAGGCATCTCCAAAT
>JAJLJS010000167.1:0-1148 GCA_033844545.1 Cyclobacteriaceae bacterium | reverse complement strand
GGGTTAGGAGTGATGGCATAGGAACCTGTGATCTTCGCATGCTCAGCAATCACACCAGCCCAATCCTCCATGTGCAATTTCACTCTGGACTTCAAAGCAATGGCAGCACCTTTGTTTGCGCGAAGAGCTGTGCCAGTTGGAAGAAGTGTTTCAGCTTCATCCAAATCAGTCAAAAGCTGCGCGTAGTCTTCCCCGACAGTACCTCTGCCAACAGCTTCCCCTTGAGGAACCTTAGGAACGTCGTTGATGGCAAATGTTCTATAAGGAACACCTGGTGCACTAGGATCATCAGAGTATGGTCTTGCAAAGTGAGTCAACAATTCGTGGTGACCCAAAGCTCTCAAGAACAACATTTCACCTCTGTATTGGTCACGCTGAGCTTGGGTGATTACCCCATTCGCCAAAGCGGTCTCCAGATTTTCCAAAACAATGTTGGCACGGTTTACCATTCTGTAAATGGAAATCCACATCCCGTTGTTGTTGGCGGTATTTGGATTGTAGGTACCCGCATAGGTGATTTCGTAGAACAACTGATCGTTGTACATATCTTCACCTCTCAAGTCACCTTGCTCCACGTTTGCCGCACCAAAAGGATAACCTCTTTGCACTGCACCAAGATAGAACCCACGCTGAGCGGATTCATAGACACCCAATACGGCAGAGTTTACTCTGGCTGCAGTGGCAAATGCCTCCTGATCCGGGATCAAGTTTGCAGGAGTCAACTCAGTGACATCACAGGAGCTGATCGCACCCATCAAAGCCATTCCGGCTGCAACGAGTTTGAAATTTTTTATTGAAAACTTATTCATTTTAATTCTTCGTTTAGGAGTTTAAAATTAGAACCCAACGTTTACACCCACAGTGTATGTACGGATCACAGGAGCTACGTTCCAGTCCACACCGAAGCTCAACTGACCGGAATACTGGTTAGATTCCGGATCCAAACCTGAATAGCTGGTGAAGGTGAATGGATTCTGAACTTGAGCAAAGAATCTGGCATTGGAGATTGCACCGTTGAATGCAGACTGAAGTGCCGCAGTAGGTACAGTATATCCCAATACGATATTCTGGATTCTTACGAAATCACCTTTCTCAATGAATCTGCTGTTAGAAGCTGAAGTCAACCAAGTATTGGAATCACGACCAGA
>JAJLJS010000166.1:0-4016 GCA_033844545.1 Cyclobacteriaceae bacterium | reverse complement strand
GAAACAGTCACTCCACCTGCATTGGCTAGAATGTCAGGAACAGCCATAATGCCTTTTTCATTGATGATGGCATCAGCCTTGGCAGAGGTAGGCCCGTTGGCACCTTCGACAATCAGTTTGGCTCGGATTTTATCCGCATTGGCAGCGGTAATCACATCTTCCATCGCAGCTGGCACCAACACATCCACATCCAAAGTCAGCAAATCTCCCGGATTTTCCATTTGGTCCCCCCCTTTAAAACCTTCCAAGGTACCGTTATTGGCCTCTTTGTGCTTGATGGCTTCTTCGATATTGATTCCTTTTTCGTTGTAAAAGGCCCCGGTATGGTCTGAAATCGCAACGATTTTCAAGCCTCTTTCTTCCAGAAGCTGAGCAGCCCAGCTTCCTACGTTACCAAATCCCTGAACGGCGCATGTCGCCTGAAAAGGATTGATTTTCAATTTTTGCATGGCCGCCAAAGCAGAAACCATTACGCCACGACCTGTAGCTTCGGTTCTTCCCAAGGATCCACCCAATACCAATGGCTTACCGGTAACAACAGCCTGAACGGTCATTCCGTGGGCTTTGGAATACTCATCCATCAACCACGCCATTTCTCTAGGGCCTGTCCCCATGTCAGGAGCGGGAATATCTTTGTCGGGTCCAAATACATCAATCATTGCCATGGTATAGGCACGCATCAGACGCTCAATCTCCCCTTTGGACATCTCTCTGGGATTGCAGCGAACGCCACCTTTACCTCCACCGTAGGGGATGTCAACGACGGCACATTTCCAGGTCATCCAAGCGGCCAGAGCTCTCACCTCATCCAGATGTACATCCGGAGCGAATCGAATCCCGCCTTTGGCAGGCCCCAAAATATTGGAATGAATTACCCGAATCCCTTCAAAAACTTGGATTTTACCATTGTCCATGGTAATGGGAAGGGAAACGATTACTTGTTTGGCAGGATTTTTCAATACGTTATACACCTCATCGGAGAGCCCGAGTTTTTGCGCAGCGATATTGAATCTTTCCATCATTGACTCCAAAGGATTCTCTTTGTCCTTAATCGGAGCCGGTTCAATGTAAGCCATATTGGGTTTTTTTTATTAAAGCGAAATGCGATACAAACTTAAAAGGATTTTCATACTGCCAGCCTCAGAATTAGAAGATTTTCAAAAAAGCCGTAATAAATGGGGCCGAAAGTAACAATCCGTCAAAACGATCCATAAATCCCCCATGTCCAGGGAGTCCCTTGCCGGAATCTTTGATCTCTATTGACCTCTTGAAAAGAGACTCGATCAAATCCCCGTAAGTGCCTGCGATAATGATAATCCCGGCAATCACCAGCCATTTCCAATCGGCAATCACATGGAAATATTGTGAAATAATAAACGCAACGCCTATGGCTGAAAATGCCCCTCCCAAAAACCCTTCCCAGGATTTTTTGGGAGACACCCGCTCAAACAGCTTTGTCTTTCCAAACTTAGTCCCCGCAAAATATGCACCAGTGTCACTCGCCCAGAGAATCAGTAAACTCCCTATCAGGATTTCAAAATGATATATCTGATCCACAGAAAATACGGCCAGGTTCAATAGAGAAAACGGAACTGCTACATACACAATCCCCAAATAGGTATAGGCTACCCCTGTAAAAGGCTTTTTATCCGTCTTCTTATACAGCTTGATGAAAAAGATCAGGGACAAAAGCGGAAAAATCAAAAACAGGTATTCATGGGACATCCTCTCCTTTTCGACCATGAAGGTCAATACAAAAATCATCAGCCCGAGCAATGTCCCAAAACTCTTCAGCGGGAGCATTCCGTCCAAGCCTGAAAGTTTGTAGAACTCCATTTGAGAAAATGCCAAGATCACCCCGAAGATCAGAAAGTAGGTCCAGTCTGAGTAAATAGAGCCCAGCACGACAATCAATCCTCCCACTAAGGCAGTGATCGCACGTTGACCCAAATTACTGTAATTATTGATGTTAAAACGTGATCTCATTCTGAATCATTTGCATGGCATCGAGGACCTTTTCGTGAGGAACGAGCACCTCATACGTCCCATGGAGCTGATAAACAGTTTCTTTCTTATTCAAGACAACAGCCGGAATTCCCCGCTCTTCGAGAACGCCTTTGACGATTTCAGCCCGAATTTGGTTTTGATCTTCAAAAACTCTGATCCAGTTCTCCATGAGCTTTTTGGTTGACTTTTTTAAAGTAAAGGAATCCAACTATAAGAAGCAAAAGTCCAATTGCCGCCGCAGGATAGGAAACTGTATCCGTCGACTCTAAATCGAATTCGATCACGCCCTGGTTGGCAAAATACACCATCAAAACGGTAACACTGTTGTTTAGGATATGCGCCAAAATCGGATACCACAGACTGCCGGAGTAATGGTACATGTAGCCAAACAGCGCTCCCAGAAATACCCTGGGAACAAACCCGTAAAACTGGATGTGAATCGCCGAAAAGATGATGGCCGTCACCCAAATTCCCCAATGAGAAGACTTCAGATAGGATTGCATTTTGGGCTGAATCACTCCCCGAAAGAACATTTCTTCTCCGATTCCGGCAAATATTCCAATCACCAGAATTCCGGCCAAAAGCTCCGGAACAGTCTGGAAATCCGTTAAAAACTTGGTCAACTCCATCAGCTGAGTTTCCATATCCTGCATCCAGTTTTCCAAATTGGACAGGGATTCCGGCAATGAAAGCTGGGCATTCCAATAGATCAAAAGCCCGTTGAAAAGCATGCCTCCGAAAGTAATTCCAAGTGCAATCAAGAAGAATTTTGGAACAAAACGTTGATTCTGAACCTCCCAATAGAGTTCTGCCTTATCGATAAACCTGGTGATAATCCAGGCAGAAACCCAAAAGCCGATTCCGGATCCGATACCCTGCACAAAAAGCATGGCCATTCGTCCATTGGGGACATCGTAATTACCGGACATCAAGCCCAAAAGCTCTTCCAGTGTGATATTAAACAAGGTGGGAACAAATGCCAGGGCAAAGGCTTGCAGCAAAATCAATACGCCAAATGTGACTAACACCGTGACTACCAGAGACAAGAGCCAATTCTTCCGTTTGGCGATTTCTGTCTGAGTTTCGTAAATCTCCATATTTGGGCTAAATTTACGGCCAAATTTAGAATTGAGAAGTGGTAAAGATTGGAAATATAGAATTAGGGGATTTTCCCTTGCTGCTGGCACCGATGGAAGATGTGAGTGATCCGCCTTTCCGGGCAGTATGCAAGCAAAACGGAGCCGACCTCATGTACACCGAATTCATCAGCTCGGAAGGGCTGATCCGGGATGCTGCCAAAAGTGTCCAAAAGCTGGATGTATATGACTACGAAAGGCCTATAGGAATTCAGATTTTCGGAAATGAAATCGAATCTATGCGCGAAGCTGCTGCCATTGCGGAGGAAGCGGGGCCGGATATTTTGGACATCAACTACGGCTGCCCCGTGAATAAAGTCGCCTGTAAAGGTGCCGGCGCAGGGATTCTGTTGGACATTCCCAAAATGGTCTCCATGACCGCCGAAATCGTCAAGCGAGTGAATATTCCCGTGACAGTCAAAACCCGACTAGGCTGGAATCACGAGACAATCAAAATCGTCGAAGTCGCAGAAAGACTTCAGGACGTAGGTATTCAGGCCATTTCCATCCACGCACGAACCAGACAGCAGATGTATAAAGGTGAGGCGGATTGGTCTTGGTTGAATCTGGTCAAGGATAATCCAAGACTGCATATTCCGGTATTCGGAAATGGAGACATCGATTCCCCGGAAAAAGCTGCAGAATATAAAGCCAAGTACAACGTGGATGGAATGATGATCGGCAGGGCCTCCATCGGATACCCTTGGATTTTCAACGAAATCAAACATTACTTGGCAACCGGAGAAAAACTCACCGCTCCTGATCTAACAGAAAGGCTGGCTGTGACCCGAAAACACCTGGATTTTTCCATCGAATGGAAGGGCGAAAAGCAAGGAATTTTGGAAATGAGAAGACACTACACGAATTATTTCC
>JAJLJS010000165.1:0-11803 GCA_033844545.1 Cyclobacteriaceae bacterium | reverse complement strand
GACAAAATCGTAGAATCGGTCCTCATTCCCACCTCGAAAAGAATCACTGCCTGCGTCTCCTCTCAAGTGGGCTGTAGTCTGGATTGTAATTTTTGTGCGACCGCTCGGCTAAAGCGGATGAGAAACCTGAATCCAGATGAGATTTATGACCAGGTTGTGGCCATCAAGGAAGAAGCCGAAACCTACTTCCAGCGACCATTGACCAATATTGTTTTCATGGGTATGGGCGAGCCTTTGTTGAATTATGCCAATGTCATTGAGGCTATCGACAAAATCACCTCTCCGGAAGGATTGGGAATGGCAGCGAGAAGAATTACGTTGTCCACCGTTGGAATCCCAAAAATGATCCGAAAGATGGCTGACGACCAAGTGAAATTTAACCTGGCAATTTCCCTCCATTCGGCCATCAATGAGACCCGGTCTCTTTTAATGCCCATCAATGATTCAAATCCGTTGGAGGATCTGGCTGATGCCCTAAAGTATTGGTACCAAAAGACCAAAAGAAAAGTCACCTACGAGTATGTGGTTTGGGACGGAATCAATGACGATGAGAGGCATGCCAAGGCTTTGGCTAAATTCTGTAAACATATTCCTTCTAAAGTCAACCTTATTCAATACAACCCCATCGATGAAGGAGAATTCCGCCAGGCCAAGCAGTCAGCGGTAGACATGTATGTCAGAGTTTTGGAAGAAAACGGAATCATCGCCAAAGTCAGAAAATCCCGCGGACAGGACATCGATGCAGCTTGTGGACAACTTGCCAATAAAAACGAAGTGGCACAATTAGCAGGTTCGTAAAATTTTTCTTGTAATTTTTTTAACCCTTAGTTTAATTACGACCGTATTATTCTTTAGCCAATTATTTCATTATGTTTAAGACTACCATTCAAATCTTTTTGGGTTTGTTTTTATTCGTTTCCCTTGAAGCCAAAGCCCAAAATACGCTCCCTGAAAAAATCCAAACCTATTTTTCGAATTACCAAGAGGAATTTCCGGTAGAAAAGGCCTACCTCCATCTGGACAAATACACCTTTACCTTGGGAGAAGACCTATGGTTTAGTGCCTATTTGGTGGCTGGAGGCGAACAAATTCCCTCCCCACTTAGCCAAACTCTCTACGTGGATTTGTTTGACGGAGATGGACTTTTGCTTTCTCAGAGGGTAGTCAAAATCGAGAATGGCCGAGGGGCTGGGGATTTTCAAATCCCCAGATTCGGAAAAACCGGGGAGTATCAGCTTCGGGCTTATACCAGCTGGATGAGAAACTTTGGAGAGGAGTTTTTTTTCCGACAGACCATCCAAGTGGTGGATGGTGCAGGGGGTTCTTTTTTGCCTAAAGTGAAATTTAACAGCATCCACAGTGAAAACGGGAAAGTAAAGTATCAGGCAGACCTCACCGCCATCAATTCCCAAGGACAGCCTCTTTCGAACCAGTCCATTCAGTTAGCGGCCTTGGCTGGTAAAGAGGAACTCCTCCAACAAGATCTCCAATTAAATGCCCAAGGACAGGCTTCCTTCTCGTTTACTATTCCCGAAAAAGCCAATCCTGAGCAGCATCTTGAACTTTCTTTTCAGGAAAATGAAGACTATTCGGTAACTCAAAAAATCGCCCTTCCTTATTCCTTAAAACTCGCCGATATCCAATTCCTTCCGGAAGGAGGAAATCTAGTCCAAGGAAAAAAATCATTGGTGGCAATTCGGGCGATTTTTCCGGATGGAAGTCCGGCATCGATTCAGGGAACTATTCTCGGTCTGGAAAACTCAACCTTTGAAACCAATGAAAGAGGTTTGGGTAAATTGGAATTTCAGCCTGAAAAGAGAACCTACCAAACCCAAATATCCCAGTTAAATTCAGAGGAAAAAATTCAGGTAAATCTACCTGAGGCACTTTCCAAAGGCTTGGTCATCCAGCTCCAAAATAATCCGAGCGCCACTTACCTGTCAGCATTGATCCAGGGTACCGGCATAGAGGAAAATCTTTACCTCGTCTCCCATACCCGCGGTTTGGTGAATTTTCTGATTCAGGGAAAAATTACGAATGGGATCTGGGGAGTCCGAATTCCCAAACAAAACCTTCCTTCGGGAATCAATACCATCACGGTTCTGACGGAAGAAGGAAAACCCATATTGGAACGATTGGTATTTATCCAAAATGAGGATCGACTGAATTTCAGCGTCCAAAAAAATGGGGAAGTAATTCCAAGAGGTAAAATACAACTGGACATCCTCAATTCATTTCAAAACCAACCGAGTGCAGGCTCTCTTTCTGTAGCTATTGCGGACGCCGCCCAAGTCCAGGAGGAAACTTTGGAAAAAGGAAGCATTTTTTCCCACTTGCTCATGTCCTCAGATTTGGTAGGGACTATTGCCCAGCCGGGGTTTTATTTCCGGGATTCAAGCGTCGAAACTTTACACGAACTTGATTTAGTCATGCTGACACATGGGTGGAGGAGATTTTCCTGGGAAGATGTATGGGCTGAAAAGTATCCCGAGAACGGCTTTTACATCGAACAGGGAATTACCATTGAGGGTCAAATCACCGAGCAGAATAAAACCAAAAAAGGCCTCGGAGGCGGAAAAATCAGTGCTTTGATTGGCGATGGGGTGGAATTGATCGGTTCGGAATACGGACCGGATGGTCGATTTATCCTGACCGGACTGGATTACTCGGACTCCCTGACAGTGACTATTACCGCTGAAGATTCCCGGGTCAAAAACTTCATTGATTTGGAAGTACATCAGCCCAAACCTCCCTATCCGATGCTTTCGGGAAGTTATCCTTCCCAGATTCAGTGGCCCGAGGGACTAGCAGCCAGCTTTCAGGCCCGCAACCTGATGCAGCAAATGAATGAGGAGAAAATCACCGACTTGGAAGGAGTCACGGTGGAGGCAAAGACGCTTCAGGAAGAGCAAACCTCATCCCGAAAAATGTACGGAGAAGGGGATGCGAGTATCAATCCCGATGAAATCCCCGGAAGTGTCGGCTTTACCAACATCTTTCAGATGATTCAAGGACGAGTCGCTGGAGTACGCGTCAGCCTCAACGGATTCAATGCTTCGGTCCAAATCCGGGGTCCAGGCTCCATCCAGGCAGGCACCGAGCCGCTTTACCTTTTGGACAATGTGCCGGTGGATGCTTCCTTGCTTTTCCAAATCAATCCCAGGGATGTGGAGAGTATTGAGGTATTCAAAGATCCTGCAAGAACTGCCATATTTGGCTCCCAAGGTGCCAATGGGGTCATTGCCGTCTACACCAAAACCGGAGCCGGGATTTCCTATCAGAGTGTTGGAGGAAATTTGGTCTTATCCTACGGCGGATACAACAGTCCAAGAGAGTTTTATTCTCCCAAGTATGATGAACCTGCCCCAAGCGTCACCGATCAGCGTGCTACCCTATTTTGGAAGCCAATTCTGGAAATCGGCCAAGATGGAAAAGGCACGCTGGAGTTTTTTAATTCGGATTCCGCCAGTCGACTTTTGATTGTGGTGGAAGGAATCGATAGCACAGGAAGATTGGGCCGTTTGGTCAAAATACTCTACTGAGTGTTGCAAAATTCAGGGAGTGGTTCTACCTTCTTCAAAATTTGAAAGAATGAAAAAACTACTCCTGATTTTAATCTTTTTAGCAGGATTTAGCAGCTTTTCTCTGGCCCAAGAGCAGGGAGAAGCAAGAATCCATGCTTTCGGAAGCTATGGATTCAAATCTGATTTCTTTGGCTATGGAGCGGGAATCGAATATTTCTTTGCGGAGAAATTCGCTTTGATGCCCAGCTTTACCGCTTTAAATCCGGAGGTAGGAAATGCCAGTAATTTCAGCTTTGACTTGAAATACTACCTGACAGAAGGCCCTTCCCAGATTTATGTGATGGCAGGCTATAGCCAGACATTTCAAAACACCCAGCCGGGAGTTCCCGGAACACGGGAAAACTATGTAGGAGGAAACATGGGTGTCGGTGCCTATATCCCGATCCGGGAATGGGTGGGATTAAACACGGAATTCAAATTCCAAAGCCAAGTACCCCAAGAGGTGGTTTTCAAAGTGGGATTGGCTTTCCCACTTTAAAAACCTATGGCAAAATATAAAGCTCCGGCCAGTACCGCTCCCAGAATTGGACCTACCACCGGCACCCAGGAATAACTCCAATCTGAATCTCCTTTTCCTTTGATCGGTAAAAGCTGATGCATGATTCGTGGTCCTAAATCCCTGGCGGGGTTAATCGCATACCCGGTAGTACCACCCAAAGCCAATCCGATGACCCACACCAGCAAGGCAACCGGCAAAGCTCCAACAGATCCCAAACCAATTGGGGTTTTGGAAGAGTCCTCCAAATTGGCTCCAGTGATGTAGAGGATAACAAAAATCAGTACAAAGGTTCCCAAAAGCTCAGAAAGTACGCTGGTGGGAAAATTTCGGATTGCCGGATCGGTGCAAAAAGGTGCTCTTTTTAGTGCTGGATCATTAGCCAGATCAAAATGATGCCGGTACATCAGCCATGCAAGGCCTGAGCCAATCATTGCCCCTGCCACTTGTGCCAAAATATATCCCGGCACCAAAGCCCAGTCAAACTTGCCCACAATCGCCAATCCAACGGTGACTGCAGGATTGATATGAGCCCCGCTATAAGGTCCGGCTACTACCACCCCACAAAAAACCGCCAAAGCCCAAGCCGTGGTAATGGCCATCAGTCCTCCTCCATTTCCTTTGGTTCCCGGTAAAACTACATTGGCCACAACTCCTGAGCCTAGGAGCAGCAAGATGCCAGTTCCGATTAATTCTGCGATATAGGGATTCATGCTTCTACCCAGTTTTTAGATCTTTCCACTGCTTTTTGCCAAAAATGAAGAAGACTTTCTCGCTTCTTGGGATTCATTTCAGGAGAGAAACTCTTATCTGCCTTCCATAGAGATTGAATTTCTTCTTGATTTTTCCAAAACCCAACTGCCAAGCCGGCAAAAAATGCTGCGCCTGCGGCTGTTGTTTCAATGATTTCTGGACGCTTAATTTCACAATTCAAAATATCTGACTGAAACTGCATCAGGAAATTATTCGCCGTAGCCCCTCCGTCTACGCGGAGTTCCTGAGTAGGCTTTCCACTGTCTTTTTCCATGGCTTTGATCACATCGTGCACTTGATAGGCAATGGCCTCCAAAGCAGCTCTGGCCATATGCGCAATGGTCGTCCCCCGGGTGATCCCAAAAAAGGCCCCGCGGGCATCCTGGTCCCAATGGGGGGCCCCCAGACCGGAAAGTGCCGGAACGAAATAAACCCCGTCGTTTTCTTCCAGACTTGTGGCTAGTTTTTCAGTTTCTTTGGCATTCTTAAACAGCTCCAATCCATCCCGGAGCCACTGGACAGCCGCCCCTCCGATGAAAACCGAACCTTCCAATGCATAATTGATTTCACCCTTAAGTTTCCAAGCCACCGTGGTTAAAAGTTGGTTTTTGGACCTGACGGCATTTTTCCCGGTATTCATGACCAAAAAACATCCCGTACCATAGGTAGTTTTGGCCATTCCAGGCTCGGTACACAGCTGTCCAAAAAGCGCCGCCTGCTGATCTCCGGCGACTCCGGCAATGGGGATTTTGATACTCAAAACATCCCCTGCAGTTTCGCAGAATACTTCAGAACAGGACTTGACCTCGGGCAACATGGATTTGGGAACACCAAAAATCTCCAACAACTCCTCATCCCATTCTTGGGTATGGATGTTAAACAGCATGGTTCGGCTGGCGTTGGTGATGTCTGTCAGATGTTCCTTGCCGGAGGTCAATTTCCAGATCAGCCAAGAGTCCACCGTTCCAAAAGCCAATTCACCAGCTTCTGCTTTTTCTCTGGCGCCTTTCACTTCCTCCAAAATCCAGCGGATTTTCGTGGCTGAAAAATATGCGTCGATTATCAAACCGGTCTTTTCGGCGATTTTATCCCCCAGTCCTTTTTCCTTCAGCTCATTGCAAAACGCCGCCGTCCTTCTGTCCTGCCAGACAATGGCTTTGTGAATGGGTTGTCCTGTTTTCCGATCCCAGACAATGGTGGTTTCCCGTTGATTGGTGATGCCAATGGCAGCGATTTGATCAGCCCGGATATCCTTGTTAACCAAAGCTTCAATCATCACGGAAGATTGACTTTTCCAGATCTCGTCAGCATTGTGCTCTACCCAACCCTGCTTGGGAAAGTATTGCTTGAATTCCTTTTGGGCTACGGAAACAATCTGGCCCTTTTGGTCAAAAACGATCGCTCTGGAGCTGGTCGTCCCCTGATCTAAGGCGAGAAGGTAAGGTTTGTTTTGGGTCATTGGTGTTAATTAGTTAATCAAATATTTATGGGCGGTCTTTCGAAAATCCTCGAGCTCGGCGGTTACCCAATCCTCATCTTTTCCATTTTCCTGTGCCATTATTTTCGCCACTTTTTCCGCACTATCCAACGCAGCCTGGGCATCCAAAATCAACAACCTCACTCTTCTGGAAAGAACATCCTCCACCTTTACGGCCATTTCATGCCGAACAGCCCAGACTACTTCAGCCAAAATATTGGGAAAATTGTCATGAATCTTCTCCGCATATTCAGGTTTTTCTTGGGAAATGTGTTGAATTTTTGAGGCATTGGAGCCATACACTGCCCAATGTCCTTCAGGGATATCTTTGGTAAAGCCGTGTAGTAGGATTTCCTTGGAGTGGGAATCCGGAAGTTTTTCGCCGGTTACTTTGGGAAAATATTCCACGGTATCCTCCCCCATTTTTCGGAAAGTGGTCCATTTTCCGCCCGTGATCGAAACCAATCCACTTTCCGACAGGAGAACTTTATGGGAGCGGGAAATTTCTTTGGTTTTTGTGCTGCCTTCTTTGGGTCTGGCCAGTGGCCTAAGCCCCGCAAAAACAGCTTTCACGTCTTCTCTGCTGGGCTTTCGGGTCAGGTAATCCGCGGCAGTCTCCAAAACGAAGTCAATTTCGCTCTTCAGGGCTTCAGGTTCTAGTTTGGGCTTTTCCCGGAGGGTATCCGTAGTCCCCACCACCAATTTTCCATGCCAAGGCACGGCAAATAGTACTCTTCCGTCCCGAGTTTTTGGGATCATCAGTGCGTCTTTTCCTCCCAGAAAATCCATGTCCAACACCAAATGGATTCCCTGACTGGGCTGGATCGTTTTGGCAGCCCCAGGTTGATCCATTTCCAAAATTTTGTCCGCAAAAACCCCGGTGGCATTGACGACCATTTTGGCTTGAACGGAATAAGTCTTCCCGGCAATTCCGTCCCGGACTTTAAGCCCCGTGATCTTGCCCAACTCATTTTTTTCCAATGAGGTGACTTTGGTATAATTCAAAATGCAAGCTCCCGCATGGTCTGCTGTCTGTGCGATAGCCAGTGCTAATCTGGCGTCGTCAAATTGCCCGTCGTAGTAGACAATTCCTCCAAACAAGCGCTTAGGATTTAATCCGGGCATGCGGCGTAGGGTCTCTTCCTTGGAAATATACCGGGAAGGCCCAAGGCTTAGATTCGCTGCCATGTAGTCATACAGCTTTAGGCCTGTGCTGTATTTGATTCTTTCCAACTGAGAAAAAACCGGGATAATAAACGCCTGACTTTGGGTAAGGTGGGGAGCATTGTTAATCAATCTGCCTCTTTCCCGCAGGGCTTCCAAAACCAAAAAAACATCACCCTGCGCCAGATACCGGACTCCTCCATGGAGCAGTTTGGTACTTCTGCTGGAAGTGCCTTTGGCGAAATCGGCTTTTTCAAAAAGTGCTACAGAAAGCCCCCTGGACACTGCATCCAAGGCGACTCCCAGACCAGAGGCTCCTCCACCGATCACTGCAATATCCCAAACTTTAGACTTATCTTCTAGCTGGCTGAGGTTCTCTTCCCGATTCATTGGATTCCTAAACTTGAATCTTCAAGATAAAGGAAATGAATCTCCAAAGGAACAAATGAATTAAAAATCCTTGTAGACTTTTCGCTCTACCTTTTCTCCATCGGCATCCAGAGTCACTACGAAAATAAAATCGTATTCTATATCACTGAGATCCGGATATTTTTCCCCGCTTCCCACAAAGTAATTGGCTAGCTGATTGACCGTATTGCTATGACCTACCACCAGTGCATTTCCTTCCAAAACGCGGAGTTTTTCTACCAAATCTTCGTGGTTTCCCGGATCATACAACTCAATGCCCACTCCTGCGGCCTCGGCTGTAGGAAGCGCGGTATTCTTGGTTCGGGTATAATCCGTGGAATAGATATGCTTGATTTCCTTATCCGCTAAAATCTGAGCCAACTTCTTCGCCCTGATTTTACCTACCTGCAAAAGATCCGGATCCGAACCTTCCAGTTGCTTTTCTGCATGACGGACGATGTAGATGGTTTTGGGCTGATTGGTTTTTCCACAGGAATAGAAAAGCAAAGCAGCGAAAATCAAGAGGAGAAAATTTTTCATAGGAAACGGAAAGGTCTTAATTAATTATCCGGAAAAGGTATTGTCCAAATGCTGATCCTTGGCTTTGACAGTCTCAAATTCCAAAAACTGCTCCCAGAATTCATTTTCGGGCAACGCAGCTCTCATGAATAGTTTTTCTTTTTTGACCGGATGAACGAATACCAAATGAAATGCATGGAGGTTGATACTGGCATCAGGATTGGGCTTTGGAAAACCATACTTGACATCCCCTCGGATCGGACATCCCATAGAAGCCAATTGCACTCGAATCTGATGAGGGCGGCCCGAAATCGGCCTTACTTCCAAAAGCCAATGGTCATTCAATTTGCCGAGGACTTTGTAATTCAGTTCTGCCTTTTGAGAGCCAGGAACTTCCCGCTCATGGGCAATTACAAAATTTCTGGCTTCGTCCTTGGTCAGGTAATGAGTCAGTTTCCCTTGCTCTTCTTTGGGACGGTTTTTTACCACAGCCCAATAAACTTTGTGAATGTCCCGCTTGCGAAACAACTCCATCATCCGTTCCAGACCTTTTGAGGTTCGTGCAAATGCCACCAATCCACTCACCGGACGATCCAGTCTATGGATAGGATGGAGAAAAACCGCCCCGGGCTTCTCGTATTTCTCGGCGATATACTCTTTGCAATAGTCAATGAGGGTCTTGTCTCCAGTCTTGTCTCCTTGGACCAATACACCGGAAGCTTTGTTGACAATGAGGAGATGGTTGTCTTCATAAACAACCGAAAATGGTTTTGTTCTCATAATGAATGGCAAAGGTACGGGAATATGTCGGATGTCAGATGCATAGGACATCGGTCATCCGACTTCAAGCCTCTAACAATTTTCTGATCTCATAATCCTGCAAGTGGGCGTTGAGCCAGCCTGCTTCCAAATCGGCTCCATACTTTTTGTAAAAATTGATCGCCGGCTCATTCCAATCCAGCACCTGCCACATCATGCCCGTGCAGCCGTCTTCCAGAGTTTTGGCCAATATCCGGTCAAACAACAATTTGCCGGCACCTTTTCCCCGCTCGGATGCTGTCACCACCAGATCTTCGAGATACATTCGCTTTCCTTTCCAGGTGGAATATCGGTAATAATAAATGGCGATTCCGATGATTTCCCCGGTCTTTTCCTTTTCACAGACAAATAGCCCGTACACCGGATTGGCTCCAAAGCCATCCGCTTTCATCATTTCTAGCGTATTGGTGACTTGCTCGGGAGCTTTTTCATACAATGCCAATTCTTTGATCAGCTCGAGGACTCGCGGAAGATCTTCCACTTTTCCTTCTCGGAGGGAATACATAGGCCTTTCTTAAACTTTGATTTGGTAATTTCTTTTCGATCCGCCTAAATTAGTCAAAACCTGAGAAACGAATGTTTTTAGCCATAGATGCCGGCAATTCCAATGTAGTTTTTGCTCTTTTTGATGAAAAAAGCGGTGAATGGACAAATCAATTCCGTCTGGAAACCAAAACCCCGAAGTTGATCTCTCAACTCAGCAAAAAAGTCCCGCTATACTTCCTGGAACACGGTATCCTTCCTTCCCAGATTCAAAAAGTAGGATTCAGTTCCGTCGTCCCGGAAATCAACCCGATCATCGAGCAGTTTTGCGAAAGCTATTTTGGTATCAAGGCGTACTTGATTATCCCCAAAAGCTACCAAAAGCTAACGGTGAAGCCCGTTCGACCCAATGAAATCGGTTCAGATTTGATGTGCAATGTGGTCGCTGCTTTTTCGAGATTTCAAAAGCCTGTAATCGTGGTGGATTTTGGTACCGCGCTGACCTTTACGGCCGTCGATGCAAAGGGCTCCATCCTGGGCGTCAGCATTGTTCCGGGATTACAGACGGCAATCCGATCTCTTTTCACCAACACCTCCAAACTTCCTGAAGTAGAGCTTAAACTTCCGGATTCGGCCTTGGGAAAAAACACCATCCATGCGATTCAAGCCGGGGTTTTGTACGGATATACCGGTTTGGTCAAGGGAATGATTGCTAGCATCCGGAAGGAAACAAATCTTGAATTTACCATCGTGGCCACCGGGGGACTTTCCTCCATTCTGACCAATCTCAAGGACGAATTTGATACTGTGGATAAAAACCTAACCTTGGAAGGATTGAGACTGATCACGATGGCAAACAGTTAATTCCGTCCAATTTTTCAATTTTCCAACCTTTCAATTTTTCAATTCCTTACCTTTGCCCTAACCAAATCTCTCCTTCGCTATGAACGAGCGCTACATGCAGCGCGGTGTTTCCGCCTCCAAAGAAGATGTTCACAAAGCCATTTCCAAGTTGGACAAGGGTCTTTTCCCTCAGGCTTTTTGCAAAATCGTGGAAGACACACTTGGCAATGACCCGGATTATTGCAACATCATGCATGCGGACGGGGCTGGAACCAAATCCTCCTTGGCCTATCTCTATTGGAAAGAAACCGGAGACCTCAGTGTCTGGAAAGGCATTGCCCAAGACGCTATCATCATGAACACGGATGACCTGCTGTGCGTCGGTGCAATCAACAATATTTTGGTCTCCTCCACCATTGGAAGAAACAAAAACCTGGTACCGGGTGAAGTAATCTCTGCCATCATCGAAGGCACCGAAGAGGTGCTTCAAATGCTTCGGGACAATGGAGTAAATGCAGTTCTTACAGGAGGCGAAACCGCAGATGTTGGGGATTTGGTTCGCACGATCATTGTAGATAGTACCGTCACTTGCCGCATGCGAAGGGATGAAGTCATCAGCAATGACAAAATCCAAGCTGGAGACGTCATCGTCGGCTTGGCTTCCTATGGCCAAGCCAAGTACGAGACCGAATACAACGGTGGCATGGGCAGCAACGGCCTGACTTCTGCCCGCCATGATGTGTTCAACAAGGTCTTGAAAACCAAATACCCGGAAAGCTTTGACCCTTCTGTACCGGAAGAATTGGTGTATGCCGGGAAGTACAACCTAACTGACCCAGCTCCCGGAGCTCCAGTCAATGTCGGGAAATTGGTCCTTTCTCCCACCCGGACTTATGCACCAATCATGGTCGATGTCCTGAACTACATGAGACCAAAGATACACGGCTTGGTCCATTGCAGCGGAGGAGCTCAGACTAAGGTTCTTCATTTCGTGGAAAATGTCCATGTCGTTAAGGATAATATGTTCGAAACGCCGCCTTTGTTCCGAATCATCCAGGAAGAAAGTGGCACCGACTGGAAGGAAATGTACAAGGTCTTTAATATGGGACATCGGATGGAAGTATATCTGGATGAGCGCTATGCTGAAGAAATCATCGACATCGCTGAATCCTATGGAGTGGAAGCACAGATTATCGGTCGGGTAGAGCCTCATCAAGGCAAAAAAGTAACCATACACAGTCCATACGGCAGCTTCGA
>JAJLJS010000164.1:0-1069 GCA_033844545.1 Cyclobacteriaceae bacterium | reverse complement strand
GATTCTGGGAATTCCCAAATCTATTTTGGAATGGGGGAGAGTAAGAATGGTGAAAAAACCACTGCTATTCCCTTCAGCTCCACCGGCGGTCTCCTGACCCAAAATGGTCACCCTTCCATCTGACAATGCCCGGGAGGCCACTTCTGTCGTCACTGAAAAACTCTGGCCATCGAGGAGAAGAATGACATTTCCCTGAAAGGCCAGGCGGTTGGGCTTCATCGTTTTGCGGCCAGGACCCAAGGTGGTTTGATACACCCCATTTTTTTCTTTGGAAAAAGAATTGGCCAAGCGAAAAAGCTTGGAAGTGTACTGCGGAAAATCCACTTTTTGATTCGGTCGCGTACTCAGGTAATCGTAGTAACGGAATTTGTTCAAAGCCAAATAGCTGTAAAGTTCGATTCCGAGTTTTTCACTTCCTCCTTCATTTCCTCTCAAGTCCAGAATCAAGTTGGAGATCCCTTCGTTTTTTAGAGACTGAAAGGAATTTTTGAGAAACTTGGAAAAATCCGGTTCTCCCGGCATGGAATAGAATCGATTGATTTTCAGGACTCCAGTCCAGCCATTGATCATTTTAAACGTAAATGGCGCTTCTACTTCAGAAAAGTTATTCTCGATTTCCTCACGGGAAACTCCACTTCCAGTCCATTTTTCAGTTTTTCCATGGGCAACCCATTCTACTGTATAATTTTCTCGGGTTCCGAACTCCGTCGCAAAATAGGCGGAGAAATATCGGTTGAGCTGGAAATATTTGCCTCCCTGACTTTCCCCATCGCCGAAAGTGAGCGTTTTCATCAACTGAGATTTGATCGATTGGATCGGTTGGTTGTTGATGGTTAAGACCTCGGCCAAGGCCGGGATTTTTTCTCCTGAAAAATGCCTTAGGGCAAAGACCTTCTCGTTTTCGAAATAAAGCTCCACCGGAAAAAGATTTTCCTCATAAAATCCATAATGCTGATCTTTTCCCTGCACAATCCATTTGATGTGACCATCCTTCAGGCTGACTAATACAGGCCTCAAGAGTTTGTAAAATTCCTGCTGGGACATCGGGGTTTCGATAGCCGATTCGATC
>JAJLJS010000163.1:0-6417 GCA_033844545.1 Cyclobacteriaceae bacterium | reverse complement strand
CAGGAAATCGCAGAAGCACTTAGAGGTGTGGATATCCCGGTGATGATCAAAAACCCGATGAACCCGGATTTGGAGCTTTGGGTAGGTGCTTTGGAAAGAATGTATGCAGTGGGCATTGAAAAACTCGCAGCCATCCACCGCGGGTTCTCTGATGCTTACGACAAGAGATTTAGAAACAAGCCAAACTGGTCAATGCCAATCCACTTGAAGCGCGTATGGACAGGAATGGAAGTCATCAATGATCCTTCTCACATTGTGGGTCGTCGTGATGGCCTGCAGGAAGTAGCTCAGCGTGCTATGAACTTTGGCTTGGACGGACTGATGATAGAGACTCACCACGATCCGGACAAAGCGTGGTCAGATGCAAAGCAGCAGATCACTCCGGCACGATTGAAGGAAATGATCGATTCAATCGACTTCAAGGAACCCTTGGAAACTATGGGACCTGACGAAAAGCTCCAGGATCTTCGACGAGCGGTGGATCATTTAGATGATCAACTCTTGGATATCCTTCAGGAAAGGTTTGCTGTGATCGACCAGATCGGTGCACACAAAAGAGAGCATCACCTGACTGTATTCCAATCCAACAGATGGAAAGAAGTGATGGAAAGCCGGACCCAAAAGGGTGTGGCTAAGCATCTCAGCGAAAAATTTATGAAGGAGTTGCTTTATTGCATTCATGAGGAATCTGTAAAAAGACAGGAAAAGCAGCTTAGAGAAGCTGAACCGATTAAAAAATAAATCTGCTCTAAAATCTGAAAGGCAACCCCAAATGGGGTTGCTTTCCATTATTTTAGAATTCAAATTTGAATAGGCCAAACCTTGGAACCTGTAATTTTCACCTCAAATGCTGCTTCTGCGCTGACAGAAGTCCTTGCGCAACTCACTTTTTCAAAATTGGTAGTACTAACAGATGCCAACACCCAACAGCATTGCCTCCCCAGAATTAAGTCAGCTCTTCCCAATGATACTGCTTTCATCAGTGTCCGACCTGGTGAAATTCACAAAAACTTGGAGACCTGCTCCCAAATCTGGGGACAGATGACAGAATTGGCCTTAGACCGAAAGGCTTTGATGCTTAATTTGGGAGGGGGAGTGATCGGAGATATGGGTGGGTTTTGTGCAAGTATTTACAAAAGAGGAATCCGATTTCTTAATCTACCGACCACACTTTTGTCTCAAGTCGATGCCAGTGTGGGCGGAAAGTTGGGAGTAGATTTTCAGGGACTGAAAAACCATCTGGGCGTGTTCAATGAACCTGAAACCGTACTTATAGCAGCAGAGTTTCTGAAGACCTTACCCAAAGAAGAACTTCGATCAGGCTATGCAGAAATCATCAAGCATGGCCTCATTCACGACGCAGCTTATTTCAACTCCTTAAAAACTTCCAATTGGGACACCCAAGCCTGGGAAAACCTGATTCAAAAATCTGTGGCGATCAAAAAAGAGGTAGTAAATGCTGACCCAAAAGAGCATGGACTTCGAAAAATCCTCAACTTCGGCCACACCATCGGTCATGCATTTGAATCCTACTTTCTGGACACCCCAAACCACCTTCTACACGGAGAAGCCATTGCTTTGGGGATGATCGCTGAGGGGTATTTATCCAAGAAAAAATGCGGATTGCCCCTGGATGAATTGGAAATACTGACCAATACACTTCTTGCAATCTATGGAAAAGTCAACATCGACCTAAATCAGCTTGACTCGATCCTGGATTTGTGCATTCAAGACAAGAAAAATGAAGGAAACACCTTAATGTTTTCCTTACTCCAATCCATTGGTAATTGTACCTACAACATTCCGGTTTCCAGAGCAGAAATTCAGGAAGCCATTCAATTTTATTACGACTTAAAAACGGCCTAAGCCTTGAACCTACAAACCATGCAAACCCTTCGCCTATCCCAAAAAAGCGAATTTGAGTTGATAAGCATTCCGCTTCCCTCTTCCAAAAGTGAATCTAATCGCGCCTTGGTTATCGATGCCCTCACCGAAGGAAAAAACGAACTGAGCAATCTGGCAGAAGCGAGGGATACCCAGACGATGATTCACCTTTTGGAAACGAATCCACCGGTTTATGATGTGTTGGATGCTGGCACCACCATGAGGTTTTTGACCGCTTACACTGCTGTCACCAATCAGAAAAAGGTCATGACGGGTACTTCCAGAATGTGTGAAAGACCCATTGGTATTTTAGTGGATGCGCTAAGGAGTATCGGCGCAGAAATCCACTACCTCAATAGTGAAGGTTATCCTCCCTTGGCGATCCACGGACTTCCGAAGCAAACCACCAACAAAGTAAAAATCCGCGGTGACGTGTCCAGCCAGTACATTTCCGCCATGTTGATGATCGCTCCTATCCTTCCGATGGGATTGGAATTGGAATTAGAAGGGAAGGTAGGCAGTCAAACCTACATCGAGATGACTTTGGAGCTGATGTCCCAGTTTGGCATTCAATATTCCTGGAATGAAAACATCATAAAAGTGGACCATCAGACTTATAAGCCTACCCAATATGCAGTGGAAAGCGATTGGTCAGGCGCTAGCTATTGGTTTAGCCTCTTGGCATGCTCAGACTCAGGGGAATTGGTTTTGGAGGGTTTGAAGGAAAATTCCCTTCAGGGAGACTCCGCAATTGTGGACATCATGGAGTTTTTGGGAGTCAAATCCACCTTTACTTCCAAAGGAGTTCACCTTCAAAAACAAGCAGTTAAAGGATTTAAAAAATGGGACTTTACCCATTGTCCGGATCTTGCACAGACAGTGGCTGTCACTTGTGCTATTTTGGGGCAAGATGCCATTTTTACCGGATTGGAAAGCTTGCGAATCAAGGAAACTGACCGAATCTATGCCCTTCAGAAGGAATTGGCCAAGTTTAACGCCGAACTCAAAGAAATCGAGCCGGAAGTGTTTCAGGTAATCCCATCTGTCACCATGCCAAGGTCAGTACAAATCCATACCTACGAAGACCATCGAATGGCCATGGCATTTATGCCGCTTTTGACCAAAACTGAAGTGATCATGGAAGATCCGGAAGTCGTCAATAAATCCTATCCCAGCTTTTGGAAGCACTGTGAATTGGCGGGAATCCAACTTGAAAACCAAGCTTAAGCCATGCCTTTGAAAATTGCTATTCAGGGAGTTCCGGGATCCTTTCACCATCAGGTGGCTTTGAAGAATTTTGGTTTAGACGCAGAAATATTACCCTTCAACACCTTTGAACCCGTGGCTAAATCGGTGGCCAAAGGAGAAGCAGATTTTGGGGTAATGGCGATTGAAAACTCCATCGCCGGTGCGATTCTACCTAATTATGACCTGATCGACCGCTACGGGCTTTTTATCCGGGATGAATTCTACCTTCCTATTGCACATCAGCTCATGGCTCTTCCCGGCCAAAAAATCGAGGATATTTCAGAAGTAAGGTCCCATCCGATGGCTCTTTTGCAATGCAAGGTGTTTTTGGCTAAATATCCTCAAATCCAGCAATTTGACGACGTGGACACTGCATCCGTAGCGAAAAGAATTTCTGAGGAAAAAATCGAAGGATTGGCGGCTATTGCCAGTGAAATTGCTGCGGACATTTATGGTCTGGAGATTTTGGCAAAAGACATTCAAACGGTCAAAGACAACTTCACCCGTTTTATCATTCTTCATCGGGAAAAAGGAAATCCGGGCGAATCTCCCAACAAAGTTTCTTTCAAAGTGACCATAAAAAATGAAGCTGGAGGATTGGCCAAACTCTTGACCATGCTGGCAGAGAAAAATTTCAATTTAAGCAAGATCCAATCTATTCCGGTGATTGAAAAACCTTGGGAATACGCATTTTTCATTGACGCGGAATTTTCAGACGCCAGTCAATTCAATGAATCTATGGAATTGATCACTCGGGATTTTGGAGACTTGAAAATTTTTGGAGAATACAGAAGCAGAAAGAAATGAAGGGCTTTGCGAACAGAATCAGTACGGTAGCTGAATATTACTTTTCAGCCAAGCTCCGCGAGGTCAATCAAATGATCGCCGAGGGAAAACCCGTGATCAACCTGGGAATCGGCTCTCCGGATTTGGCTCCAGACCGGAGTGTCATTGATGCGCTGAAAACCATGGCTGAAAATCCAAAGGCCCATGGCTACCAGAGTTATCAGGGAATTCCGGAATTGAGGATTTCCATGGCTGGATTTTATTCTCGGGAGTACGGAGTAAACCTTAACCCCAATCAGGAAATTCTCCCGTTGATGGGTTCAAAAGAAGGAATACTTCATATCAGCATGGCATTTTTGAACCCTGGAGATCAGGTTTTAATTCCAAATCCAGGATATCCGACCTACACTTCCGTGACCAGACTTTGCGAAGCGCAGCCTTTGTATTACGGAATTGACTTGGAGAAAAAAGGAAGACCGAATCTGGAAGAGTTGGAAAGTCAGGATCTCAGCCGTGTAAAGCTGATGTGGATCAATTTTCCGCATATGCCAACAGGAGCGTCTGGCTCCCCAGAAATACTGGATGAGTTGATTGCATTTGCCAAAAAGCACCAATTCATCCTGATCAATGACAATCCCTACAGCCATATTCTCAATCCAATCCCGATTTCAATTTTGCAGATAGAAGGTGGAAAAGACGTGGCTTTGGAGTTGAATTCACTTAGCAAGACTTTCAATATGCCAGGTTGGCGAGTGGGAATGCTTTGTGGAAGAGCGGACTGGATCGAGGCAATTTTGAAAGTCAAGTCCAACATGGATTCCGGGATGTTTCTGGGCATCCAAAAAGGAGCAATTGCCGCCTTGAATTTGTCCAAGACCTGGTTTTCGGACTTGAATGAAATTTACACCAACCGCCGAAAGTTGGTTTGGAAGCTTGCCGAGTCACTTGGACTTTCCTACGACCCAAAAGCCACAGGGCTGTTTGTATGGTGTAAACTTCCGGAAGGAAAGTCCGCCGAAGAGCTGGTGGATTGGCTTTTGTATGAGAAAAACATCTTTATCACTCCGGGAAAAATATTCGGGAGCGAGGGAAATAATTACGTTAGATTTTCTCTTTGCATGCCCGAATTCAAAATCCTGGAAGCGATCAACCGAATCAAATCTTAACCTATCATGAAAAAAATACACATCATCGGATTGGGGCTCTTGGGTGGTTCTTTTGGCTTGGGAGCAAGACAAAAGTTTCCTGAAATCACCATCACTGGCCATGATTCCAATCCCCAAAACCTCAAGGATGCCCTAACCTTGGGCATCATCACCGAAGCAAAAGAAACCCCGGATACAGACACTGATTTGGTCATTTTGGCCACTCCTGCAGATACCTTGGGGGTTCTGTTGTTAAAAACCTTGGATCAGGTCGGTAAAAACACCTTGGTCTTTGACGTGGGCTCGACAAAAGGCAAACTCTGCCATTTGTTGGCAGATCACCCGAAAAGAAAACAGTATTTGGCAGCACATCCAATTGCAGGAACAGAATATTCAGGACCTAAGGCCGCACTTGCAGATTTGTTGGACCGAAAGGTGATGATCATCTGCGAATTGGAAAAAACAGACCTTCACCTGAAAGAAAAGGCATATCAGCTATTTGATGCTCTGAATCTCAAATTGAGATTTATGGATCCGGAGGAGCACGACAGACATTTGGCCTTTGTTTCTCATCTTTCGCACATTTCTTCTTTTATGCTGGGAGAAACTGTCCTTCAGAAAATGGCCGATGAAAAAAACATTTTTGACATGGCCGGATCCGGATTTTCTTCCACAGTTCGACTGGCAAAATCCAGTCCTGCGATGTGGGCTCCAATATTCACAGAAAACAAAGAAAATATCCTGAGTGCCTTGGATGGATACATTGCTAATTTGACCTCATTTAGAAACAAAATTGCCTCGGAGGACAAAGATGGTTTGTATCAAGAAATGGCCGAAATCAATAAGATTCGGGAGATTCTGGACTTGGGAAAATAAATCAAAGTTTGAAGTTTGAAAATTGAAACTAATAGACCATGGAGCCTTTCATGGTCTTTTTTTTCATACAGGTCTCTCCAGCAGATTGTCACAGATCCAATCGCAGATTCTCGAAGATATAGCTTAGACATTCCCTCAAAGAATTTGGAAAGAGATTGAAAATTGAAAAATCCGTGGAAATCTTCGGCCTTTTCTGTGTTCATCTGTGGGAAAAAATTGTTCTATAACTTAGGTAAACCAAATCTCATTTTTATTTATCCCTATCTTAGTAACAAAACCCAAACCTATGAAAATCTACATTTTAGCATTTTGCTTCTTTCTGAACTTAAGTCTTTTTGCTCAGGAAAAATGGACCGTAATTTCTCCTAATACCGAAGCCACTCCCCGGCATGAAAATTCATTTGTGGAATGTAATGGGAAACTTTACTCCCTAGGTGGCCGAGGAGAAAGGCCCGTGGAAGAATACAATCCTACCACC
>JAJLJS010000162.1:0-3010 GCA_033844545.1 Cyclobacteriaceae bacterium | reverse complement strand
TGGAAGCGGTTTGATGGCAGCCATCAGCACCGGGTATAGCAAAGCCTTCTCTGCAATTTTGGATGGTAACGTGACCACCTTCCTGACCGGTGCAATTTTGTATGCTTTGGGTCAGGGACCAATCAAAGGCTTTGCCATCGTCCTGATGATCGGGATTGCTTGTTCCTTCTTCTCTGCTGTATTTATCACCCGGGTAATCATCACTTGGATGACCAAAAAAGGTGACAAGAGCACCATCAATTTCTCTGCACCATTTGCAAAGAATGCACTTACCAGCTTGAACATCGACTTCCTGAGCAAGAGAAAAGTCGCCTACCTGATCTCTACTTCGATCATCATCATCGGTTTGGCTATTGCCGCGATCAGCGGATTGAAGTTTGGGGTGGATTTCACCGGTGGACGTTCGTACATCGTAGCGTTTGACACACCTGTAGTCCCTTCCGAATTGAAAGTGGGATTGGACAGCGAATTTGACGGTTCTGTGGAAGTGAAAACTTACGGGGCAAACAATGTCCTGAAAGTGACCACTTCCTATTTGATCAATGAAGATGATGATACCTCCAACAAGGAAGTAGAAACAAAAGTAAAAGAAGGAATTGCCAATGTAACAGGCTTCTCCTATGTGGAAAACGCAGAACAAATCGGAGCAAACCAGTTCTCCATCACCGGTTCATCCAAAGTGGGAGCTACCGTAGCAGATGATATCAAAGCTTCCTCAGCTGAGGCGATGATTGCAGCTTTGATCGCGATCTTCCTGTACATCTTGCTCAGATTCCGCAAGTGGCAGTTCTCTCTGGGTTCCATTGTGGCTTTGATTCACGATACCCTGTTTGTAATCGCAGCATTTGCCATTGCCAGCGCTTTGGGCGCAACCTTTGAAATTGACCAGGTATTTATCGCGGCAATCCTAACGGTGATCGGTTATTCCATCAACGATACCGTGATTGTGTTTGACCGTATCCGTGAAAACATCGAAAACCGGGGAACCCATAAATTGGTCAAGGTATTCAACGATGCGGTCAACCAGACATTGGGCAGAACTTTGATCACTTCCTTTACCACCTTGATCGTGGTGATTGTGTTGTTGATCTTTGGAGGTGAGGTGTTGAGAGGTTTCTCCTTCGCCTTGTTCGTTGGAATCACTGTCGGTACTTATTCTTCCATCTATATCGCTACTCCGATCGTGGTAGATTTGATGAAGAAAGAGATTGAAAGTGAAAACGCCAGCAAAGAAGCCAAGAAAACCGCATAAGTATTAAAAAATCACCATCCTTAAAGGAGCGGACACTTCCGCTCCTTTTTTTGTTTTTCGACCCTAGAAAAATGCTATCTTATCAGAAATTTTTAACCGTTAACCATACTTAAATGAAAATTTCGAAAGAAGACTTTGACCAGATGAAGGCAAAGTATGACAAAGAGATCAAAAAGGGGAAGCCCGCCAAATCCAAAAAAGGAGATGTGACTGATCAGACTAATTGGATATTTTTTGACCGGGAAACACTAGAGAGGGTACTAGCCCAAGCTGATCCAGATCCCAAAAAGGGAGGAATTAAATTCTATTTTACAGAATACACTGAGGAAATTGCCGAAAAATATCATCCAGGTCAAGGAAATGAATATGAGGGTTTGATGACTTTGGTATTTGAAGCATCGTCCACAGATAAATTGGCTCTAGAGGGAGAGTCCGATTTGGAAAATATCGGAAGATTGTGTCCTCCAACTTGTGAAATCTAATTGGAGAATTGGTGGTGGATTTCCTCAAATCGTTAGATTATTATATAATTATTATTTATGTTTTTAGTTTATTGGGAATTACTGCCTATTTTAGGCTCCCAAAAGAACGGCGGAAGCAAAGAGTCAACAAATTAGTAGCGGGTTCCCTAGCTTTGGTTTCCTTTTATGAAAGCTTGGCCTATTTTCTGGTTTTCTTACATACGGTAAACGCTTGGGTTTATCTGCTATTCTTCCATCATTTCGCAGTTTATCTCAATCTGGCAATTATCCAGGAATTTGTACTAAACAAGAAAAGAAAATGGATTATCCGAGGGTTCATCCTGGTCCATATTATATTTTCCGGTCTTCCACTTCTTTTGGGGATTATTCCAATCAATGATAATGGAGAATATTCTTCTATTCTTGGTGCCACATTCATTATTGTTTCTTGTTGGATTTTTTTTTATGAGCTAGTCCTTGATGATAGATATTTGGCAATAAAGCCTATTAGATTTTCTGGATTTTGGCTCATAACCAGTTTGTTATTTTTGTTCTCCGGTTCCTTCATGATTCTGATTTCTCATAGCTATTTGGTCAATAATTATTTAGAAATGTATTACGTTGTGATCGAGGTAACCCGTACCTCTGCCATGATTTTTTATGCCTTTTGTTTTATAACTCTAGCCAATTGGAAAGGATATTTTCAAACCCAAACTCCCGTTTCTTATGAGTGAAATTGAAAGCCAATACCTAGTCTTTTTATTCGGAGGGATTTTCTTTGCACTTTTGATGACTCTTTTTGTGGTCGGAATTGTATTTGCTCACCAACAACGACAACTTAGGAACAAGCAAAAACTCGATCAGGTAAAAGCTGAATACGAAAAAACGATCTTAAATACCGAATTTGAAATTCAACAACAGACGCTCAGTGATGTGGGAAGAGAGCTCCACGACAATATTGGACAGCTCCTTTCTCTGGCCAAACTTTACCTGAATTCCTCCAAACTTGAAAAAATAGCCGAAGGAAAAGAATACATCAATGAAATCATCAAGGAAGTCAGAGGACTTTCCAAGTCTCTGAATCTGGATTGGGTAGAATCCATCACTTTGGAGGAATTTGTGGAAAATGAACTTGGGAAAATCCAATCTACAGGATTCTGTTCAACTGAACTTGAGACTGAAGGAACTCTTTCAGATCTTTCCAAGGACCAGAAACTGATTTTGATCCGGGTCATCCAAGAATGTCTGAATAACATCCTCAAACATGCCCATCCATCCAAAATCCTGGTTAAAATTT
>JAJLJS010000161.1:0-1847 GCA_033844545.1 Cyclobacteriaceae bacterium | reverse complement strand
CATCCAAGAATGTCTGAATAACATCCTCAAACATGCCCATCCATCCAAAATCCTGGTTAAAATTTCCGCATCCCAAAAAACCATTCAGATTTTGGACGACGGGCAAGGATTTGATCCCTCTGTGGCTTCCAAAGGAAGTGGTATGGCCAATCTCAAAAAACGAATGGAAACCATCGGGGGGAAATTTTCTCTAGAATCCGAAGTCGGAAAAGGAACGAAGATTGAATTGATTTTACCTACCAATTAACCAATTTCTCAATTTACAGAAATCCCAACAGTTGACTCACAAAGAATCAAGATTGGGATTTACATGGTGAAGTCCGAATCGTAATCAGGAGACCCGTTCTCTTTGACAATTTTCCATTCGATGATCCATTTAAGAACCAAAACAACGCCTACAAAGCTTTCCAGGATTTGGTATATTGTTGGTATCAAGAGATCAAGGGTAGCCGTTATTCTGGAAAAAAGGGAGAACATTATAAATTACAAAACCCCTTGATCTACAGCGTGTAAGGAAACTAAAAAAAAGTGATTCAGGATTATTTTGCCAGATTAAACAACTACCCCTACAACCAGACCTTACTTGTCTTAGGAGCTTTGGTAATTTTTTCCTTCTTATTCTTACCTGGAGAAAAAAAGAGAAAGCCTGATATTTTCTACTTATTTCTCTTTGCTATTCTGGTATATTTCTACGAAAACCTCGCTGTCTATATGATTGTGGACAAAAAAGCAAATGAATTAATCCATAATATAATTACTGACACACCTTTCCAAGGCTGGAACATTTGGGTTCTCAATTTATTCAATTACCAAATTTCGAAAGCTATACTTCTTGTTTATATCCTTCAATTAATATACTCCCCAGGTAGAAAAACAATCCTAAAAGGAACACTCTTTTTCTTTGTGAGTTTTTGTCTGATTCTTCAGGTGTCTGGCTGGTATCCCTTGTATAACTTTCAGCCTCCCATTTACTTTTTTGGAAATTCCGCCCTTATTTTTGGAAGTGGGCTGTATTTTATCGATTTGATCACAGAGGAAAGGCATTTGGAAATGGATTTGATCAAAAACTGGAATTTCTGGATTGTTACCTTAATTCTTTTCCAGAGCGCCCTGTCGTTTTTGTCCGATATTGCCTTCGATTATCTCGTGTTTAATGATCTGGAACTTTATTTCTTTTTCAATTACATTTCGATGGTTTTGTATCTGCTGCTATTCTTAACTATTGGTCTCTATTTCTTTTTTGAAATTCGAAAAGGAAAAAATAAAACAGTCCTTCATGCAGCCTGAGGCTAGTCAATTTACCTTTCTCCTTTTCTCGGGAGCTTTTTTAGCCGCACTGATGGGAACCTTTGTCGTAGCCATGGTCGTCCTTCACCGCCAGCGGCAAATCCAAAACCGGGAAAAGGTTGAAAAAATCAAAACGGAATACGAAAAAACTCTCCTGAATATTGAAAACGAAATCCAACTGGAAACCCTTTCCCATGTCGGACGCGAACTTCACGATAATATTGGCCAACTCCTTTCCTTGGCCAAATTGAACCTGAATTCTTCCAAACCTGAAAAGCTGGCTGAGGGTAAAGAATACATCAATGAAATCATCAGGGAAGTCCGGAGACTTTCCAAGTCTCTGAATCTGGATTGGGTAGAATCCATCACTTTGGAGGAATTTGTGGAAAATGAACTTGGGAAAATCCAATCTACAGGAATCTGTTCAACTGAACTTGAGACTGAAGGAACTCTTTCAGATCTTTCCAAGGACCAGAAACTGATTTTGATCCGGGTCATCCAAGAATGTCTGAATAACATCCTCAAACATGCCCATCCATCCAAAATCCTGGTTAAAATTT
>JAJLJS010000160.1:0-21386 GCA_033844545.1 Cyclobacteriaceae bacterium | reverse complement strand
TTTGCGCAGTGGTATCCTAAAGTAGCCGTCTTCGATGATATCGAAGGCTGGAACGTGGAGCCCTACTTAGGAGCCGGTGAGTTTTACCTGGAATACGGAAATTTTGATTACAAAGTCACTGTCCCTTACAATCACATCGTGGTGGGATCCGGCAAACTGATGAATCCCAATGAAGTCCTTTCCAAGGAGCTTCAAAGCCGCTATGCAAAAGCCGCTCAAAGCGAGGAAACGGTTTATTTGGTTTCTCCTGAAGAAATCAAAAACACCGCGTTGACACGTCCGAAGCAGGATGGAATGATCACTTGGCATTTCAGAATTCAAAATGCAAGAGATGCGGCCTTTGCCACTTCTGACGCATTTATCTGGGACGCTGCCAGGATTAATTTGCCAAGCGGAAAATCCATTTTGGCTCAATCGGTCTATCCCATCGAAAGCAACGGACAAGAAGCTTGGTCCCGCTCTACGGAATACAGCAAGGCTTCCATCGAATACTACTCGAAGCAGTGGTTTGAATTCCCTTATGAAACTGCCACCAACGTGGCTGCGGAGATCAACGGGATGGAATATCCAGGCCTGAACTTTTGCCATTACAACTCCAAAGGCGCATCCCTCTGGGGCGTGACAGATCATGAATTTGGCCATAACTGGTTCCCGATGATCGTCGGAACCAATGAACGCAGATATGCCTGGATGGATGAAGGATTCAATACCTTTATCAATCACTACAGCTCAAAGGCCTTCAATAATGAAGAATATCCGAGCAATCTGACCCAAACCCGGAGATTCAACAACTACTTTATGAATGAGTCCAGAGAGGGAATCGACAACTATCCCGATGTGACTGATACCCGGAATTTGGGAATGGTCGCCTACATGAAACCTGCCATCGGACTGGTGATGCTGAGAGAATATATCCTCGGTCCTGAGCGATTTGACAATGCTTTTAGATCGTACATTAAAACCTGGGCCTATAAACATCCTCAGCCTGCGGACTTTTTCAACCATATGGAAAATGTGGCCGGAGAAAACCTAAGCTGGTTTTGGAAAGGCTGGTTCTATGGAAATGGAAATATCGATTTGGGAATCGTTGGGGTACAGCCATATGGTGGAAACTACCTGATTAGCCTAGCTAACAAAGGAGACTTCCCTATGCCGGTGATTTTAGAAGTGAGCTATGAGGATGGCAGCAAGGAACGGGTGAAGCTCCCGGTAGAAATCTGGCAGAGAGGCGATACCTGGACCCACTTGTTGAAAACTTCGAAGAAAGTAAAATCCGTGGAAATCGACCCTGACAAAGTCATCACCGACATCAATCTCGGAAATGATTCCTGGCCAGTAGAGATCTATAAGGATTAACTAAAAAGAGACTCCGGAATTCCGGAGCCTCTTTTTTTCACTTTAAACTTTAAATTTTAATCTCTTAGCCTAAAGCTTGGTCCAAATCTTCCAAAAGATCATCCGTGTGCTCCAAGCCAACGGATACTCTCAGGAGATTTTGTGGGGTTTTGGTGTCAGGTCCTTCGACAGAGGCGCGCCTTTCAATCAAGCTTTCGACTCCTCCCAAGCTGGTGGCATTGGCAAAAAGCTGAAGTTTTTTCACCACCTGATTGGCTTCTTCCGCACCACCTTGGACGGTAAACGAAACAATCCCTCCAAACCCGCTCATCTGGGATGCAGCGATATCGTGTCCCTTGTGGTTTTTCAATCCGGGATAAAAAACCTGCTCCACCTTGGGGTGATTTATCAAAAACTCCGCAAGAATCATCGCATGCTCCGCATGGCCTTTCATGCGATAGGCCAAAGTACGGATACTTCTGGTCAGCCAATAACAATCTGTAGGGGAAGGCACTGCCCCTCCTACTTTCTGAACTGTTCTGATCTTATCCCAAAACCCACTCTCCTCTTTGGACACCAATATTCCTCCCAAAATATCCGAATGCCCCCCAAAATATTTGGTACTGCTATGCATGACAATATCTGCCCCAAGTCGTAAGGGATTTTGAAAGACTGGAGTGGCAAAGGTATTATCACAAACCAGAAGCGCCTTTTGATTTTGGGCCAAGACAGATATTGCCCGAATGTCTGTAATTTTCAGCAAGGGGTTCGAAGGTGTTTCCACCCAAAATAAGCGGGTATTGGGGCGAATGGCATTTTTGACAGCATCCAAATTACCCATATCCACAAAAGAAACCTCATGGATTCCCTTGAACAAAACGGTCATGGAATTATGCAGTCCATGGTACATGTCGTCCGGAGCAATGATATGGGATCCAGGTTCCAAAGCTTGGTATACCGCTGTCCCCGCAGCATTTCCCGAAGAAAAAGCTGCTGCATCAACTCCCTTTTCCAAGGAAGACACCAGCTCTTCCAATGCCATTCTATTGGGATTGTTTGCCCGGGTGTATAGGACTCCGCCCTCGTTTCCATGCTCAAAAGTAGTGCTGAGGGTAATGGGCTGGACGACCGGTTTATTGATATCTGTAATGAGGTTACCTTTATGGATGGCTAATGTTTCGAATTTCATGATGCATTTCTTTGGGTTCAAATTAGGAAAGTCTGGGAAAGAATGGAAAGACTTTCATCACTGCAACAAAAAACCCGGCTCTTGGCCGGGTCTTGACTTATCTGATTCTGTCCACAGAGCGGACAAGTAGTTCATCTTTTCGGATAAAGCGGTTGGCAAGCATATTAAAAACCATTCCGGCCAAAACTGACCAAAATCCGATTTTATAGCTTCCCGACACTTCTGCTCCAATTTCTGAATTCAGTCCATTGGTGGTCAGAAAGGTTAAGGCTACCAAAGCCACCATAAAAAGGCTATTGACCATATTGATCATCATTTGTCTTCCTCTGTTTTTGTATTGGAAAATAGAAATCAAGGCCAAAAGTCCTGCAAAAGCTGCCAAGGCTGCCAAATACCATTTGGAAGTAGAACTGATTACCTCTCCGTCTGCAGCCAGATTTTCCAGAAAAAGTGCATTAAGTTTCCAAGTCTGACCATTGAGGGTTTGCTCCCAAAGTTCTGTCCCGAGGGTGATCCCCATGCAAACGACTACCAGAAACAAGAAGATGGTTTGAATACGCTGAATCATTGTCAAATTATTTTTTGCAAAGAAAAACCCAAATCCAAACAATACCAAGCTTCCCAGCCTAGCCATTGGAATTGAGGGGGAATTGTATCTTTGCAGTCATGACTGAGACCAAGCGGTATTTTCTGGAATTAAGCTACAAGGGAACGCCCTTTCATGGCTGGCAAATTCAGCAAAATGCATTTACTGTTCAGGAATGTCTGGAAAAAGCGCTGTCCACATTGCTCAGAACTCCGATATCCATCATGGGAAGTGGAAGAACTGACACTGGAGTACATGCTTCCATGCAGGTTTGTCATTTTGATTATTCCGGAGCACTTGACAGAGAAAAATTTCAGAAAGGCATCAATGCCATTCTGCCCAAGGAAATTGCCATCCACTCCATTCGGGAGGTTTTGCCTGAGGCTCATGCAAGATTCGATGCGATTGACCGCTCCTATTTCTACCGGATAGTCTTTCAAAAGAATCCATTTCTGGACGATTTAGCCTGGCTGATCTTTCAGCAACCTGATGTGGAGAAAATGAATCAAGCTGCTCAAATCTTGTTGAAACACGAAGATTTTGAATGTTTTAGCAAGGTTCACACGGAAGTCAATCACTTTCGATGCAAAATCCATTCAGCCCGCTGGGAACAAAAAGACGGTCAATTGTTATTTCATATAACCGCAAATAGATTTTTGCGTGGAATGGTAAGAGCAATTGTCGGAACTTTGATGGAGATTGGAAATGGTACAAGATCCTTAGAGTCTTTCGAAGAATTGATCCTTTCCAAAGACAGAACTAAGGCAGGAAAAGCGGCCCCGGCTAAAGGGCTCTTTTTATGCCAAGTAAAATACCCTGCCAACCTATACTTAGACTAACCAGCCTTGAGCTTAGCAAAAGAAAAAGAATCCTCCGGCGAAATCGTCGACATGAAAGTCTTGAAGCAGCTTTACAGCTTTGTAAAGCCCTATCGAGGCCAATTTTACTTCTTGGTTTTTTTGACAATCGCTTTGGCGATCTTGGCACCAACCAGACCATACTACATCCAAGTAGCGATCGATGACTATGTGGCCGTAGGAGATGTCCCGGGATTAATCAAGATTATCTACGTTTTGGTAGGTTTGATGGTCCTGCAAGCGGTGGTGCAATGGGCGCACACCTACTATTCAGGATGGATCGGCCAGGTGATTATCAAGGATATCCGGGTGAAATTATACCGCCACCTCCTGAAGCTGAGGTTGAAGTTTTTTGACAATACCCCAATCGGAAGATTGGTCACCCGGAATGTCTCAGACATAGAAACTCTCGCCGATGTATTCAGTGAAGGCCTTGCTGCCATCATCGGTGATCTTCTGCAGATTGTGACCATCCTTGGGGTCATGTTTTACATTGACTGGAAACTCACCCTGGTCAGTTTGTGTACGCTTCCGTTGTTGATCATTTCCACCTATGTTTTCAAGGAAAAGATCAAGGTGACATTCAATGACGTACGAAATGCCGTCTCCAATCTGAATTCATTCCTACAGGAGCATATAACAGGGATGAACATTGTCCAGATTTTTAACCGGGAGGCCCGGGAATTTGAAAAATTCAAGGAAATCAACCGGGAGCACCGAGCCGCCCATATCCGATCAGTACTGTATTATTCGATTTATTTTCCGGTAGCAGAAATTATCCAGGCGATTGGAATAGGCTTGGTCGTCTGGTATGGAGCGGTAGGCGTTTTGGGAATGGATATTCAGATCGGAGTGCTGATTTCCTTCATCATGTATCTGCAGCTGTTTTTCCGTCCTATCCGGATGATCGCTGACCGATTCAACACTCTACAGATGGGTGTGGTGAGTTCTTCGAGGATTTTCAAACTTCTCGCTTCCTCAGAGCATATTGCGAATGAAGGGAGTTTTAAGCCCGAGAAGCTTCAGGGAAATATTCAGCTGGAAAATGTCTGGTTTGCCTACACGGAAGAAGATTATGTCCTGAAAGACATCAGCTTTGACGTGAAGCACGGAGAGACTGTCGCCTTGGTCGGAGCTACCGGAGCTGGAAAATCTTCCATCATCAATCTGATTTCACGGTTTTATGAAATCAATAAAGGGCACATCTACATCGACGGCACGGATATCCGGGACTTTGAATTGGGAATTTTACGAAAGCACATTGGGGTGGTGCTACAGGATGTTTTCCTTTTTTCCAACAGCATTTACCATAACATCACCTTGGGAAATCCCAATATTTCCAGAGAACAAGTGATGGAAGCGGCAGATTTAGTCGGGGCGAGAAGGTTTATCGAAAGACTGCCCGGAGGCTTGGACTACAATGTAATGGAGCGAGGATCTACCCTCTCAGTCGGGCAGCGTCAGTTGATTTCCTTTGTGCGTGCGATGGTTTACAATCCGGAAATTTTGATTTTGGACGAGGCAACTTCCTCTGTCGACACAGAAACTGAGGAGCTGATTCAGGAGTCAATCGAAAAAATGATGAAAGGCCGAACTTCGATTGTGATTGCTCACCGGCTTTCTACCATTCAAAAAGCCAATAAAATTATCGTACTCCACAAGGGTGAAATCGTAGAAACAGGCACTCATTCCAGTCTTTTGGATTTGGGAGGATATTATACCCAGCTCCATCAGATGCAGTTGAATACTATGGCGATTTAATTAAAACTAAACCAATCTATACCATGAAGTTCAAAATTGCTTTCCTTATTTTCTTTTTACCCATTTTAGGAATTGCACAGGAAAGAGGCGCTGGGGTCAGGCTGGGGGAACCCTTTTCTCTCACCTACAAGGATTTTATTGAGGATTATTTATCCTTTGAGGTGATGCTTGGTTCTGGTGGAGTGAACAGCAGCGAGTACTATCAGAAGTCTTTTGACAATAATCCCCCCAGCTCCAATGCTGTCTATGTCTCTCACAGTGCTAGCCGGGGAGTTTCTTTAAATTTCCGATTGGCCCTTCATGAAGACATCACGGACATGTTTGAGATCGAACAGGGATATCTTCTTGGGTATGCGGGTGCGGGGATTCAGCTCAGAAGCACCAATGTAGATTACGTATACGACAGATTTTCCGGAACTGGACCTACCCAGAGACTATTCGAAGAGCGGTCTAATTTCGATTTGGGACCAGAGGCTTTTGGAGGAGCTGAATACTATTTTGACGATACTCCGATCAGTGTTTTTGCGGAAATCGGTCTGTTCATAGAGCTGGTAGACCGGGTGAATATGAGAGGGCAGGGAGGCATTGGAATCCGGTATTTATTCTGATTCATGAAAAAGTTTGGACTACTCGTCGTACTGGGAGCGGCTATCCTTGTCGGAGGATATTACTTTTATATCAAAATTGGAGGGAATCCCGAAATTCAGATTTCTTTGGTAGAAAAGTCTCCAGAAACGCTTTCGGGAAAGACCTATACCGGAACTCCACAGGACCCAAAGTTGGGTGAAACATTCAAAGAAATCGAGACTCTTCAATCTCTTAATCCAGGCTCGAAGATCCATACGATTTACTATATCGAGCCGGCAGGCAAGCTGGATACGATGAAAGTTTTTGTGGGAATTGATCTTCCTTTTCCTCCTTCGGAAATGGAATTGCTTTCCTTTAGCGAACAAAGATATATCCTCGCCAAAATCCAAGGAAGCCGTTGGGTAATGCCAAGTCCGGAAAAAATCAAAGAGGAAATCCAAACATTTGCTCAATCCAATGAACTGGTATTGAGCGGGGTTTTTATCGACAAAATCATCTCCGGCTCAGAGGTGCAGGTGATCGCTCCGGTAAAGTAATTTCATCTTTTAGATTTATTAACCAACCTTGGCACGATCCCTGCCGTGAAACACCCTACTAACTATACCAACTATGAACAGATATTTATCAATTCTTGCCCTGATCGGCCTCTTGGCTTTTCAGGCATGCGAAGGGCCCATGGGCCCTCCAGGACCCCAAGGAGAACCCGGCGTAACGATCGTTGGGGAGGCATTTGAAGTAGAGGTGGATTTTACTGCTCAGAATGGCTACGAAGGTATTTTTGATTTTCAGCCAGCCATTTTAGAAAGCGATGTAGTCTTGGCCTTTATTGAATGGGAAACCTCCAACAACCAATCTGTATGGAGAGCACTGCCCCAGACCGTCTTTTTCAATGAGGGTGTTTTGATGTACAATTACGATTTCACCCAAGCCGATTTCAGAATATTTTTGGACGGACCTTTGAATTTCTCTACCCTTGGTCCAGAATGGACCCAAGATCAAGTCTTCCGAATCGTGGTGGTTCCGGCGGATTTTGCCGGAGCGAGAATTGACTGGACTGATTACGAAGGAGTGACCCGGCTCCTGGGTTTGGATGAGGACGACTTCTACAAGCTCAAGCAAAAGAATTAATCCTATAAGGAATAATCATTTCGTCAAGAGGATCTGCTCAAAAGTGGATCCTCTTTGCTTTTAAGTTGGTTAGAAGCATCTCCAAAATAAAATTCGGCTGTTATCTTTGCGCCATGCAACTCCAAAACGATCTGCTGCTTCGGGCAGCCAGAGGTGAAAAAACCGAACGGACCCCGGTATGGCTGATGCGCCAAGCGGGAAGAATCCTTCCAGAATACCGTGCAGTACGAGAATCTGTCAGTGGATTCATCGAACTGGCACAAACACCGGAATTGGCCGCAGAGGTCACCATTCAGCCGGTAGATTTGCTCGGCGTGGATGCCGCAATCATCTTTTCGGATATTTTGGTGATCCCAGAAGCGATGGGCCTACCCTATGAAATGGTAGAAAAGCGGGGACCTTGGTTTCCGGAAACCGTGAAGAGTGATTCTGATTTGAAAAAACTGAGAGTGGCTGATGGAGAAAATGATCTCAGCTATGTCATTGAGGCAATTCAGATTACGAAGAAAAACTTGGGCGGAAGAGTTCCATTGATCGGATTTGCAGGTGCTCCTTGGACCATCTTCGCTTACATGGTAGAAGGAAGCGGTAGCAAGACTTTTTCCAAATCCAGAGAAAAGCTATACCGGGATCCGGTATTCTCTCATAAACTGCTTCAGCTCATTACCGATTCTACGATCAATTATCTCAAAGCACAAATTCGGGCAGGGGTAGATCTGGTTCAGATCTTTGACAGCTGGGCTGGAATTTTGGGACCCAAACAGTACGAGGATTTTTCTTTGAAATACCTATCCCAAATTTGTGAGGCCATTACGGAGGTACCTGTGACTGTATTTGCCAAAGGAGCATTTTTTGCCCGGGAAAAAATGGGCAAACTGAGCTGTGAAACTATCGGACTGGACTGGAACATGGGAATAGCAGAATCCAGAAAACTAATCGGGCCTGACAAAACACTCCAGGGAAATTTGGATCCTGCAGCTTTGTATGGAAACCCCGACCAAGTGCGGCAAGCCACGAGAGAAATGATGGAACAATTCCGCGGAATCCGACACATCGCCAATTTAGGACATGGAGTTTACCCGGATATTGATCCCGAAATGGTCAAAGTATTTATCCAAACGGTAAAGGAATTTCAATAATTGACTGAATCTCCAACCCGGATTAGTCCTTGTTGGAGTGCAATCACATTTTGTCCAAACATCACTTTATGGTTTTGGGCACGATACAAGGAAAGAGTCCTGAGGGGCTCTTTTCCTTTTTCCCCGGTATTCTGATCGACAGTGGTAAGGACACATCTGGCACAAGGCTTAACGACCCTTAGGTCAATCCCTCCGATTTGGATAGCTTTTAATTGGTCTTCCAGAAAAGGTTCCCCGCCGGAGATGACAATATTCGGCCGAAATCTGTCCATTGGCACGGGAGTCTCCAATCTGGAATTGAGCTCATCCAAGGATTCCTGACTGATCAAAAGATAGGGCATTCCATCCGCAAAACTGACCGATTCTCCATTCACTGCATAGCGGGGATCTACTTTTCGATGGGTACTTTCGGGCATGACCACGAGCCTGACCTCGAAGCCCAAAATTTCCGAAAACCAGCGATCCACTTTCGAACTCACCTGCTTTCCCAAAACCTCATCCTCCCAAATTTGAACAGGAATTTCGGGCCCTTCGGCCAGACCCAGGGGGATTTCAAGCAATTTAGTCGGTTGGTTTTTGTGAAAAACAAGCACATGTTCATGAGACAATTCAACTCCCAATAATGCCAGTTGGGGATAAGTCCTTTGGGAAACAAAAGTACCTTCTCCATCGACCAACATCCATCGTCGATCGTACCGAAACCCCCTTTCCTCCACCTCGGCTTCTTGCAATCTGATTCCTCCCAATGATTTGATAGGATAAATAAAAATGTCCTGAACAGTTAAGCTATGTTTCATTCTTTAAAATTATACATAGAATGATTATCTCCAATTGTAATACAATCCAGGCATCGGTTAAATTGATGGCTAGTTGAAGGATTGGGGAGAATTGCTGGATCGGAATTTATACTGCTAATTTTTCTTCTATAAAAGAAGCTGATCCTCAGAAAAATAAACCAATAGGAACATACTTGGCCCAATTAATTAAAATAGCTTTAATCAGCGCCCAATGAAATAGCTCGGTGAAGGCGGGAAAAAGTTCTGAATACTGAAATGCAATGAGGTAAGAAAATCCTAATATCAGGACCAGGAACCATCTACCCCTTTCGCGGTTTTGTATCGAAGAAAAAATTCTCATCAATTTTTAGATGCATTCTTTCCGGAATCGGTTGCAAAGTCAGGGAAATTTCTGTCAAAAACCTGTCAATCCTACGCTAGCTGACAAGGCTGAATGTGACAAGAGTTTTTTTCAACATTCAAAAATCCCTACCGAATCCTGACAAACTGACACCAATTCCTTAAAAAAAGGCAATGGCACATCCATTGAAGAAAGGGGAATGTATTCAAATAGAAAACACAAAAACTTATATAATCATGGGAAAAATTATAGGCATTGACTTAGGTACAACCAACTCCTGCGTTGCAGTAATGGAAGGTAACGAGCCTGTAGTCATCCAAAACAGTGAAGGAAGAAGAACCACCCCATCCATTGTGGCATTTTTGGACAATGGTAATGGAGAGCGCAAAGTCGGTGATCCTGCCAAGCGTCAGGCCATCACTAACCCTGCGAATACCATTTCTTCCGTGAAGAGATTTATGGGGAAAAAATTCTCAGAAGTCTCTGCAGAAAAAAAACACGCTTCTTACAAAGTAGAACAAGGCTCCAACGATACAGTAGCGATCAAAATCGGTGACAGATCTTATACTCCTCAGGAGATTTCTGCCATGATTCTTCAGAAAATGAAAAGTACTGCTGAAGACTTCTTGGGACAAACCGTAACAGAAGCTGTCATCACCGTACCTGCATACTTCAACGACGCAGAACGTCAGGCAACCAAAGAAGCCGGACAGATCGCTGGTTTGGAAGTAAAACGAATCATCAACGAGCCGACCGCAGCAGCTTTGGCTTATGGGATGGACAAGAAAAACCAAGACATGAAAATCGCGGTGTATGACCTTGGGGGTGGTACATTCGATATTTCAATCTTGGAACTTGGAGACGGGGTATTCGAAGTAAAATCTACAAACGGTGATGTTCACTTGGGTGGTGATGATTTCGATCAAGTAATCATCGATTGGTTAGCCTCAGAATTTCAGGCTGAAGAGCAAATCGACCTTAGAAAAGATCCAATGGCACTTCAGAGATTGAAAGAGGCTGCAGAAAAGGCAAAAATAGAATTGTCCTCCTCTGCTTCTACTGAAATCAACCTGCCTTACATCACTGCTACGCAGACCGGTCCTAAGCACTTGGTAAGAAACCTTAGCCGTGCCAAGTTTGAACAATTGTCTGAGGACCTGGTAAGAAGATCCATGGATCCTTGTAAGAAAGCACTCAAAGACGCTGGCCTATCTGCTTCGGACATCGACGAAGTGATCTTAGTGGGTGGATCTACCCGAATTCCTAAAATTCAGGAAGAAGTTGAGAAATTCTTCGGAAAGAAGCCTTCCAAAGGCGTGAACCCTGATGAGGTGGTGGCAATCGGTGCTGCGATCCAAGGTGGTGTATTGACCGGTGAGGTGAAAGATGTCCTTCTTTTGGACGTGACCCCGCTTTCTTTGGGAATTGAAACCATGGGTGGAGTCTTTACCAAACTAATCGAAGCAAATACGACGATTCCAACCAAGAAATCTGAAGTTTTCTCCACAGCTGCTGACAACCAGCCGGCGGTAGACATACACGTGCTACAGGGAGAAAGACCTTTGGCAAAAGACAACAGATCCATTGGAAGATTCCAGCTTTCTGACATCCCACCAGCTCCAAGAGGTGTTCCTCAGATCGAAGTAACCTTCGACATCGATGCCAATGGGATCTTGAACGTTTCCGCCAAGGACAAAGGAACCGGCAAAGAGCAGAAAATCAAAATCGAAGCTTCTTCCGGACTTTCTCAAGACGACATCGAAAGAATGAAGCGTGAGGCCGAGGCCAATGCTGCTTCTGACAAGGCAGAAAAAGAAAAAATCGAAAAGCTAAATCAAGCTGACAGTTTGATTTTCCAAACCGAAAAGCAGCTGAAAGAGTATGGTGATAAGCTTTCCGACGGAAATAAAGGGAATATAAATTCCGCTTTGGAAGCGTTGAAATCTGCTCATGGAGCTCAAAATCTGGAAGGAATTGACGAAGCCATGGCCAACCTCAACAAAGCTTGGGAAGCGGCTTCTACAGAAATGTACAATGCCACACAAGGCGGAGCCCAACCAGGTCCTGACGCAGGAGCGAGTGCCGGAAATGCCGGTGACGGAGTTTCTGATGTAGATTATGAGGAAGTAAACGAAGACAAGAAATAATCTTTCTTAAAACCAATTAGATGCGGCATCTGTTGAAAAACAGATGCCGTTCATTTTAGGAGCTTGCGAAAAGATTTCTTCAAGGCAATTACAAAACTAAATTGGCGCAAATGCAATTGACTGCAGACAATAAACTGAAAAAACTCATCGTGGTAGGAGATCGGGTATTGATTCGATTAAAAAAACCCAATGAGAAAACCGGATCGGGACTGTATCTCCCACCCGGCGTGCAAGAGAAAGAGAAAGTCCAGCAGGGGTACATCATCAAAGCTGGACCGGGATATCCGATTCCGATGCCCGTTGAAGACCATGAGCCTTGGATGGAAAATGAAGAAAAGGTAAAATACGTACCTCTGCAGGCCAAGGAAGGAGATTTAGCTATATTTCTGCTCTCCGGAGCACATGAAGTGATGTATGAAGGAGAAAAGTATTACATCGTCTCCCAAGGTTCTATTTTGATGCTAGAGAGAGAACACGACTTATAAAAAAGAAAACCGATCCTTTCAGATCGGTTTTTTTTTATCCTATTAGTGAATCCAACCTTTTTTAGGTTTCATGGATTTGGGTTCCTCATATACTGCTTTAGAATCCACAGTAGGTAATTTTTTATCCCAAGGATTTCTGTTTTTGGCTTCCAGTCCTTTAGGATTATTAAGGGTGTCCCTAAACTTCACTTTGAATTTCTTGGAAGATTCTCCCATCCAAACTTCTGTATTTTTGGCGATAGGCCCTTGTAGGGTAGCGGGAGAAGATTCTGTTACCAAAGTGATTTTTGGCCCAAGGGTTTTTCCAGCTGCAAGATTTTTGGCCTTAGGGCCCATCAGAAAATCCTGAGAAAAGGAGAATGTGCAAATGAAGAATCCGGCGAAGAACAGGGTCAACTTTTTCATATCTGTATATTTGGGTCTTGCAAGATATACAGAAATCCGCCCTAAATGGTTTCAAATTTCAGACATTTTAATGGGTCTTTACTGATAATTTGAAATTTAATTCTTATTCTGACTCAAATTACAGCTCAAACAATAGATTATTTTTAAACCTGAAAATTACTCATCCATGCAATTTCAATAATTCGGGGTTTCTCCTGAAATCTGATTTCCGTAAAAACCTTAAAAAAAGAAAAAACCGAGGTGAAAATCACCCCGGCTTTTTTAACAATAGACCCTGTTTATATCCTTAAATATTTTTTTTAGAAAGCAAAGACAGCTGCCAATAGAAAGGAAGCCAAACTCTTAGATGGAGACAAATCTTTGGTGACAAAGTAGTCGTCACTCATATTGTCTACTCTCAGTTCCGGAATTAAGGTGAGATTCTTGCCGATTTTTGCATTTCCGGAAAGGGTAAGCGCAAAAACATTTCCGTCTCCATTGGGATCCGTACTGACCACACCTTCTAAACCATTGTTGAATACACTGAAATATTCCCCTCTGATACCGATTCCAAATTTCTCAGATGGTCTTGCCTGAAGGTATCCCGCAAAACCGTAGAATCCTGCCCCTTCTCCATCAGTATCCTGAATATCGGATCCATTAAATACCTCTCCGGAGGAAGTGGTATTGTAGGTGGTATTCACCCCGAGATAAAACAGATCGGAAAGATCAAATCCTGTAGTTAAGTCAATCTGGAAGGTTTTTCCAAGAGAAGTTTGCCCTGCTATCAAGCCTCCATTATCTGTCAATGTCCCGTCTTGGTCTCCATAGACCACATTCAGGTAGGTACTTCCCAACTCTGTGGAATATCCCAACTGCCCCCCAAGGGTATACGTCCCGTTTAGATTGAATTCGGTCATATCCGTAGGATTCATCACTGCTGCCAAAAATGAAAACTTGTCAGACAATTGGAAGTTGGCCTTCAAACCTGTATGAGAAAAAGGCCCATATGAAAACATGTAGGATGTGGAATAATTGAAGTTTGCAGTCGGGGAGATCACTTCGTAACCCAGGAAGGTATTGAAGTTACCCATTGTGAGCGTCACTTTATCCGATACGTTCCAGTAAACATAAAGCTGATTTAAGATTTGGGAGCTCCCAGCCATACCTCCCGCATACAAGGGAGAGCCAAATACAGCATCTTCACCTCTAGGTCCAAACACCAAGTCAGCCACAGCGCCAACTTTTTTCCCTTCATAGGTAGCAATGATGTTTGCCATACCCAAGGAGAATCCCGGAAGATTTCCAAAAGAGCTGGCTGGGGCTTGGATATTTTCTCCTTTGTTAGGAGCATTCAGATTTGTACGGAAATAAGCGTCTACCGAACCGGAGAGAGTAAGCGTTCCGGCTTCTTCAGTAGATTCTTCTTGAGCATAGGCAATTTGAAAGGTAGACAAAGCCACTAGGCATATTAGTAGAAATAGGTTTTTCATTTTAATTTTGAGTGATGGTTGACGATAAATTGACCAGGTAGAGCCCCTGTCCAGTCGAAAGAGAGTCGCGTTTTTTTCTTCGGACAGGGCTCTTTTTTTTAATAAATGATTGGATTATTCATCGAATACGATGGTATATCCACGAATTCCATGTTCGTGAGAATCAAGACCAGTTCTCTCGTGCTCCTCAGAAACACGGATACCGACCGTTTTTTTCAACACATAGAAGATGGCGAAAGCTGATGCAAATGCAGTCAGACCGCAAACGGCTACCCCAATCAACTGAGTAATGAAGGTGTGCTCAGGATTGGTGGAAAAAAGACCCACCGCCAATGTCCCCCAAATCCCACAGGTCAGGTGAACTGATACAGCACCTACCACATCGTCCAGCTTTGCTTTATCCAATAGCACTGCAGACAAGACCACCAGAATCCCCCCGATGAATCCAACCAAGACCGCTGAACCAGGATTGATCACATCCGCTCCAGCAGTAATGGACACCAATCCAGCAAGGATTCCATTCAAGACCATTCCGAGATCCAGTCTTTTGAAGGCGAAATAGGCTGCCAAAAATCCTCCCAGTCCACCTGCGCAAGCGGCAAGCGAAGTAGTCACCAACACAAAGGAAACTAACCCAGGATCGGCAGAAAGTACTGATCCGCCATTGAACCCAAACCATCCTAGCCACAACAGGAAGACTCCGATTACTGCCAAAGGAACACTGGCACCCGGTTTTTCTACTGTTTTGCCATTGACATATTTCCCGATCCGAGGCCCCACGAGGATTACACCTGCCAAAGCTCCCCATCCGCCTACGGAGTGGACCAAGGTACTTCCGGCAAAATCATAGAATCCCAAGTCATCCAAAGCTCCGCCACCCCATTTCCAACTTCCAATTATGGGATAGACTATCCCAACAAAGAATAAGGTGAAAATAAGATAGGCTCCCAATTTGACCCGCTCGGCTATGGCCCCCGATACTATTGTGGCAGCTGTCGCGGCAAACATAGCCTGAAACAAGAAGTCCGTCCAGTAGGTATAACCTGCATCCGCATAAGCTGCAGACACATCTGCCGTGGCAGGGGCAAACCAGAAAAGGTTCCAGCCAGCGGCATCAAAGGCAAACCATCCCGGCACTTCAAATCCCGGATACATGAGATAAAATCCGATTGCCGCATAGGAAATAATTCCGATAATCGGGGTAATGGTATTCTTAAATAAGATATTTACCGTGTTTTTGGCCTGGCCAAATCCAGCTTCTACTCCAGCAAATCCCAGGTGCATGATAAACACCAAGGCTGTAGAAAGCATCATCCATACATTGTTTGTCGTCAGAAGGTTTTTTGAAAGCTCCACCGACAGATCCATCGCGGCCATTTCATCGGCCAACAGGGGTGCGAAATACATCATAGGTTCTAGGTTTTATATTGAACTATTCTCAGAATTAGTACTGGCTTGAGATCAAATCTCAGAAGCAATGTAATTACAATAAAGCTTAAAAAACAAACCACTTTTTGAAACAATTTCAATTTTTATGGTTTTTACTGATAAAATTTGAACCAAAAATTGCATTTTTTTCAATTTTCTTTAGCCCAAAGGCTATTTTTAGAACCATATTAGGTGAAAATTGAAATTTTAAATTTTTATAGAATATTTTCTGAAATCGATTACGAAAACAATCAAAAAGAACATAATTCTATAATTCTGATTTTTTACATCATTAAATTCTGATAAAAAACACTTTTCAGAATTTTTTATTATTTAAAAAAATTATCAAAAACATAATTTTTCTTTTTGAAAAATATTTTTTTTAACCCAAAATCTAAAAATTGATATAATTATTTCCACTTCAGGGTAAATTTTGCCCCATAAATAAAAAAAAATCTCAGTTTCCCGAGATTTTGCACTAATTCCTGAACCTAAACTTACCTTGACAACATTGCAAAGTCTTTCGCAAAGTAAGTAAGGATTATTTTGGCCCCAGATCGCTTGATGGATAGCAAAATTTCTTGCATACTTCGCTCATAATCCAACCAACCTTTTTCAGCGGCTGCCTTTACCATGCTGTATTCCCCAGAAACATTGTAGGCAGCAATCGGCAGAGGGTAATTATCACTCAATAATTTGATGATGTCCAAATAGCTCAAGGCAGGCTTGACCATCAGAAAATCCGCTCCTTCTTCCATATCCAAATCAGCCTCAATGAGTGCTTCTTCCGAATTGGCAGGATTCATTTGATACGATTTCTTGTCTCCGAATTTTGGCGCAGAGTCAAGTGCATCTCTGAAAGGCCCATAAAAAGCACTTGCATATTTAGCCGTGTAAGACATGATGGAAGTATCCACAAAACCATGATCATCCAACAATTCCCGGATGTAGCCAACCCTTCCGTCCATCATATCGGAAGGCCCTAATATATCCACCCCAGCATCAGCTTGTGCCAAGGACATTTTTCCCAAAACCTCTAGGGTTTCATCATTGAGAATCTTTCCATTCTTTACCAAGCCATCGTGACCGTCGCTGCTGTAGGGATCCATGGCCACATCAGACATCAGGCAAACCTCTGGGAATTGTTTCTTGATTTCCCTTAAGGCTTTTAAATAAAAAGTCTCAGGATTATAACTTTCTGAGGCGATGGAATCCTTAAGTGATTCAGGATAGGCAGGAAACACATCAAAAGCACAAATCCCCAAGTTCATGCAGGCTTCAATTTCCTTCAACATCAAATCTATCGAATACCGATAAATCCCAGGCATAGAACCCACTTCCACTCTTTGGCTTTTTCCTTCAATTAAAAACATCGGAAAGATCAAGTCCTTGACTGAAACCTGTGTCTCTTCCACCAGGCTTCGCACAGCCTCTGACTTCCTGTTTCTTCTGGGTCTTCTCAACATATGATTTTCTAGAATTTACTTACAAAACTACATAAGCTTGCCAGATATGCTCTATAAAAACAAAAGAGGTGCCGCCGATGACACCTCTTGTTTTGAAATTTTCTTTAAAAATTCAGCTGAGCCTGAAGACGAAGCAAACTTCCCTTTTGTCGATTATCCGGTTTTAGAGAATTTTCAAATGTTCTATCCGAAATCGTGTACATCGTGACAAGTTCGAAATTCTTGTTAAACTGCCACTCTACCCCAATCTCCAATTCTTTCACTCGATGCTTGGTGGCATCCAGTTCGAATTTTTTGCCTCCATTGTAGTATTGAAACCGTGTAAAAGGGATAGCCCGTTTGTCCTCTTTCTTAAACATGTAACTCGCCATGATGTACCCACCCTCTAAGGACTTTTGATCGACATCATTTGTCTCTGGGTTATATTCCGGACCACGTCCCCAATTGTATTCTGCTTGAATCCCAAAAGGCTGAGGATATAGGATAAAAGATGGACCAAAACGAGTATCCATAAATTCCACTTGATCAAAATCTGTCAAAGGATTTCTGGAAATCACATATTTCCCGGAATAGGCCTGCAGCGAGGTCTCAATGATCTGACCCGAAGGCAATTCAAAGGGATATGTCGCTCTAGCCACTAGGTGAAAGGAATCATTTTTATCAGGATTATTGGGACCTTGCCCATTGTATATCCCGAAACCAAACACCCCATAATCCCCAGATCCCTTGAGACCGGATGAGGTGAGGTAGCTGAACCTCTCGCGAATTTTGGAAGGAGCATAATAAAAGACTACCCCTAAATCTCGTTCATTGGGCAAACCAGAATTCAACCCATCATTTCGGTCCAAAGGCAACCGGTTTTGACTAGATTGAAGGTTTTCAAATCCGTAAGGCATTTTGGATTGTCCTACACGCAGTCTGAATTCATTCTTATCGTCCAACCCCAAATCAATATAAGCATCTCTTATTTGGGCAAAATTCCCACCACCTGATGCAAAATCCGGCTGGATATAAAAATATACCCTTGGATGAATTTGGCCAAAAAAGACCATTCGGATCCGCCGGAAGAAAAACCCCGCATCTCCACCCCATGATTTGTCACACTGATCGCACTTTAGATCGGGGTTGGATACCAAGAGGCCATTGTATCGAAGCTGAGCATAGCCTCTGAGTTGAATTTTGTCATACCATGAAACCTTCTTGACTGTTTCAGGATTTTCATCAGGCAGCGAGTCCAAATCAGCACCCCTTGCAATAGTGCCAATTGAGACCAAGGCAATTAAAGCCAAGGCTGCAGCGAACTTGATTCGCATACAGAAATATTTTTGGTGATAAATGTACAGCAGTGCAAAGGTCCTTCTACAAAATGTCCTCTAGGTAACCGGAATGTTAAGAATTCATTACAAAATCTAAATTCACATTTGTCAAAAACAGGCAAGCGAGGGCCAAAAAGTTGAATTATGTACTCAAAACGAACTTCTGAATATTACCGAATTGTTACCAAGCGATATTCACCCCTCTTCAATTTGAATTTTTTGTTACATTATTTCTGCATCACAAATTCAAAATATGCTCAAGTTGAACCTCATGGTAATCTTGAATATATAATTCACAGGGAGGCAATTCTGCCTTACTATGGGAAGATAAAACTCCAATCACCTTCATCCCTGCATTTTTCGCGGCCATAATTCCAGAAAAAGAATCTTCAAACACGACACATTCTATTGGGTCCAACCCTAAATTTCGGGCAGATTTCAAATAGACTTCAGGGTTTGGTTTATGGTTGCTTACATGTTCCGAAGCCAAGGCAGATTCGAGATGAGGAAACAGATCCAATTTCCCTCCAATCAATTCCAAATTGGCAAAAGGCGCAGAGGTAGCCACAGCGGTTTTATAACCATTTTTCCTCAAATCATGAAAGAAATCCAAAAATCCAGAAATTGGCTCCACGTGGTGCTGATAGATTTCCCGAAATAAGCTCTCCTTTTCATCTTCCAGCCGAAGCAATTCCTCTCCCTCAATTTTCCTCCCGAAAAAATGGCTTAAAATGTACCCATTGTTTTTACCATACATATGAGCCACGAAATCCTCTTCGGATGGAAATAAATTCCTCTTTTGAAAAAAGACTTTGAATGCTTGAGAGTGGAATGGATTAGTGTGGCAAATCACACCATCCATATCGAAAATGACTGCTTTGGACATTGCTTGAAACTAAAATAAAAGAATTTACTTCGGGCAAGACCCCAAAGTAAATTCTAATTGGCTATTTAGCCCTTACTTATTGAAAGCGGAAATTACTTTTTCGATAATATCACAGCATTCATGAAGCTGCTCTTCCGTCATGACCAAGGGAGGGGCAAATCGGATGATGTTCCCATGGGTAGGTTTCGCAAGCAAACCATGCTCTGCCAGGCTAACGCAGATATCCCAAGCTGTGGAACTATCCGGAGAATCATTGATCACTACTGCATTCAGCAGTCCTTTACCCCTCACGAGCTTGGCTATAGGATACTTATCCACCATTTTTTGCATACGGCTTCTGAATATTTCCCCTAGGACTCTTGCGTTTTGTGCCAACTTTTCATCTCTAACCACCTCAAGGGCAGCCATAGCTACTTTAGCCCCAAGTGGATTACCTCCAAAAGTAGATCCATGCTGTCCTGGCTTGATCACCTCCATCACACTTTTATCTGCCAAAACTGCAGAAACCGGATAGAAGCCCCCTGAAAGTGCTTTACCCAAAATCAGCATATCAGGTTTGGTATAAGAGGCCTGTTTCTCACAATGCCCCTCACAGGTACAATTTCCACAAACTGCCAATAAAGAACCTGTTCTTGCGATCCCGGTTTGAATCTCATCTGCAATCAGAAGAACTCCCATTTCAGCGCATGCCTCTTTGGCCAAGCGGATATAGTTTTCATCAGGAGTATAAACACCTGCTTCTCCCTGGATCGGCTCGACCAAAAATCCTACTACTCCTTCAGCCTTCAGTGCCTCCCTGAGTGCTTCAATATCATTATATGGTATGCGGATAAATCCTTCTGTAAAAGGACCGAAATTTTTCCTGGCGTTTGCGTCGTTTGAAAAAGAAATGATGGTAGTAGTCCGACCATGAAAATTGTTTTCGGCTACGATGACTTTGGCATTGTTTTCAGCCACTCCCTTTTTCTCATATCCCCATTTTCTGGCAATTTTAAGTGCGGTTTCCACTCCTTCTGCGCCAGTGTTCATTGGAAGCACCATGTCAAATCCGAAATACTCGGTGATATATTGCTCATATGGCCCGAGCATATTATTATAAAAAGCTCTGGAGGTCAAAGTGAGAGTTCCTGCCTGTTCTATCATGGCCTCCAAAATTCTAGGATGGCAATGACCCTGGTTAACCGCAGAATAGGCAGAAAGAAAATCGTAATACTTTTTCCCTTCCACATCGAAAAGGAAAACTCCCTCCCCTCTGGCAAGTACAACTGGCAAAGGATGATAATTATGTGCGCCGTATTTGTCTTCTAATTCAATTGCCTGATTACTGGAGGTAATTTTCACCATAAGATTGATTGTTTGGGTTTTTGTAAATTTGATCCAAATATAACGAAACCCCGGCGGGCATCCATGAAATTACAGAAGAAGCCTTTACCAAAACTTTCCCCGGAAGATTATTATTTCAACGAAAGTGGACTTATGGTATTTACGGAAAAATATCACTTAAAAAGAGGACATTGCTGCGGATCTGGCTGCAAGCATTGCCCCTATCCGAGGGAGTAATTTCTACTTGGAATTTTTTAAAGCCTTTATTGTTAATTCCCAAAAAGTTCCGATATTTGCAGACTCATTACAGAAACGCATACCAATTACGATACATAATCATGGCAAAAGTTTGTGACATTACCGGAAAAAGACCTCGAGTAGGTAACAACGTGTCCCATGCAAACAACAAGACCAAGCGTAGATTCTACCCAAATCTTCACAAGAAGAGCTTCTACGTACCTGAGGAAGACGCATGGATTACGCTAAAAGTGAGCACCAAAGCACTGAAGACAATCAATAAGAAAGGTATCTCTGCCGTTTTGAAAGAAGCGCAGGATAACGGCATGATTGTAATCAAATAATCAAAGTCACAGTCCCTTAAATCAACACCGAGATGGCTAAGAAAGGAAATAGAGTACAAGTGATTTTGGAATGCACCGAGCACAAAAACTCAGGCATGCCAGGTACTTCAAGATATATCACTACCAAAAACAGAAAGAACACTACTGAGCGTTTGGA
>JAJLJS010000159.1:0-6536 GCA_033844545.1 Cyclobacteriaceae bacterium | reverse complement strand
CAGCGCTAAGAATTACTTCTTCAATGTCTTTTCGTCAGACACAGTAAGTTTATGTCTTCCTTTGGCTCTTCTGGCTCTCAATACTCTTCTACCATTAGCAGAAGACATTCTTTCTCTGAAGCCATGCTTGTTTTTTCTTTTTCTGCGAGAAGGCTGAAATGTTCTTTTCATGATCGAATATCTTTATCTATTTGCTCCCTGAACTGTCCGATTTAGGATTGACCCCAAAAAGGACTGCAAAGATAGACACCATTTCCTGAAATACAAATCGGTGTCCTACATTTGTTTGTTTTAAATCGCAACGGAAACTCCATGATCCATTTCCATATTTCTTGCTCCAACCCCGCTTCCCAATTTGCCAATATCCAATTGGAACTTGATATCCCTGATTCCAACCCACTCCAGCTTCAATTGCCTGCATGGAGAGCTGGTCGCTATCAACTTGCAAATTACGCACAAAATATCCGTGGATTTAAAGCCTTTGATTCTTCGGGAGAAAAAGTCGGATTTAAAAAAGTATCCAAAGATCTCTGGGAAATTGAAAACAATGGAACGATTTCCATCCAATATGAATATTGGGCTGGAAAAATGGATGCCGGAAATTCCTGGATTGATGAGGAACAAGTTTATCTCAACCTAGTCAATTGCTGCTTTGAAATTCTTGACCATACTGAAGAAGAAATTATCCTCAGCTTAGACCTCCCGGATTATCCTGATCAAATTTCCACGCTTATAAAACTCTCTACGGGCATTTGGAAAGCCAATTCTTTCCAACAGCTCGCTGACTCGACAATTTTGGCTTCCAAGGCATTGGTTCATTGGGACTATTCAAGCTCGAATACCCTGTTCCATATTTGGATTCAGGGGACGGTCCATTTTGATCAAAATGTTTTCCTGGAAAACTTCAGACACTTTACCGATAAATTGATTTTGGACTTCGGAGAGTTTCCGGAGGAGGAATATCACTTCATCTTCCAGCTTTTGCCTTACCAATATTACCATGGAGTGGAACACCGAAGAGGCACGGTAATCACCTTTGGACCGGCTGAAAGCTTAACTGATCCTTCTCCAATGGAAGAACTCCTCGGAGTAAGCTGCCATGAATTATACCATGCCTGGAATGTCTGCCGGATTCGTCCCAAAGAATTGCTTCCTTACAATTTTTCTCAAGAAACTTACACTCAGGCAGGTTTGATTCTCGAAGGAATCACCACCTATATGGGAGACCTTTACCTTTTGAAGTCCGGAGTTTATTCTCTTTCGACTTACCTTGGGCATCTGGAAAAAGTAATTCAGCGGGAAATGAATTCATTTGGCTGGAAAAACCAATCCATTACCGAATCCTCTTTTGATCTTTGGTTGGATGGATATGTGCCAGGCATCCCCGATAAAAAGGTAAATATTTACACCCGAGGTGCCATCCTTGCCATGGGGCTGGATGCGGTCCTGATCCAAACTGGCAGCTCCTTGGCTCAAGTCATGAAAAGAATGTGGGAGCTATTCGGAAAACCGAACCTGGGATATTCAATGGAAGACTTTCAGGCAATCCTATCCGAGGAAACTGGAAATCAGGAATTGATTCTAGAATTCTTCAAAAAATATATCTACGGTCATGAGGACTATTTCCCTGAATACCAAAAACATATGAAATATTTGGGAATTGCATGGGCAGAGATTTTTGAAGATAGCCTTTTACTCCATGAATTTGGAGTTCGAACCAACGATCAGAATCAAATCCTTCAGATTCACCCTGAAGCCCCCGCCTATAAAACCCTGATGAAAGGAGATGAAATTTTGGAAGAAAATCTAGGTACGTTTCGTGAAGCTACCTTAAAAATCAACCGTCAGGGAAGAGAAATGTCCATTCCTCTTCAGCAATCGGACAGGCTCTTTTTCCCTAAAATCCAGCTTTCATGCCCTAAGGTTTTGAAATCCACTGATATCTGGATGTCATAAAAAAGCCCCCAAAATTTCTTGGAGGCTTTTGGCTTTTTTATTGAAAATCCGAATCGGATAATTGCCTGTTGAATTCCAGGGAAGTGATTTTTGCTTCTAAGGCTACGGGCAACATAGGATTTTTGATGCTCAGCATCATGGGGTAAAGGACTCCCTCTACTTCTTGATAATCCGAATAGGTAATATCGCCAGCGGCTTGACTACTGGTTTTGTGTTTCAAACCTGTTGCCACTGCATAATATTCTTTAGTGATCATTCCATTGGGTAGAGTAATCTGAATTCCTTCCACTTCAATGCCATCCATCATTTCTGATCCCAATGAACTCAATTGGTATCCTAATTCCTCATAATGAGCTTCCGGGAACACATAGGTCTGGGCTTTCAACAAAGCTGCCATTTCCTCAGGCAACTCCTGCACTTGGCCCATAGCCATAACTTGGGCTTTCCCATCGACATAAAACGTTTTTTGCATCACGTTGCCTGAGACAGCGGTAGATTGCATCATCCGTTGATTTTCCGAATCGGCGATGGATTTGATTTCAATGGATTGTCCTTGAAAATCTGCCAATGCCGTCATGGAAACGTTCTTAATTTTACCAAGCTTTTCTTTTCCACCCACTGCTTGAAGGTATTTCTCCAGGATAACAGAAGGTTCGTTTTCGGAGGAAACAGTTTCAATTTTAGAAAGGGAAAAAGAGTGAAAGTTCGGTCCAGGAGACAAAACCAGAGAACCTGCAATAAGTAACGCGGTAATTTTCATAATCGGTTGTTTTTTTGAAAAGTGAAGGTACCAAGGAGTTAGCTTGGCACCGGTATGAAATTATTTTAAATCTTCGTCAGTGATCGGAACATTCAATTCCATTGACGTCACCTTGGCTTCCAAAGGAACAGGGATCATCGGAGACTTGATCGTCCAGGTCATAGGAAGCAATACTCCTTCCTTTTCTTGGTAATCCGAATAAAACGTGTCACCTGAAGCTGGATTCTCATATTTGATCTTTAACCCTGAATCCTGAGCATAGTAATTGGTCAGCTTAGCTCCAGATGGACTGGAAATGATCACTTTGTAGGCTGGAGTACCCTCTACGTCTTTAAGCCCATCAAAGGTTAAGGAATAACCCATTTTGTTATAGACTGCCTCCGGGAAAAGGAATGAATTCAGAACTGCTTCTTCGTATTGTGCGGCTTCCATGTCCCGGTTTTGTCCCTGCATGGTCATAGAACCTTTCCCGTTTTCAATTTTGGTCCGGATCAGGACGTTCCCTCCCACACTTTGCCGCTGGGCATATCTGTTGTTTTCGGGATCATAGACGAATGAAATATTCAGGGCAGTGCCCATGACAGAGGCGTCCATGGAAATTTTGGCGCTTTTAATTTGGGAGACCTTTTCCTTTCCTCCGATAGCTTCCAGATACTTATCCAGAACTTTTTCGGCAGTCATATCCGCATCAGCCACCAATTCCTTTGCCGGCATTCCCATATTATCATACTCGATGACCTCTCCAAACTGAGCCAGTTTTTCTTTGATTTCCGATCCATTCCCCACGGTGGTGATGATGAATTTATCCGGCTCGATCAATCTTTTCGCGGTCGCATTGATATCCTCGACCGTATAGCTATTCAGCTTCTGAAGGTAAGTGGCATAGTAATCTTTGGGGAGATTGTACCGCTCGATATTCAGCGCAAAGTTTGCCACGGTGCTGGGCTGCTCCAGAGATCTTCCAAAACTTCCTGAAAGTTCTGCCTTGGCCTTGTCCAACTCTTCCTGAGTCACTCCGTTTTCGACCAAATTTTTAATCTCATAGATAAATTCATAAACGGCCGAATCTGTCACCTCAGTTCTCACGGAGGCTGTGGCTGAGATGGCCGCCACCAGCTTATCCGAACCAATGGAAGAATAAGCTCCGTAGGTATAGCCCTTATCTTCCCGCAAATTCATAAACAACCGCGACGCAGATCCACCACCCAAAATTTGATTGAGCAAACGGCTGGTGATATAGTCCGGATCACCGATTTTCATCTGAACCGGCTGGGTCACGTTGATCACAGATTGAACAGAGGAACTTCTATCCACCAGGGCAACGGCTCTTTTCGCAGCTCGGGTAGGCGTTGGGTAAGTAAATGTTGGTACGGTCCCTCTTTGCCACTTTCCGAAATACTGATTCACCACCTTTTCAGCCTCGGCTTTGGTCATATCCCCCACAATTGCCAAATACGCAATATTGGGTTTGAAATAGGTTTGATAATATTTCTTGATGTCCTCAACGGTAATGTTATTGATCGTGGCTTCTGTTTCGATTTCACCATACGGATGATTTTTTCCATAAAGAACCGCAGCAGCCAATCTGGAAGAAATTGCCTGAGGATTGTCCTTGCTTTGTGCCAGTCCGGTCAGGGATTGCTTTTTCAGCTTATCCAATTCCTCTTGGGGAAAAGTGGGATTGAAAAGAACATCCGCCATCAACTCGAGTACTTTGTCCTGATGTTTTTTCAAAGATGAAGCAAAAACAGAAGTAGATGACGCCCCCAAACTTGCGCCGATGAAGTCTATTTCTTGATCCAGTTGATCCTTGCTGCGGGTGGTAGTGCCACCGCGCATCATTTCTCCCACAAATCCTGTCATGCCGGCTTTGTCTCCTTCTAGGATAGGATCACGCTCTAGAACCAAAGTAAAGGATACCCGTGGCAACTTGGTATTGTTCACCACGAATACTTTCAATCCGTTTGGCAAGGTAAAAGTCTCCGCCTCATTGATCTTTATTTCTGGAGCTGGTCCAGAGGCGGGCAGTGTACTTCGATCCACCTGAGCCAGTAGGGAGAATGTCACCCACAGCATCAATACATATGATATAGCTAGTTTTTTCATTTTTTTAGCATCTAAAAGGTCAAACAATTATTCAGTTTCAGGCTTGGCCGATTTTGGCAAATAGTACAATACCACCCTGCCGTTTAGATCCAGGTATTCTTTTGCCACTCGCTGAATATCCGCTTTGGTCACTTTGGAATAGTAGTCCATTACTTGATTGATGTAGTGGGTATCCCCATAGATCACTTTCGCTTCTGCCAGATTTTCCGCGATACCTGCGATGGTGGAATTTCCACTCACGATGGCATTTTCCATCTGGTTTTTAAGCTTGGCAAATTCTTGGTCTGAAATCCCCTGTTCCTGAACTTGCTGGATAAGTTTGTCTATCTCAGTTTCCAAATCCTTGGGATCCACTCCCATGTTGGTAATTCCATACATGATGAAAATTCCACCATCTTCCAGTTCCAATGGAATCGCAGCAACCACCAATGCCTTTTGTTGCTTATCTACCAGTTCTTTGGTCATCAAAGAAGAGCTTCCTCCAGTCAGGTAAGTAGAAAGCATCGAAAGTGCATAGCTATCCGGATGGTTTCTAGGAGGTAAGTTGTACGCTTGGATCACAGCAGGAATCTGAATGTTGTCATAAATGACGTCTCGGATTTCAGCTGTCTTCTTTGGCTCCGCGATATTCGGGCGGTAGATTTCCCCTTCACCTTTTGGAATCTCGGAGAAATACTTTCTAACCAAGGATTCTGTGTTGGCATAATCAATGTCCCCCGCAATGGTCAGTGTCGCATTGTTAGGCACATAAAAATCCTTATAAAACTGTTGGAACTCCTCGATAGTGGCTGCATTGAGGTGATCCATGGAGCCGATTGGCGCCCAACGATATGGGTGTTCAGCATAAGCTCTTACCAAGGTTTCAGGTAGGATTGTCCCATAAGGTTGGTTTTCATAACGCTGACGTCTTTCTTCTTTCACAACCTCCCGTTGAGTTTCTACTCCGGTTTGGTCCACTTTAGAATGAAGCATACGCTCGCTTTCCATGTAAAGGGCCAGTTCCAGCTCGTTGGAAGGTAAAAGCTCGTAATAATAGGTGATGTCGTTTGACGTGTAGGCATTCAAAGTACCTCCACGGCTTTGGATAATATTCATGTATTGACCTCTGTCAATATTTTCTGAACCTTCAAACATCAAATGTTCAAAGAAATGTGCAAAACCTGTTCTTTCAGGTTTTTCATTCTTTGAGCCGACATGATACAGAACAGAGGTGACCACGATAGGGGTGGTGTTATCCTGATGCATGATCACATGAAGACCATTGTCCAGGGTAAATTCCCGGAAGTCAATTTTATTTTGGGCCAATGAAGAAAGTGATAGCACTCCCATCAACAGACCCAGCAGAGATATTTTTTTCATAGAAAAAGATTAGGTAGGGTTTCTAGTTGGAATATTACTGATTTAATTCATTTTTTGTTTGATCAAAAGACTACAAAAAGGAATTCAAATCGAAATTTGGATAATTTTTTCTAAAAATAATCCAGAAATACTTTGGAGCGGAAAATTGGGGACAAGCGAAGAAGATGGTCCTTGGAAACAGTGCCTTAGGGTTTAAGGATTAAGCCTAGTAAGGATTTCTTTTGCTTCATGCCATTTTAGTCGCGGCCCAAACTGACTGACAATCTTCGAACTGGCCATGGATGCCAATTTACCGCTGGAAGCATAGGAATGCCCATTGGTAATGCCATAAAGAAAAGCTCCTGCAAACATATCA
>JAJLJS010000158.1:0-1634 GCA_033844545.1 Cyclobacteriaceae bacterium | reverse complement strand
AAGGCCATGACGTATTTGCGCATGCCGTAGTCATCGGCTCCAAGCTTCTTCGCGAGGGCCTCATCATAGCCCTCTTGGGCGAAATTGAGACCGATAAAACCGACCGAAAAAACGATAGAAAACAGGATCTTTTTCATAGGGTGGGAGAGGGATGGTGGAGAGGTAAATCAGGGATATTTGCGCTAAGATAACAGGATATGTTTTGGGGTAGGCTCGAGTATTTATCCAGAGGGAAATTACACAAGAATTCTAAAATTCCATGGTTTAATCCGGATTCCTTCTCTTTCAATTTTCTGAATTCAGGGCCTGGTTTTCCTGTTAAAAAGTCCCCGGAAGAGGAGGGGCTTTTGGAATGTTTGAGGAAGTTTACGGAAAGGAAAAAGGACGAATCCTTAGGAATTTTTTGAAAAGGAAAGGTTTCTTCTTCAAAACAACCTGAATCAAAAAAGAATATTTACCTCAGGATTTTCTAAAAAATGGAAGCCGTTAAAACTCATTCATTGCTTTATTCAAAAATTGTTAAAGTACTGATTTTTAATTTTATAAACTTGTTTTAGCTAATTCGAAAAATGGCTTGACTAAAAAAATTAGACAAGACTAAAACGAAGTCTGGACAGCCAAGTGTCTGGGAAGTCTTAAGTTTAAGAATTAGTTTTGGGAGGTCAATTATTTTTGATCCACCTAGACGGGAGTTTTTAAAAAAGAAATAAGAATGCCAAAGATTGTTTACCTGGATGATGATCGGATTCAACACATGTTGATGAAGAAAATTTTTAAGATTCAACTCCCGGATTGGTCCTCTGAGAACTTTACCCAGCCGGAGGATTTGTACGAATGGTTGGCTGAAAACGACCCTGAAATAATTCTTTCGGATTTAAATTTGGAGCATTCCTCTGCCTGGGAATGGGTGGAGAAATTTGGAGAAAATTCCCCTGCGAAAATCGTGTTTCTCACCGCTCACATTTCCTCGGAGGATCTCGAAAAAATGAAGAAGTTTGATCAAGTCAAATTCATTTTTGAAAAGCCTCTTTCCCAAGAAAACTGGGATGAAATCAAAGGTCTGATTTAAGATTGGATTTTTGGAATTCGAATCCCGTTCTTTCCAGGAGCTTACTTATATTGTCTCTACCGCTTTTCAAAAAAAAGCATTCAACCCAAGGGGATGGTCTTAATTTTGTTTTCTTTGTAAAGTACGGATTATGGGTATAGGCAAACCGAAAAGATTTTAACATTATGGCAGAAGTATCGGAGGACAAAAAGCCTTTGCTTTCCAAAAAAATAGATAAGTTTTTCACGGGCCTGGCCGATGCCTGGAATTTTGTCAGGCGCTTTTTTCAGGAAGTGCTGCTTCCCCCGTATGAATTCAAAGAAGTAATTCATCAATGTTATAGAATCGGTGTGGAATCCCTTCCCCTGATTTCTCTGACCGGCTTCATTGTGGGCATAGTTTTCACCAATCAGTCCCGGCCTTCGCTTTCAGAATTTGGGGCAACCTCCTGGCTTCCTGCCTTGATCTCCATTGCGGTCGTCAGGGCCATGGGTCCTCTGGTGACGGCTTTGATTGCGGCAGGAAAGGTAGGATCGAGTATCGGTGCGGAAATTGGCTCCATGAAAGTGACCGAACAGATTGATGC
>JAJLJS010000157.1:0-5922 GCA_033844545.1 Cyclobacteriaceae bacterium | reverse complement strand
TGGAAAGGAGGGGAGATTTATGATCCCAAATCAGGCAAGACTTATTCCTGTGAGGTCAAATTGAAGTCTTCGGATATTTTGGAAGTGAAAGGTTATCTGGGCTTTTCATTCGTGGGCAGAACGGTGGAATGGACCAAAGCTAAGAAATAAAAAAGCGGGAATTTCCCGCTTTTTGTGCTTTCAATGTTCTAGGTAAAAAGATTGGAGTATATAAGCCAATTGCTCAAACTCAATTAAAAAGGCATCATGACCCGCCGTAGAGTTGATTTCTTTATAGGTTCCTCTTCGTACTTTTTGGCTGATCTCATGTGACTCAGATGGTAAAAACAAGAGGTCTGAATTCACTCCTATGGTCAAGACCCTTGCCTCAATCTGTGCTAAGGCCTTTTCCACACCGCCTCTTCCTCTACCCAGATCATGGGAATCCATCGTTTTGGACAAAACCCAATAGGAGAGGGCATTGAATCGATTGGATAGCTTTTGACCCTGATACCTGAGGTAGGAACTGGCTCTGAAATTATCCAGTTTTTCTTCCGATTCGGCTTGCTTTCTGGCTAGATCTTTGGGATGTCTATAGCTGAGCATGGCTATGGCCCGAGCAGTGGCTAGACCGTTTTTACCTGCATCTTCTTGTCTTTTTCCCCAGGTACAATCCGATTCAATCGCCATCCTTTGGGTTTCATTGAATCCGATCACCCAAGGAGAAGTCTTTGCCGTAGAAGCCAAAACCACCGCATTTTCCAGCTTTTGACCGAGAGTCACTGCCCACTCCAGCGCAACTTGTCCTCCTAAAGAGCCCCCGATCAGCGTATGGATTTTTTGCAGCCCCAAATGAATTCGCAGTCTTTCCAAGCTATTGGCCAGGTCCCTTGGAGTAAGTTGGGGGAAGTCATAATAATAAACTTCCCCGGTTTCGGAATTGATACTCAGGGGATTGGTAGACCCATAGTTGCTTCCCAGTAAGTTGGCACAAATGATGAAATGCCGGGTAGGATCAAAGAATTTGTCCTCCCCAATTAATCCACTCCACCAATCGGCAGCCTTGGAATCCCCAGTAAGTGCATGGATTACCCAAATGACATTGGGTTTTTCCGTGTTCAAATTTCCGTAGGTCGTATAGGCCAATTCAAATTGACTGAGAGATTCTCCGGATTCTAAATGTAATGGGCGATCAGAGTGGAAAATTTCTTGAGTCATGGTAATGTCTGCGTATTCGCTGATTAAATTCATTTACTGTTTATAGTTTTTCGAATGCCTGTTGGAGGTCAGATTTTATGTCATCGATATGCTCGATACCCACAGAAAGCCTTAATAAAGTTGGAGTTACCCCTGCTGCTTTTTGCTCTTCCTCGGATAGCTGCTGGTGGGTTGTGGCTGAAGGCTGAATGATCAGGGTTTTTGCATCCCCGACGTTTGCCAGGTGAGAAACCAACTGAAGGTTATTGATGAATTGGGACGCCTCTTCTTTCTCTCCCTTGATTTCGAAACTCAAAACCCCGCCAAATCCTTTTTTCAGGTATTTCTTGGCCAATCCATGGTAAGGAGAACTACTCAAACCCGGATAATTTACCTTCGAAACTTTAGGGTGGGCTTCAAGCCATTGGGCAATTTCCAGAGCATTGTCCACCGTTCGTTGTACCCTTAGCGATAATGTTTCCAATCCTTGAAGAAGCAGGAATGAATTAAAAGGACTGATTGCCGGGCCAAAATCCCGAAGTCCTTCGACACGTGCCCGGATAGCAAAGGCAATATTGGGCAATCCTAAGGGATTGTTTTCCCCGAAAACTTCCCAAAAATTCAGTCCATGATAGCCTTCTGAAGGTTCAGAAAATTGAGAAAATTTTCCGTTTCCCCAGTTAAAGTTTCCGGCATCCACGATTACTCCTCCAATGGAAGTCCCATGTCCTCCTATCCACTTGGTAGCGGAAGCGGTCACAATGTTGGCTCCATGGGCGATTGGCTGGAATAGATATCCACCAGCCCCAAAAGTGTTGTCCACCACCAAAGGAATATGGTGTTTTTTGGCCAAAGCCGCTATCGCTTCAAAATCAGGAATATTAAACTCCGGATTACCAATGGTCTCCAAATAAATGGCCTTTGTCTTGGCATCGATTAGTTTTTCAAAAAGTTCGGGAGTATCCCCTTTTGCAAATCTTGCCTCAATTCCGATTCTTTTGAAGGCAACCTTGAATTGATTATAGGTTCCACCATACAAAAACGAGGTTGACACAAAATTATCCCCTGCTTCCAAAATATTGTTTAGGGCAAGAAATTGGGCAGCCTGTCCCGAGCTGGTTGCCAAGGCAGCTACTCCACCTTCCAAAGCTGCAATTCTCTGCTCAAAAACATCCGTAGTGGGATTCATAATTCGGGTATAAATGTTCCCGAATTCCTTTAATCCAAAGAGATTTGCTCCATGCTCCGCACTGTTAAACACGTAGGAGGTAGTCTGATAAATTGGAACGGCTCTGGAATTGGTCGTTGGATCAGGGCTTTGTCCAGCATGAAGCTGGAGCGTTTCAAAGCGATAATTTGTTGACATAAAATTTAGGTTTAGGTTGTTAGAAAAGAGAATCCACAAGAAAGCATCCAGTCTCCCCTTTGGAAATGGAATAAAGGAAAGGAAATAAGGAGCCTATCGTACCCAGGGACACGAGGTCAAAGCCAGAAAAAAGGGGAGAAGGAAGATGTTTGTTCATTTGCAAGGAATTTATAGTTCCGAAAGAGAATAGCTCAGTCGGCAGGATTTGGCACCTTTCCTTCACTGCGGAAGGTTGCCAGAGGGTCATTGAGCCTGTCTCTCGCCTCTTCTTTATAAATCCTCACACCAAAAAGTGAAAGGATAGGGCAAATAAAAAGCCCGGATTTGGAAAATCAAAATGCCGGGCTAATTAATTCTTCATTGCTTACAAATCTTCGTCCATATACCTGAAAATCGGAGGGATATTTTCAGAGTCTGCTTTGATATTGATCAATTCTTTGACCAGTCCGTCATCCAAGCCATACACCCAGCCATGCAATTCTGGTCCTTTTCTTTCTTTCCAAGCTTTTTGGATAATGGATGTTTTTAATAGGTCTTGACATTGTTCCAAGACATTTAGTTCCACCAAGCGGTTGACTTGATCTTTATGAGAGGGAAGTCTGTCAATCTCTTCTTGATAATCCTTGTAGACTTCTTTGATATTTCTCAGCCATTTATTGATCAGGCCAAAACTGTGTTTGCCCAAAGCTGCTTCCACACCTCCACAGCCGTAATGACCACAGACGATGATATGTTCCACTTTCAACACTTCCACTGCATATTGAAGGACTGAAAGCATATTTAAATCTGTATGCACCACCATGTTGGCGATATTTCGGTGGACAAAAATTTCCCCGGGATCTGTACCCGTCACTTCATTGGCAGGTACTCTGCTGTCTGAGCAACCGATCCAGAGGAATTTCGGTTTTTGCTGATTGGCCAGTCGATGGAAGAATTCCTTGTCATGTTCAATTTTTTCTTCTGACCAGGCTTTGTTTTGGAGTAAAAGTTTTTCGTAGGGATTCATAGTGCTTCGGTAAGATGGTAATCATATCCTTTTACGGTTACGTCAATCGCTTTGGAGAATCTGGATTCAATAAAATCATCCAAGACCTCTTTGATATCATTATCTATAAAATTAGCTTTTGTAGCGTCAATGATCACATGGCATCCTTCAGGAATGTCATTGAGTATCTTCAACAGCAAGGCTTTATTTAAGAAAGATACGTCTTTATGCATTCTTATCAGATAGTTGCCTTGATGCTCGGTCAGAGTAATGGCTCTCTGAAAGTTAGTTTTGATGACAAAAAATAGCCCGAAAACCATTCCGATTCCGATTCCAACCAACAGATCCGTCAAAAGAATGGCAAAAACCGTGACCAGAAAAGGGATGAATTGATCCCAGCCTTTTTCAAAGGTATTGATGAAAATCCTTGGTCTTGCAAGTTTATATCCTACCAAAAAAAGCACCGCGGCCAAACAGCTTAAGGGAATTTCATTTAAGGTCCCAGGGATGGCAAGAAGCAAGCCTATCAATAAAAAGCCATGCAAAATTGCGGATAGCTTGGTTTTAGCTCCGGAAGAAATATTCGCTGAGCTGCGCACGATTACTGCCGTGATGGGCAAGCCTCCGATCAAGCCACTGACTGAATTGCCTACCCCTTGAGCGACCAATTCCCTGCTGGATGGGGTAATCCTCTTTTTAGGATCCATTTTGTCTGTAGCATCGATGCACAAAAGGGTTTCAATACTCGCTACCACAGCAATGGTGGCAGATATCACCCAGAAATTTGCTTTTGTGATCATACTGAAATCCGGAAAAGTCAAAAGATTTCCAAACTCCTGAAAGGATCTGACTTCTGGAATTTTAACCAAATGCTCCTCGGTCATTTTCCATTCAGGCAAAAATTTCCCGAAGAATAAATTGATAAGAATTCCTGAAACTACTGCCCATAAAGCACCTGGAATGATTCCAAAGAACCTGTGGTTTTTCACTCGGGGTATTTCAAAAGTCAGTAAGATACCCAGAGAAATGAGTACAATCACAATGGCTCCCGGACTGAAATACTGGAATGCATACCAAATTTCGGTAAAGGTATTGTGCTGGTCTGCTTGTAAAAATGACTCGTCCCCCATGGTATCCTTGTCATAGCCCAAGGCATGAGGAATTTGTTTTAAAATCAAAATGAGTCCTATGGCCGTCAACATTCCTTTGATCACGGAATGAGGAAAAAAATAGCTCAATACTCCTCCTTTTAAAAATCCTAGGGTCATTTGGATAATTCCTGCCACCACTACTGTAGCTAAGAATAATTCCAAAGTTCCCAAAGCAGAAATTGAATCCAAGACGATAACTGTAAGTCCTGCAGCAGGACCACTGATGCTGACGTGGGAGCCTGAAATCGATCCCACTACAATTCCCCCAACGATTCCGGCAATCAACCCGGCCATAGGAGGAGCTCCACTGGCTATCGCAATTCCTAAACATAGTGGAAGAGCCACTAAAAAAACTACAAGACTGGATTTAAGGTCATACCTAAGGTTTTGACCTAGAATAGTGTTCATGGGTGCTGTCGGGTTTCTGGAATATCCTAAAAGATATCAATATAAAATACTGATAATCCCTCAATCTTTCCAGAAAATCGACAGAAAGCCAGGTACCTCAGACCAAAAGCCTCTTGATGGCTTTCAAAATGGAATCAAAATCAAATGAACCGATCTGATATTCCATTTTTTTCTTGATTTCTTCCAGACCAAGATTTCCGATGCTTCCCTCATGCCTATGCATGATTTTGCTCTGGTCCGGAGCAAATTGATCTGCTTCTATATCCAAGCCTACTTTTTTATAAGCATCCCGGAAGGGCATCCCCTGGAGAACTAAATCATTTACTACTTCCACAGAAAATAAATGTTTGTAGAAAGGATCTCCAAGAATGTTTGCCCGTACTCGGATGGATTTGAGCATAAATGTGCTCATACGCAGACAGCTTTGTAGCTGTTCAATTGCAGGAAAAATCTCTTCTTTGAGCAATTGCATGTCCCGATGGTATCCTGTACTCATATTGGTCAATAAATAACCAATGGAAGTAGGCACCGATTGGATTTGATTTGCTTTTGCCCGGATCAGTTCAAAAACATCTGGGTTCTTTTTGTGAGGCATGATGCTGCTACCCGTGGTCAGATCATCCGGAAAGGAAATAAATGCAAAATGCTGGTTCATAAAAAGACAAACATCAGTTGCCAGTTTGTTCAAAGTCCCAGCCATGCCTGCCAAGGCGAAAGCCAAGGTCCTTTCTGTTTTTCCCCGACTATTCTGCGCATTGATGACATTGTGATGCAAATCAGCAAAACCCAAAAGTTCGGTTGTCATCGTCCGATTGAGCGGAAAACTGGAGCCATAT
>JAJLJS010000156.1:0-1259 GCA_033844545.1 Cyclobacteriaceae bacterium | reverse complement strand
GTGGGCAAGACGCTCGACGAGGAAACCGCGCGCCTGATCGGCCAGGCCATCGGCAGCGTGATGCACGAGCAGGACGCGCGCTCGATCGTGGTCGGCCGCGACGGCCGGCTGTCGTCGCCGCGCATGGCCGCCGCGCTCATCGACGGCCTGCGCCGCGCCGGCCGCGAGGTGATCGACATCGGCGAGTCGCCGACGCCGATGACGTATTTCGGCGCCTACCAGCTGCGCGCCGGCTCCTGCGTGTCGGTTACCGGCAGCCACAACCCGCCGGACTACAACGGCTTCAAGATCGTCATCGAGGGCGAAACCCTCGCCGGCGACGCCATCCAGAACCTCTACGAGCGCATCGCCGAGAACAACCTGCACGAGGCCGACACGCCCGGGCTGGCCAGCCAGCGCGACATCCGCGAGGACTACATCAACCGCATCGCCGGCGACATCCAGATCGAGCGCAAGCTCAAGGTGGTCGTCGACTGCGGCAGCGGCATCGCCGGCGCGGTCGCGCCGCAGCTGCTCGAGGCCATCGGCGCCGAGGTCGAGCCGTTGTTCTGCGAGGTGGACGGCAACTTCCCGCACCACCATCCGGACCCGAGCGACCCGGCCAACCTGCAGGACCTGGTGAACGTGGTCCAGCGCGTGGACGCCGACCTGGGCCTGGCCTTCGACGGCGACGGCGACCGCCTGGGCGTGGTCACCAAGTCAGGCGAGATGATCTACCCCGACCGCCTGCTGATGCTGTTCGCGGCCGACGTGCTCGAGCGCAACCCGGGCGCCTGCGTGATCTACGACGTCAAGTGCACCGGCCACCTGGCCATGCACATCCTGCGCCACGGCGGCAGCCCGCTGATGTGGAAGACCGGCCACTCCCTGATCAAGTCGAAGATGCGCGAGACCGAGGCCGAGCTGGCCGGCGAGATGAGCGGCCATTTCTTCTTCCGCGAGCGCTGGTACGGCTTCGACGACGGCATCTATGCCGCCGCGCGCCTGCTCGAGATCCTCTCGAGCCGCGGCGAAACCCCGCAGGAGGTGTTCGACACCCTGCCCAAGGGCGTTTCGACCCCCGAACTGAAGATCCACGTCGAGGAAGGCCGCCAGTACACCTTCATCGAGGACTTCCTGGCCAAGGCGAAGTTCGAGGGCGCGCGCATCGCCACCATCGACGGCCTGCGCGCCGACTGGCCGGACGGCTGGGGCCTGGTGCGGGCGTCGAACACGACGCCGGTGCTGGTGCTGCGCTTCGACGCCAAGGACGAGGAAGC
>JAJLJS010000155.1:0-1023 GCA_033844545.1 Cyclobacteriaceae bacterium | reverse complement strand
TTCCTTGATGTCCGGCAGCGACAGGAACAGCGACTCCTCGATGCCGATCAGCTTCTGCTGCTCGGCGACGATCTCGTCCTTGTGCTCGCGCACGCCCGAGGCCCACTTCTGCTTGCGGCGGATGACCTCGTCGGCCCAGTCCAGGTTGATCTCGTTGCCCGGCCAGGCGCGCAGGAAGTCCTTGCGCGGCATCCTGGCGCCGCGCACGCAGATGTCGAGCACCTTGCGCTCGTGCTCCTTGATGGCGTTGACCACGTCGCGCAGCTTGCGCACGAAGGCATCCATCAGCGCCAGCGGGAGCTTGAGGCGCAGGAACTCGGCGGCCATCTCCTCGCGGACCTTGATGGTCTTCTTGTCGGCGGCGCCGTACTTGGCGTGCGTCTTCTGGAACTTGGTGTACAGCGCCTTGAGCGCGTCCATCCGGCGGCCGACCTCGGCCGGGTCCGGGCCGGTGTCGACGGCGGCGGTGTCCTCGTCGTCGCCGTCGGCCTCGTCGTCATCGTCTTCCTCGACCTCGGCGTCGGCGTCCTCGGCGGCCACCTCGGGCACCACCTCTTCCGGCTCCTCCATGTCGAGGAAGCCCACCACGACCTCGTTCAGGCGCTTCTTGCCCTCGAGGTGCTGGTCGTAGTCCTCGAGCAGCAGCTGGATCGACCACGGGAAGCTGGCCAGCGAGGCGTGGACCTGGTTCAGGCCCTCCTCGATGCGCTTGGCGATGGCGATCTCGCCCTCGCGGGTCAGCAGCTCGACCGAGCCCATCTCGCGCATGTACATGCGCACCGGGTCGGTGGTGCGGCCACCCTCGGTGTCGAGCGCGCTCAGCGCGGCCGCGGCCTCTTCGGCGGCGGTGTCGTCGGAGTCGCGGGTCGAGGACGAGTCGGAGAGCAGCAGCGTCTCGGCGTCGGGCGCAACCTCGTGCACCTCGATGCCCATGCCGTTGATCATGCCGATGATGTCTTCGATCTGCTCCGGATCGACGATGTCGTCGGGCAGGTGATCGTTCACCTCGGCATAGGTCAGGTA
>JAJLJS010000154.1:0-3894 GCA_033844545.1 Cyclobacteriaceae bacterium | reverse complement strand
TCCTGGGGCCGCCTGGATGTAGTGGTAGCCAATGCCGGTTTCGGTGTTTTTGGAAGTATCGAAAAACTAACTGCCAAAGATTGGAACAGACAATTACAAGCCAATGTCACAGGTTTGGCCTTAACGGTGAAACATGCCCTGCCCTATTTAAAGAAAAACAAAGGACGAATAGGTTTGGTGGGAAGTGTGGCTGCCTATGTACCTAATCCTAATTTTGGTGCTTATGGTGCTTCAAAAGCTGCATTACATTCTATTGGTCAAACTTTGCAGGTTGAATTAATGGGCACAGGGGTGACTTGCACGACACTGCATCCCGGGTTTGTCGATTCAGAAATTACAAGAATTGACAATGACGGTATTTGGCATCCAGAACGTCCAGATCCACGTCCTGCAAATTTAATTTGGCCTACGGATAAAGCTGCAAGAGTTATGATCAAGGCTATTTTGAAACGAAAGAGAAATTATATTTTCACCGGACACGGGAAAGTACTAGTATGGATACAACGCTGGATTCCCAGTTTGATGAGAATTATTGCCTCAAAAGGCCCCAAACCGGAATAAATAATGAGGCTGATCATCCTGTGATCTTCTCCAGAAATTGGAAAGTTGAAATACGGCTAAATCAATACCTTCCCTGAGTAGGAAAAATTCAAAATTAAGCCAGTAAATTCAAGGGAGTTTTCTACCCAAACTCGCCTACCCTATGCCGGCATGCGCCTTCCTATCCATCGCTAACACAGCAGGTTGGTTTATCGATGATGATTTAGTCCATCCCTTCCTCGAGGAATTGGGCTGGAAAGTTCAAAATATTCCTTGGGACCAGGAAACAGATTGGGACCAATTTGACTTGGTGGTGATCCGTAGCCCTTGGGATTACCAGGACCATCTTCCCGAATTTCTCCGGGTCTTATATAGGATAGACCATTCCAAAACCATGCTTCTAAATCCCCTGGAAGTGGTCCATTGGAATATCAACAAAAGCTATCTTTTCGAATTGGGATCCAAAGGCGTGGAACTCGTGCCAACCCTCAAACCTTCCATTCTCCAACTTTCAGATATCCGGGAGGCCTTCCATACTTTTCAAACCGAAGAATTAGTGGTAAAGCCACTCATCGGCGCCAATGCGGATGATACCTACAGACTCAAAATTTCCGATGAACAGCAATGGCCCATGGTTTTGCCTCCGTTCAAAAACAAAGTCGGAATTTTGCAGCCCTTTATCCCCAGTATCATTCAGGAAGGGGAGTTTTCCCTGATTTTCTTTCAGGGAAAATTAAGCCACACCATCTTGAAAACAGTTAAAAATGGGGATTTTAGGGTCCAAGAGGAGCATGGCGGCGGAGTAATTCCCATCCCCAATCCGGAACCAGCCTTGGTCGAGGCCGCAGCAAAAGCCCTGGCAGCACTCCCGGAACAGCCCTTTTATGCTCGGGTTGACTTGGTCAGAACCCCTCAAAATACCTTTGCCTTGATGGAGCTGGAATTGATTGAGCCCTGTCTTTATTTTCGGTTTGACCCGGAATCTCCCAAGCTTTTCGCGTACTTGTTGGATAAATACTGGAAAGAAAACCAATCCTAACCCCATTTAACGCCATGCTCCAAGACATCCATCCCAAACTTCCCATGCGGGACAAGAAAATCACCGAGAACTATTATGTCGGGATATTGGGCTTTACTCCACTGGGGAGCGGAAATTACCCGGAATACCTCATGGTCAAAAAAGATCAAATCGAGCTCCATTTTTTCCTCTTCCAAGAATTAGATCCTAAAGAAAACTATGGGCAGGTTTATATCCGGACCGAAGACATCAAGACGCTATACCAAGATTTCCTTCAGCAAGGAATCCCAATCCACCCAAACGGTCACCTTCAGATAAAACCCTGGGGACAAATGGAATTTTCCATTCTAGACCCTGACAATAATCTCTTGACCTTTGGGCAAAGAACCTAACTTAAAACTCTAAGCTTAGATTCCCTCCCTTTCGAAAAACCTTTAGGTTAAACTCAGGCATAGATTTTCCCTGAAAGTATTTTTTTCTGGACTGCCGGAAAAGCTGATGAATGCTCTCCGCAAGCACTCCCTCACCTTTCATTCTTCTTCCAAATTGGTTGTCTTGCACCTTTCCACCATGCAACTCAGCAATCTGATGCATGACTTTTTGGAAGCGGTCCGGGAAGTTTTTTTGAAGCCAATCCGAAAAAATCTTCTCCAATTTCCCGTTTAGCCTGACGACAGTCATTCCTGCTCCCCAAGCGCCGTGATCGGCAGCGGCTTTGAGGATTTGGGGAATTTCATGGTGGTTTAAGCCCGGTATAATCGGAGCATTCATCACCGCTACCGGGACACCCGCCTTTGCCAAAGCTTCCATGGTCGCTAGTCGCTTGGTGGCACTGGCTGTTCGGGGTTCCATTTTCCTACGAAGGCTCTCTTCCAAAGTGGTGACCGAAAGGTATACATGCACTAAATTCTCGCTTGCCAAATCCTGCAACAGGTCTAAATCCCGAAGGATAAGGCTATTCTTGGTGATTAGGCCTACGGGATGACGGTATTTTACAAAGACCTTCAAGAGTTCCCGGGTGATTTTCATGTCTTTCTCCAAGGGTTGATAGCAATCTGTATTTCCCGAAAGAGAGATGGGAGATACTTTCCAGCTTTTGCTCAAAAGTTTCTTTTCCAAAAGCCGGGGAGCAACCGGCTTCGCCATCAGTTTGGTCTCAAAATCTATCCCGGCTGTGAACCCGTAATACTCGTGGGAATTTCGGGCATAGCAATAAATGCATCCATGTTCGCAACCTTGGTAGGGGTTTAGGGAAAAACTCAAGCCCAAGTCAGGACTTTCTATAGGATTGACCACAGTTTTGGGGTGCTCGATGCGGACCACCGTTTTGGGAGAAAGCAAAAGCGGTTCATCAATGCCCTCCACATGCTCAGCCACGATGCGATGCGCCAAAAAGCGATTCCCAGACTGAATCTGAGCTCCTCTTCCTTTGAAATACTCCTGTTCTTTGTCAATCATTTTATCAAAACCAAGCTTCTTATGTTAACAAAGTTTTGACAATTAAAAAGGGGGATGACTGAAAATGTCAAAGTGAAGTATGATTTACGAATTACTAGGGGATGGATAGGTTTTAGGCCATTCTAATGGTTTAAGGATTAAAAGAGGAAGAACTATGAGGCACGATTTTCTCGAAGAAGAGAAAGAATTGTTGGTCAAGTAAAAACATTCTTGATTATTCAAAAACCCTCAAAAATCGAAATTTTCCAATTTTCCAATTTTCCAATTTTCCAATTTTCCAATTTTCCAATTTTCCAATCTTTAACTAAAAAGGAAAAATCAACAGGGCATGTTGGCTAACGGTATTGAAATCCCTCCAAACCCGATTGAGCTCGGTCTGGGTTTTGGCGGCCTCCAAGCCGGCAAAAGGATACATTTTGGCATTCAGTTCTCGGCAGAGAAAGGTGAGTTTTCGGCTGGTTTTACTAACAGACTTCAGGTTCTTTTTGGTGATTCTGCCTTCTTTTTCCAATTCCTCCCAGGATTCAAGCACTTTGGAATAAAATTGATCCTTTCCTTTCCTCAGCTTTTCCCGAACATTTTTCTCTTGTTTTTTGAAATACTTTAAATGCTTTGCATCGTACTGACGGCTTTCATTTCTTTTCCAAAAAGCTTCTGAAATCAATTCCTGCAAGTGTTGAGAAATACCCAGAATATTCGCCGCCAAGGTGGCCTCTGCAAATTGCAAAAAAGGATAATGGAAGATGGGTTGCAAAAGGGTTGCCTTTTCGGGTAAAATTTCAAACGCCCTGTTCAGAGGAACCCGGACGTTCTCTGCCTTAAAAGCATGGCTCCCTGTGGCAATCATGCCCATGTACGTCCAGCCGTCCAGAATTTCT
>JAJLJS010000153.1:0-1897 GCA_033844545.1 Cyclobacteriaceae bacterium | reverse complement strand
GACCGGCTCGGCCGAGAAGGTGGTCTTCTGGGTCAGGATGTCCAGGCCCGGGGCGCGGAAGCCCTGGCCGAACGAACCACGCACGGTGAGGGTCTCGAGCGGCTGCCAGCGCATGGCGATCTTCGGCGAGAAGTCGTTGCCATAGTCGCTGTAGCTGTCCCAACGGCCGGCCAGGGTGATGTCGAAGGTGCTGGTGAACGGCAGCAGCCACTCGAAGTACACGGCCTTGGCGTCACGGGTACCGGCGGCGGAGTTGCCGGCCGAACCGATCACCACGCCCGCCTCGGACAGCGAGTCGTACTGGTCCACGAAGAAGTCTTCGCGGTACTCGGCGCCGACCACGGCGTTGGAGGTACCACCGCCCATCTCGAACACGTCGAAGTTGACGAGGCCGTAGATTTCGTCGGTCTGCCAACGCGACTCGCGGTTGATGGTGGCCTGGATGCCGGCCAGGGTCTCAGCCGACGCGCCGAACGGGTCGTTGAGGTTGTAGTCGCCACGCGCGGCGGCTTCGGCGGCCAGCGAGGCAACCACGTAGCCACGGCCCAGCTCGATGAACTTGTAATCGGTGCGGCGCATGCCGAAGTCGATACCGATGGTATCGGTCAGCTGGCCCTGGAAGCCGATCAGGTAGTCCGAGTTGGTGGTGTCGGTGAAGTTGTCACGGTTACCAGCCGCGGCGAAGCGGTGGAAGTAGTAGGTCGGCAGGCCGTCGGTCGGGCCGGCGCAGCCGCCGGGGCCGCAGGCGACGCCGTTGTTGATGTCGGACGGGGTGCCGTCGGCGACGACCAGGACGCCCGGGGCCGGGGCATAGCGACCGAAGGTCTCGACCTTGGTCACGTTGGCGGCGCCGTAGATGGTCCAGTTGTCGTTGATCTGGTGGTCACCACGCAGGAACACCGACTTGTTGCCGACCTTGGCCTCGTTGGCCGCGACCGAGTTGAAGTTGAACGAGCACAGGCCGTTGCCCAGGAAGTAGAACGCGCCCTGGTCGCAGCTGAAGCCCGGGACGGCGCCGATGTTGCCGGACAGGCCGTCGTAGTCGTTGCCGTCGCCGTCGATGTCGCCCAGGTCGCCGGCGTCGACCACGCCGTCCTCGTTGGCATCAACCACGGTCCAGTTGTAGACGTTGTTGCCGTAGGTGGACACCCCGCGGGTGCCGCCGCCGATCTGGTCGCGGGTGAAGACCATGCCGCGCTTGGAGGCGGAAGCGCCACCGATGATGCGGGTGCGGTCGGAGGACGCGCCGAACACGACCGACATGTCTTCCAGGTCGCCGCCGGTCACTTCGGTCGAGCCGATGCCGTAGCGGATCTCGGCGCCGTTGAAGTCCTTGCGCAGGATGACGTTGACCACGCCACCGATGGCGTCGGAGCCGTACACGGCCGAGGCGCCGTCGGACAGGATCTCGATGCGCTCGACGGCGGCCAGCGGGATGGCGTTGAGGTCGGAGCCCGAGGAGGCCGACATCGGGTTGGTCGGGGCGCGACGGCCGTCGATCAGCACCAGGGTGCGGCCCGAACCCAGGCCACGCAGGTCGATGGAAGCCAGCGACTGGGCCGAGGAACCGGACTGCGGACGGAAGTTACCGAACGACGCGAAGGTCGAGTCGCGCAGCACGTCGGCCACGGAGACGTCGCCCGAGGCGTCGATCTGGGCGCGGTCGATCACGATGACCGGCACGGCACCTTCGATCTCGGCGCGCTTGAGGCGCGAACCGGTGACTTCGATGGTCTCGAGGGTGGCGGCGTCCTCATCCGAGTCCTGCGCGAAGGCGGGAACCGCCGCGAAGGTGGAAGCGGCGCCGGCGAGGAGCGCGAAGCGGATCGCGCCGGACAGCTGATTGAAATTAGACATTTACTCTCTCTCCAACGTCAGAGTGATGGTGACTCTAGAG
>JAJLJS010000152.1:0-1323 GCA_033844545.1 Cyclobacteriaceae bacterium | reverse complement strand
AAGTCCACCAAGGTTTTCCCTTTTTCCGGATCCAAAAGCATAAAGCCCAGATGTCCCTTGCCAAATACCTCGGACTTCTTGAGGGATGAATTGATTTTTTGTACGGTACAGGAGGAAAGGGCGATCAGGATGCCCAGGAGGGTTTTCTTCATTCCCTTAAAATAGAAAAAGCCATCCAGAAATCTGAATGGCTTTTCGTAAGGGTGGTTGATTGATTATTTGGTAATTGTAACTGTTTCGGTTTCAGTTTTTTTACCGTCCACGACTTTGATTTCTTTTTTCACTTCTTTCTTGATCACCTGAGCTCCGTCCGCCATGGTATGGTGTCCTTTTTCAGAAATATGAGGAGCAATGACCAAGGCCACGATAGACATCAGTTTGATCAGGATGTTCATAGAGGGTCCGGAGGTATCTTTGAAAGGATCACCGACAGTGTCGCCGGTGACGGAAGCTTTGTGCGGTTCGGATTTCTTGTAGAAAGTCTCCCCGTTGATGACCACGCCTTTTTCGAAGGATTTTTTGGCATTGTCCCAAGCGCCACCGGCATTGGATTGGAACATTCCCATCAAAACACCAGAAACAGTCACCCCGGCCAACATTCCTCCCAAAACTTCAGGGCCGAAAGCAAATCCGACAATCAAAGGAGAAATCAAAGCGATAGCTCCGGGAAGGATCATTTCCCGGATGGAAGCTTTGGTAGAGATCTCCACGCATTTTTCATATTCGGGCTTGGCCTTGTATTCCATGATTCCAGGAATCTCTCTAAACTGGCGTCTGACTTCATTCACCATGTCCATTGCAGCCCGACCTACTGCAGCAATAGCCAGAGATGAGAAAATGAACGGGATCATCCCGCCAACAAACAATCCTGCCAAAACAGGTGCTTTGTAAATGTCGATGGCATCAATTCCTGCAATTCCTACAAAGGCCGCAAACAAAGCCAGAGAAGTCAAAGCTGCAGAAGCAATGGCAAATCCTTTTCCTGTTGCTGCGGTGGTATTCCCCACGGCATCCAAAATATCGGTTCTTCCACGAACCTCCTCAGGAAGCTGGCTCATTTCCGCGATACCCCCAGCATTATCCGCAATCGGTCCGAAGGCATCGATCGCCAACTGCATCGCAGTGGTGGCCATCATGCCGGCAGCAGCAATAGCCACCCCATAAAGACCTGCAAATTCATATGCTCCATAAATCCCACCTGCCAACACCAGGATAGGAAGTACGGTGGATTCCATCCCTACAGAAAGGCCTCCGATGATATTGGTAGCATGACCAGTGCCGGATTGCTTCACGATGGAAAGCACCGGACGCTTGCCCATAGCC
>JAJLJS010000151.1:0-1342 GCA_033844545.1 Cyclobacteriaceae bacterium | reverse complement strand
CAGGGAAACTCCCTTAGAATTCTGAATAAGGGGATGATGAAATTTGGAAGAATAGCTGAACTTTTCCACCAAATCCTTCTCATTCCGAAGTAAAACCACGGTTCCACCGGAAATCGGATAACTGGGCAAAGCCGAAACCTGCAAAAAATTACCCTCCCAGGACTTGGGATACCGAGCCTTGAGCTTTTCGGGGTCAGTGCTAATCGCCAAAAATCCCTTGGGAGGAATGAGGGTCCCTTCAGTTCCAAAAATCCGAATTTGGGATATCTGTCCTTGGTCATTTAGATTTCCCAAAGCCCAAGATTTGAGATTTAGAAAATTCGAACTGGAATTGTGGATTTCCACGAATTTGGGATCACCGGATATCGGATCAAATAGAATCTCTGTCAAATGTATCTCTCCCGGCTGGGGAATGGCAGCCAAAACCAGCGGAACAGGGCCAATTGTGCCCAAATCCTGCCCTCTGCAATCGGCAAGTCCGTTCAAGCTCAACTGAAAAACCTGATTGGGAACAACCGGGGACTTCAAACTTATTCGATAGGCTTCTGAAGATATTTTCTCCACTTTTTCGACCAATAGATCGGGGCTAAGGACGATTTGGTCGGGATAAATACTCCCTGAGAATACTCCTACCAGCTCCACCATAAAACTGATCGAATCCAAAAAATACGCTCTTTTCAATTCCACAGGGTCCAAGTCTATATTCATGTTAAACACCGAATTGATACGGCCGGGAGTCCCCCTCATGGGATCTTGGGAGGGTTTTAGAAAGCTGGAATTTTCGCAGAGAAAATCCGGGTTGGGAACCTCCAAACTAAATCCACCACCGGAATACTCACTCCCTCCCCAAGTGCCGGTAGAAAAGGCAATTTGATCCAGAATTGTCCCTTCCTGGCTTTTTATCGTGACGAGATCCCCAGAATTCAACAAAGTCGGCCAATTGGCTACTCCCAATACTTTTCCAAAACCGGAAAAATTATTTTCCTGTCCTTTGGGAACCAAAATCAAAAATTCTCCCGGTTCCATCCACGCCTCGCTTAGGCTGGTTTCATTTCTTGAATTAGCAAGCTTTAGAAGGTCCAGTCGATATTCTTTCTGGTTTGGGTTAAACAATTCCACATATTCACTATTCGGCAAATCCTGATCAGCCCTGGGAGCAGGCATCAGTTCATTGATTACCAAGGATTTGTAGGTATAGGCTGTTGGATCAAAAAACTGAAAAACCACACTGGTATCCTGAAGGATATTTCCTTCTAAATCCGGAATCTTCCCTGCTTTTAATTTATAATCCTTCCCTTCCACCAAGGCATTTTCAAAAGTCAGAACAAGGGTGGAATCGTTT
>JAJLJS010000150.1:0-1573 GCA_033844545.1 Cyclobacteriaceae bacterium | reverse complement strand
AGAGGTTGGTATTGGGAATACAAGGATTGGAGTTCAACAAAGCGTCGTAAATCGTCATTCGTAAATCGTAACTTTTTTCAACTCCAGCTTTAAATCATCTAAATCGCAAAAAAAACCTCCCAGATTTCTCCGGGAGGTTTTTGGGAATTTAAGGGTTTAATTACTCTTTGGTAAACTCTCCAGCCTTGACGATGGACATTTTGTTGAGGTCAATGTGCCGCTTCATCGCTTCCTGGATCTGGGCAGGAGTCAGGGCTTTGATTTGATCCTCAAGCTCCTGCTCTTTCAAAATGCTTCTTTCCAAGAAAAGATTATTGCTCAGCACACTGGCCAAGTAATTGTCCTGGGAGCGGTTGACGGATCTTCCTTGTAGCCATCCGGCCTTCGCTGCTTCCACCTCCTCGGCGGTGAATCCTTCATCCAGCACTTTCTGAATTTCCTCCTTGAAGGCGATTTCCAGCTTTTCCAGATTCTCCGGAGCATAGATCGCATAGCCTTGGAAGATTCCGGAGGCATCCAAAGTCCCTGCGGAATAGCCGGATCCAACTCCATAGCTGAGGCCTTCTTTTTGCCGGATACGGGTTGCCAGCCTTGAATTCAAAAATCCTCCTCCCAACATGAAGTTCCCCAAGGTCAGAGCGGCATGATCGGGATCAGAATCTTTGATGGGCAAGGCCTGCATGGCCACAAAGAAGGCATTGGGCTTGTCCGGGGTTTCTATGGCCTCGTTGATTGCGGGTTTGTTGCTTGGAATTGCCACCAATCTGGCGTAATCGGCCTTGCTGGTCCAGCCGCCAAACATTTCCTTGAGCTTGGATGCGATTTCCTCTTCCTCAAAATCTCCGACCACTGCGCCGGTAGCATGATTGGCTCCATAGAAATTGGCGTAAAAGTCTTTGACTTCCTGAATTTTCACCGCTTTGAGCGCAGCGATATTTTCCTCAAAAGACTTTGGATAGCGAGGGTCAGAAGGCTCATACATATTCATGTGTCTGCTGATTCGGTTGAAAGCCAAAGAGGTAGGATCGCTCATGGAGGACTCGATCCCGGTCACTTGTTCCTGAATCAGTTTGTCGAGTTCCTCTTGCGGGAAGCTTGGTGTTTGAAGTATTTCCTGGATCAAGGCTAAAACTCCTGAGAGATTTTCCCGGGTGGATTGGCCCATGACGGTGATGGAGGTGGCTCCGCCAAAGAAATTTACCTGAGACTTCAGCCTATCCAGTTCATCTTTGATCTGTTCCCGGGTTTTGGTTTGGGTGCCTTTGTCCAAAAGATTGGCTGTCATGGAACCTATCTCCGCTTTGTTTTTGAGGTTTTCCGGATTGCCAAAGCGGAAGGAGAACATGAAATTGACGGAGTTTCCGCGGGATTTTTTGGACAGCAAACTCACCTTCATTCCATTGTCCAGCGTAAAGCTGCTGGTTCGGCTTTCTACATTGCTTGGACTTGGGTCAAACGCCTCGCCCATGGCCAAAGCTTCCCCGCCTTTGTAGTCTTTGACCAAGGACTCGATGTCTACGGCTTGGGGGATGGAGGTTCGATCGGGTTTTTCGGTCGGAATAAATTCACTGAC
>JAJLJS010000149.1:0-3691 GCA_033844545.1 Cyclobacteriaceae bacterium | reverse complement strand
GGTAAAATTTTCAAATATGCTTAAATGCCTAGAAAGAAGCATATTCTGCAAAATTCTAGGTCGAAATCGCAATATTTATGCCAGTTAAATTTTTATGAATTTTTACTAATTCATCTCCAAAAGCATCTTTTCTGCACCTTTGATACTCTTGATGCCTTCTACGGTAAGTATCAAACGATTTTTGGATTCTTTTATTTTACAAATGCGAGAATGTACCTGTGCAAATTTCATAATGTTCCCGAAAACTGAAGAAGAATAAAAATCATCCCGACTGGATGGCAGGAGATAACATTTCATTTGATGGTTCTTGAGCACTAGTTTTTCCATGCCCAATTTTTCTGCCAGCCATCGCAATTTGACCGTTTCCAAAAGGTCTTTGACCGCCTCTGGCAAAGGCCCAAATCTATCCTGAAGCATGGCAGAAAATTTACCCAATTCCTCTTCATTTTTGATGGCATCCAGCTTGGAATACAAGCCCAAGCGTTCGCTGATATTTCCTACATATTCTTCGGGAATCAAAAGTTCCAGGTCAGTTTCAATGGTGCAATCCTGAACCAGTACTTTTACTTTTTCCTTGAGATCTGTTTCAAAAAGGGCAGCAAATTCATTTTCCTTGAGCTCTTGAACTGCCTCATCTAAAATCTTGTGATACATCTCAAAGCCCAAATCTGTGATAAAGCCACTTTGCTCGGCACCCAAAAGGTTTCCCGCTCCACGGATATCCAAATCTTTCATGGCCACTTTGAATCCATCTCCCAAATCCGAAAATTCTTCCAGGGTCTGAAGTCTTTTTCTGGCTTCAGGTGTCAATCCTGACATCGGAGAAGTCAATAAATAGCAAAAGGCCTTTTTATTACTTCGGCCAACACGACCCCTCATCTGATGCAGGTCACTGAGCCCAAACATATGGGCTCGGTTGATGATAATGGTATTGGCATTGGGGATGTCCAGACCCGACTCAATAATATTCGTGGAGACCAGCACGTCATATTCATGGTTGATAAAATCCACCATGATTTTTTCCAGCTTTTTACCGTCCATCTGCCCATGTGCTCCAACCACTCTTGCATCCGGAACGAGTTTCATAATCAAGTTGGCAATACTGTCGATTTCTCCTACCCGATTGTGGACAAAAAACACCTGTCCACCCCTTCTCAATTCGTAGGAAACGGCATCGCGGATGACTTCTTCCTGGAAAGTCTGGACTTCTGTAGTCACGGGTTGGCGATTGGGAGGAGGAGTGGCGATGACCGAGAGGTCTCTGGCCCCCATAAGCGAAAAGTGTAATGTCCGAGGAATTGGTGTAGCGGTCAAGGTCAAAACATCCACATTGACCCGCAGATTTTTGAGTTGGTCTTTGACTTTTACGCCGAATTTTTGCTCCTCATCAATAATCAGTAAACCTAAATCTTTGAATACAATGTCTTTGTTGACGATTTTGTGGGTTCCTACCAAAATGTCAATTTCTCCAGACTTCACCTGAGCGACGATTTCTTTGATTTCTTTAGCTGTGCGGAAGCGGTTGATATAATCCACCTTGACCGGAAAGTTTTCAAGTCTTTCCCTGAAAGTCTGGTAATGTTGCATGGCCAAAATGGTGGTCGGAACCAAAACAGCCACTTGTTTTCGGTCGTTGACGGCCTTAAACGCCGCACGGATGGCCACTTCCGTTTTTCCAAAACCCACATCTCCACAGACCAGTCTATCCATGGGGTATTGTTTTTCCATGTCGGATTTTACATCCGAGGTGGCCAAGGCCTGGTCCGGGGTATCTTCATAGATAAAGCTGGATTCTAGCTCAATTTGCAACACGGAATCTTTGGAAAAGGAGAAACCATGGGCAGATCTTCTTTTTGCATACAGATTGATCAGATCCTTGGCGATGTCTTTGACCTGCTTTTTTACCCTGCTTTTTTTATTTTCCCACTCTGGCGAACCTAGCTTGGACATGGAAGGGACCTGACCTTCCTGACCTGAATACTTGGAGATTTTGTGCAGGGAATGGATGTTTACATACAGTAAATCATCATCCCGAAAAACGAGTCGGACGGCTTCCTGCATTTTTCCATTGACGTCTACTTTTTCCAAACCTGCAAATCTCCCGACACCATAATCCACATGGACGATGAAATCCCCCGGATGCAAACTTTTGAGTTCTTTAATGGTCAGAGCCTTGGATTTGCTGGCTTTCTGCCGGGACTTATAGCGATGAAACCGCTCGAAAAGTTGATGGTCGGTGTAGCAGGCAATTTTCAGATTTCGATCCACAAAGCCTTCTCTGAGGCCTAGAAGCATGCTTTGAACTTGAAGTGTAGGATCCAATTCGTGAAAAATCCCGAGCAATCGATCGATTTGCTTTTCGTTTTCGGCGATGATCAAGTTGGTGTAACCCAATTTTTCGTTTTCCGAAAGATTGGTAACCAACAAATCAAAATTCTTATTGAAGGAAGGCTGAGGTTGACTTTCCCAGACGGTCTTAATTTCTGTTTTAAGATAAAACTGCCTACCAAACTCCACCACTGAGAATTTTTCCACCTGGCGAATGAAGTCTTTCCCGGATTCGAAAAGATCCCGGGGTTGGAGCACCAATTTTTCTGCTTTGGTTTGAGCGACAATTTGCGAAAATGCCTGTTCGGCCTTGTGGAAGCACTCTTCCATGACGTCCACCGTCAGCTGATAGTCTTTGATCCAAAGGGTGGTGTTTTCGGGTAGGAATTCCAAAAATGACTGCCGTACTTCCTGAAGCAGTTTGGTCTGAACATTGGGGATCAAAGAAATCTGATCTACCGATTCTATGGAAAGCTGGCTTTCCGCATCAAAGGTCCGGATGCTTTCGACTTCTTTTCCAAAAAGCTCCAAGCGATAAGGGTGCTCATGGGAGTAGGAGAATACATCCAAAATCCCCCCACGGATGGCAAATTGGCCGGGTTCGTACACAAAATCCGTCCGCTCAAAATCATAGCTTGCCAGCAATTCCGAGACAAACTCCATATCAATCGCTTCGCCTACCCGAACAGAAAATGTATTTTCCACCAATGACCGTTTGTTGATGACTTTTTCATACAAGGCTTCTGGGTAAGTGATGTATACGGCTGATTTTTCCTTGGATTCAAGGATAGCATTCAGAATCTCAGCACGCGTAAGGACATTCGCATTGTCCACTTCATCGTATTGGTAGGGTCGTTTGAAGCTGCTCGGGAAAATCAGGTACCGGTCCTCTCCCAACAGGTTTTGTATATCGGAATTCAGGTATGCCGCTTCTTCTTTATCCTGGGCAATGATCAAATGCGACCCTCCATTTTGCAGGAAAAAAGCCGCAAAAACCAACATATCTAAACTTCCTGATAGACCTTTGACCTGTACCCTGAATTTTTCCGATACCTTGAGCTGGTGTTGGAGGGTTTGAAAAATCGGATCAGATTGATAGAGGGAAATGAAGGAGAGACGATCCACTTTGGACGAGTTTGGGACTTATATGGAATTAAAGGGACAAATTTAGGGCTTTTGTCTTTTCCAAGAGGAATATCGGCGGAATTGGTATTTTTTCTGAACCAAGGGGATTTTAAAATGTTTGGGAAATATGGGAAGTCCCAATAGTTCACCGAATTTGATCCAAAGGCTGGAGCGACTCCATCCCTACGAAATGCTGATTTATTTGGGTATGATCAGCAGTGGATTGATTTTTCTTTTT
>JAJLJS010000148.1:0-1453 GCA_033844545.1 Cyclobacteriaceae bacterium | reverse complement strand
GGAAGATAAAGACTTGATAGTCATGCGGCACATTTTCGAAATCCAAACCCCAAACGGAATCAAAAAGCTCCACTCTAGTTTGGTCAGTATCGGGGAGGACTCGGTGTATACCGCTATGGCCAAAACGGTCGGATTGCCTCTAGCCATCGCTGTGGATTTGTTTTTGGAAGGGAAAATCAAGCTAACCGGGCTTCATATTCCTGTTTCGAAGGACTTGTATCTTCCCATTTTATCCGAATTGGAGAAGTTTGGGATCAAATTTGAGGAAAAAGAGGAATAAAAAAATCCCGGCGTCCACCGGGATTTTTTTTAGGGTCTCCAGTCTGCAGGAGCGTCCACGGAGGTCCCGGGAACTGTCCGGCAATCATCCGGTATAATCGCTTTATTCTGCTTGAAGCTCAAATCATCCTTATCCACATAGACTCTATGTGTAGACTCTCCAGCTGCGATAAAATAGCCCAGGACATTTTCATCCGGATTATCCAAGGAGATCATATTCCCCCGAATGTTTGCCGGAGGAGGGTCAAAAACCGAACCGCTGATTTCTGCCTGTTGCTTGACCAAGCGCAGGAAACGATAGGCTTCTTGAGTGATCCCAAGCTGCTTGACATCTACCCGGAATTTATTGACAAATCTTAATCCATCATCTTCAATAAAGGCTACGGGGACTTGGGTGGTCAAGCCGTTGAAATTATCATCAATTGCCAGGAAAAGGCTTTGATTATTGGTGGCTTCGGTTTTATAACAAACCGCGCAGCAGGCCTTCGGCTGAGGCTCCCGGGAAGGATTCGTTTCTGAAGGTCTTGGTGTAAAGAGGTCCGGTCTTGTTTCCAGGATGTAAACGGAGGGGCCATTTCTCCAAAAGTAAAAATTGTTCTGATCGGCAGGGTCATTGACTTCGGCGACCAATTGAATTCCAGATCTGGGATTTCCTCCACCAGGCTGCTCGATGGTGACTGTTCTCACTCCGACCTTTTCCAAAGCCGGAACAGATTCCACCCGCTCCGGAAAAGAAGAATAAAGTTTTCCTTCTGAGGTTTCAATGTATAAGGTATACGCTTTCCCGACTTCGGCCCGAAAGCTTGCCGGAGTAAAATAAGACCCTCTGGCCTCTGTACTTTCTGTCAAAAAAGTAATTTTCCCCTGATCATCTCTGACCACCACAGTTGCCTGGGTTACGGGTCGGATCAAGGCTTCAAAATCACTGCCATAGGTGGCACTTCTAGTCAGCGTAATGACATGAGGTCCCAGACCGGAAGTAATCATCCCTTCCACGGTCAACAATTGTTCTCCTTCAGGCACTTCGACTGGATAGGGCTCGATACAGGCCATTGGAAGTAAAAAGAGGATATATACAAGTCGTTTCAACATGATTTCAAAATTTGATCGCATAACTCAAACTTGGAAGAGGCACTCCCAAAATCGCCAACCGGAAGGATTGGGGAGGAGAACC
>JAJLJS010000147.1:0-22390 GCA_033844545.1 Cyclobacteriaceae bacterium | reverse complement strand
GACCTGAGCTGTTCATAGATGACATGAATGTGCATTTCTTCAATAAAGGTAAAATCGGTCACCTTGAAGCTGACCAGAATTTGCTCTTTCTTCAGGACTAATGTGGGAATTCCGTGCGTAGGCGCATGTTCATGGATTTTGGTCCCGGGAGATTCCGGGTCCACAAATGATTTCACAAATAAAGGAATGTTTGCATTGGCGAGGGGCTTGATCGTTTTGGGATGAATGACTGATGCTCCGAAATAGGTCATTTCTGCCGCTTCCCGATAGCCCAATTCTTCGAATTTTTGGGTATGGCCAAAAATTTTGGGGTCTGCGTTCAGCACCCCGGGCACATCTTTCCAAATCGTCACCGAGCCTGCATCCAAACTCGTTGCCAAAATAGCAGCTGTAAAATCCGACCCCTCTCGTCCAAGGGTAGTGGTTCGACCTTTGGGATCTCTTCCGATAAATCCCTGGGTCAGAATCGGGAAGTTATCCAGCATGGGCTTCCAGATATTCTGACAGGATTTGCGTGTTTTCTCCCAGTTGATTTTGGCAAAGCGAAAATCAGAATCTGTTTGGACTACCTCTCTGGCATCTTGCCAAAGCACCACCTGACCCAAAGAACACAGGTATTCCGCGACTATTTTGGAGGATAAAAGCTCTCCAAAACTGACCACCTGATCATAAAACTCATCGTAATTTTCCTGAGAAAGGGGCTTTTGAAGTTGATTATCCAAATGAAAAAAAAGGTTTTCCACCTGGGCAAAAACAGCATGATCCGGAGCAAATAACTCCTTGCAAATTTCCACATGATAGGTTTTTATAATTGCACTATTTCCAGAAAAATCCTCTCCATTCAGTTTCTTGCCCAAAATACTTTCCAGGCCATTGGTGGTTTTCCCCATGGCAGAAACCACGATAACCATGTTTTTTCGCAATCGATTACGGAGAATTTCAGCTAAATTTTTGACTGCAGCGGAATCTTTTACCGAAGCTCCTCCAAATTTATAGATCCAAGTTTTTGCCATGGGAATTTTTATCTAATTTTCGAATACACAAAACTATCAATTGTACTTTTCCAACAATGAACATCCTGCCTTACCAGCCAGACCAAAGCAATCTGGCCTACTCTGTGGGGATTACCCTCGACCGATTTATCAAACACAAACAAAGCGATTTTCCTTTTGCCTCCGGTGAGCTTTCTCAACTTCTTCGGGACATTGCCTTGGCCGCGAAGATAGTCAATCGGGAAACGAACCGTGCTGGCTTAGCCAATATCGGGGGTGCCTTTGGACAAACCAATGTGCAAGGCGAAGAGCAGCAAAAATTGGACGTGATCGCCAACATCCGGTTTATGAGGGCATTGAGTAAAGGAGGCGAGGTCTGTGCGATCGTCTCAGAGGAGGAGGATTCGGTGATAGATCTTCAAAACAGCTCCGGAAAATATGTGGTAGCTATCGATCCCTTGGACGGTAGTTCCAACATTGACGTCAATATCAGTATCGGGACTATTTTTTCCATTTACCGAAGAAAAACTCCGACAGGAAGCCCGATTACGCAAGAGGATGTCATGCAGCCAGGAAACCAGCAAGTCGCTGCCGGGTATGTGCTTTATGGTTCTTCTACCATGCTGGTGTACACGACGGGATGCGGCGTAAACGGATTTACTTATGAAGCTAGCTTGGGAGAGTTTTTCCTCTCCCATCCAGAAATGGAGGCCCCAGAAGATGGAAATATTTACTCGATCAATGAGGGTTTGGAGTTGGAATGGGATTCCAGAGTGAAAGATTATATCCGATCCTGCAAAGAGAAAAAAATGCAATCCCGATACATCGGAAGCCTGGTTGCTGATTTTCATAGAAACTTGCTGAAAGGAGGGATTTACCTTTATCCTTCCACACAAAAAAATCCCCATGGAAAACTACGCCTGCTTTATGAAGCCAATGCTCTGGCATTTATCATTGAGCAGGCTGGTGGAAAGGCAACCGATGGCGTGCAAAGGATTTTAGACATTCAGCCAAGCAGCCTCCACCAGCGAACTCCTCTGTTTATCGGATCCAAAAATATGGTAAACGAGGCCGTGCAGTCTCATAAAATCAATACTTCGGTCGAAGTCATTTAATTACCGATCAACAAAATAGAATTCTGTTTTTGAGGGAATCCCATTAACTTCGGGATTCTTAAAAGAAACTATTATGCCTAATTTCAAAAATTATCTTTCCCTGGCCCTCTTGAGTGGCGCAGTGGCAATTTGGAGTTCTTGTGGCCCTAATCAACCAGTAGAAGAACCGATTGACGAGACTTTTGCAACGCAAACGGACAAGTTATTAATCAAGGTAGACACTCTGCATACCGGATTTGAAAACCCTTGGGGAATGACTTGGCTTCCGGACGGAACCCTTCTCGTCACAGAAAGAAAAGGTGAAATTCTGATCTTCAAAGATGACAAGTTTACAGGTGAAAAAATCCAGGGACTTCCTACCGTTCATGAGGTCAACCAAGCCGGTCTTTTGGATATCGCAGTACATCCCAAATACTCCGAAAATGGATGGATTTATATCGCTTATGCCAAAAATTTCGAGGACTCTACCGGAGCCACCACGATCATGCGCTTTAAGCTAAACGGCAACCAAGCCACCAATCAGGAAGATTTGATCACTGCCGGACCGCCTTGGAAAGGTGGTCGTCATTTTGGCAGTAGAATCATTTTTGACAACGATGGCTACCTGTATTTCTCCAATGGTGACAAAGGCAATATTCCGATGAATGCCCAAAATCTGAACAATGCCCACGGGAAAATCCACCGAATAAACGATGACGGAACTATTCCTGCGGACAATCCTTTCACAGATTCCTTGGGAAATGTTTCCTCAATCTGGACGTATGGAAATAGAAATCCTCAGGGCATGGTTTATGACAAAGTCAACAATCGTATTTGGGAAGTTGAGCACGGACCTATGGGTGGAGATGAGCTCAATTTGATCGAAAAAGGCAAAAACTATGGTTGGCCTGTGATCACTTATGGCCAAAATTACGATGGAACTCCAATCACCGAGATTACTGAAAAAGAGGGGATGGAACAGCCTGTTCACTATTGGGTACCTTCCATAGCCACCTGTGGTATGACTTTGGTAACCTCAGATAAATATCCCGCTTGGAAAGGCAATATTTTGGTAGGAGCACTTGCAAAGCAACATATCGCGAGAGTGGAACTTGACGGAACCACCTATGTGGGAGAGGAAAAACTTCTTCAAGATATCGGTCGTGTGAGAACGGTCGCAGAAAGTCCTGACGGATACCTTTACGCCATTACCGAAATCACAGGCCTTCTCATCAAAATTTTACCCATTCGGTAATTTTATAAGAAACTGAATTCAAAGCCTTTCGACGATCTCGAAAGGCTTTTTTGTTTCCAATCCCAATTGGACCTTTTTCTCGTACTTGAATGTAAAATCGGAAAGTCCATCAGCAAACAAGAGGGCATTCGATTCGTTTACAAATCACAGAACGCAACCAAAGAGCTCATGAAAAGTCTACGCAAACCTTATTTAGCCCTCCTAATTGGATTTTTTTCTTTTAATACCGCATGCAATCCCGAAACTTCCGAAATCCAGCCCGAGCCTCTACCCCAGCTGAATTATGTCACCCAGTCTCAAAAGATGAATTTCAAAGTGGATACACTCCATACCGGATTTCAAAATCCATGGGGAACGACTTGGCTTAACGACGGAAAAATGTTGGTTACTGAAAAAAAGGGTGAAATCCTGATATTCAAAGACGATAAATTCACGGGAGAAAAAATCACCGGGCTTCCCTCCTTTTATGTCAATGGGCAGGCAGGTCTTTTGGATATTGCGGCCCACCCAAATTATGCCCAAAATGGATGGATTTACATTGCCTATGCAAAACCGGTGAATAATGGAGGCGCCACCACCATTTCCAGATTTAAATTGAACGGAAATGCGGTGACGAGCTTTGAGGAACTGATTGTAACCACCCCAGGCTGGAATGGGGGCACCCATTATGGCAGCCGAATCGTTTTCGACAACCAAAGCATGCTCTATTTCAGCAATGGTGAACGGGGAACTCAGGACAATGCACAGGACTTGAAAAATTCCCATGGAAAAATCCATCGAATCCATGATGACGGACGAATTCCGACTGACAACCCATTTGTATCCACTTCCGGAGCTATTCCCTCCATCTGGACCTATGGAAACCGGAATCCTCAAGGGCTTTATTTTGACAAAGCCAATAATCGCCTGTGGGAAGTAGAGCATGGACCCAGAGGTGGCGATGAGCTCAACATTCTGGAAAAAGGCAAAAATTATGGCTGGCCGGTGATCACTTATGGAATCAATTACAACGGAACTCCCATCACCAACATCACCGAAAAAGAAGGCATGGAACAACCGGTGAAATATTGGGTTCCTTCCATAGCCACCTGTGGGATGACCATGGTCACTTCAGACAAGTATCCGGCATGGAAAGGAAACATTCTGGTGGCGGCATTGGCAACAACTCACATCGCCCGTGTAGAAATCTCCGGAACAAAAGCTACCGGTGAAGAAAAATTACTTCAGGGAATCGGGCGAGTCAGACAGGTATCTCAAAGCCCGGATGGATACCTCTATGCGGTGATTGAAGGAACTGGTTTACTGATCAAACTCCTTCCAGCACAATAAACAAAAAGGCTCTTGGATTACACCAAGAGCCTTCTTTACACAAAATCAATATCCACACTAAAGGGGAATTTCATCAAAAACTGAAGAGCTTCCTCGATGGATGACCCCTCGAACAGCACCCGGTGTAAACTTTCGGTGATGGGAGCACGAATCCCTGCAGTTTTCAAAAATGCATCAATGATTCTGACCGTATTGATTCCTTCCGCCACTTCTTCCATCGAACCCAAGATTTGATCCAAAGTCTCCCCTTTGGCCAGTCTGAAACCCACGCTGAAGTTTCTCGAGTCTACCGAATTACAAGTCGTCACCAAATCACCAACCCCAGCAAGTCCAATGACTGATTGGATACTTCCTCCCAGGGCCTTGCTCAAATGAACCATTTCCACCATTCCTCTGGAAATCAACAGTCCTTTGGCATTTTCTCCCAATCCCAGGCCTGCCAAAGCTCCGGCAGCAATGGCAATGATGTTTTTCAACACCCCACTCAATTCCACTCCGACGATATCGGAATTACCATAAACTTGAAATTTTTCAGAACGCAAAAGGCTTTGCCCTTCTAGAATCACCTCATTGTATTTACTGGCCACTACGGTGGCAGCAGGCTGGTTGAGGGTTAATTCTTTGGCGATATTTGGGCCTGCCAGACAACCCACCCGGACTGCTACCGTCTCTTGGAGGATTACCTCACTCATGGTCAGAATCTGACTTCTTTTTAAGGATTTTACAGTTTCAATACTCTCCCCAGAGGGTAAATTCAAGGAAAGGCCTTTGGTCCCGTGAATGATTTTGTGATAGGGATGAAGGTAGGGAGCAAAGTTTTTGACCACTTCCATAAAGGCCGCAGAAGGAATCATGAAAAACAAAATCTCACAGGCTTTACAAAGTTCTTCCGGTGAGATGGTAGCAACAATTCGGGAATTCAGTTCCCTGCCTGCCGCTGCATGCGAGGTATTGATTTCCGAAACGGTTTCTTCTTTCCGCGCATACACCATGACCGGGTTTTTCTCCGCCAGCATATTGGCAATGGCAGCTCCAAAACTGCCCACGCCGACGACTCCCACCTGTTTGGGCTTAGAAGAGTTTTTCCAAGGCATATCCGTGTAGTCTATTGTGATAAAAATAAAGCAAACTCATGTCTTCCGTGACGATGTTTCCCTGCTTGTCTTTGATCAAAGGGCGCTTTGCATGATACATCCCGACATTATCCAAGCCATGAGAGATAATTTCATCCATGGTGCGTCCCAAGTGAGGAGCAGTATCAATCAGCCCTTTTTTCTTGAGTTCAAAAATTTGATTCAAGACCAGTTGACAGGCTTCTTTGAACTCTTCGTACGGAATTACAATATCCTCCTCCGGTAGCCGAATCAGGTCAAAAAGGTCCAATTTCGCATTTTTGGCCTTGATCAATTCAAATCCTACAAAGGCCACCAAATGCGAGCTGAAAACCCGGTTGATTTTATGAAACTCTTCCACAATCCGCTTCCCAAGCATGTTGGTATACTCCTCCTCCCGCTGGGGATCCACAGTGACTTTTCCGTCAGATAAAAAATAATCCCGGGTATCGATGGTTCTTCCCCATTTATCCAGACTATGGCCTTCCTCATCGACAAAATTCCCCATCACGTCCATGGCACGTCCGACTGAGACGGAAATGTCAGAGCCTTTCGTGAAGAATTTTACCAAAAACTTGGAAATTTTGTAGGATGTGGAAAATTCATCATTCTCCTTGTAATACCGTTCCTGACCCGTAATGCTTAAATGGTCTTGAATCAGTCCGGGTGCTTCCAACACAAAGTGATAATTGATGGTTACCGGAACTATAAATATTTTTCCGGAGATGTCCTTGATCCCCTCCTGATAGTTTGCCCGCTGAGCCTCGATGGCTGTACTCAATAAGCCTAGTTTTAGCTTCGACTCTATCATCCCGCTTCGGCTGCGGGTACCTCCCGGGAAAAAAAGACTGTGACAACCGAATTGAATCGCTTCTTTGGAGTAGGTCTTCAAGGTCTCAAGGTACATCAGGTTTTTCTTCCTTCGGTCTACTTTGTAGGCCCCCAATGCATTCATGAAATAGGCGAAAATGGAAATATTGAAGAGATTCAGGCCTGCTCCATAAATAAATGGAGGCATCCCAAGGACTGAAATAATCCAGCCGATCAAGATGCTGTCCAAATTAGAAAAGTGGGTCGGCACCATGACAATGGTGCCTTTGGTTGCCAAATCCCGGATCTGATCCGTGTGTCCGGTGATCTGAATTTTATCCTGAAGGGTATATTGATTGGAAAAAATAGATTTAAAGCCTTTTACCCTGGCGGCATTCAAAAGTCTTGAGAATCCATACGTCACCACACTCCGGGTAAACTTATAATGGGAGGCTTTAAAATTGGAGGCAATTTCTTCAGCGTATCTGGAGGTGATTTTTCCTAAAATCTCCTGATAGGCTTCCAATCTTTTGGCTTTGGTTTGTAGACCTTCCGTGGTAATCTGAAGCAATGCTGCCTTTACCTCAGACCAGAATTCCCGTTCATCATCCGGGTCAACTGCCCAGGGGTTTTGCTTGATTCTGAGCTTTTCCCGATACAGTGTGGTTTCGAGTTCTTCTTTGAGGATATCCGGGTTGTTCGCAGTGAGGGCCAAAATGCGACCTTCAGCCAGGTCGGCGACCTTTTTCACAAACTCCTTTCGTTCTCTAGCCAACTTTACCACAGGCCATTCCTCTTTCGAAGGAATGATAGGCTCGTACCGATGTTTGATATATTGCTCTTCCAAGGTGGAGTATTGGATTTAAAAAGGCCTCAAAGATAAAGAAAATGCCCCTTCCAGCCGATATTTCTTGGAAAGGGCTATCGTTCAGGCTTTTGACCGGACGAAAAGGGCTACAATGGCGGAGGTGATCAGTCCCATGACCGCTGCTCCGACCATTGCCTGAACCATATAACTGCTCAAGTTGAAGTTCGCTTCTGCTGCCTCTTGTGACAAGACCCCAGTTTCGACAGCATACTGGATCATATTGGAAAAAAACTCCGGAGAAATGTAGGCACTGGTAATGTACTGGCTTAAGGGGCTTAGAATCACCACGACCAAGGTTATGATCAAACCTGAAACAAACCCTTGAACATAGGTCATTTTACCTTTATAAAAGTTTCGTTTCTTATCGATTAAGGCAAAAACATAAATGGCAATGGCAATGGGTGCAAAAAGCAAGGTATAGGTAGCATGTTTGTCAATATGAACATCATGCCACCCTAAGGATTTTTCCAGGATCATCCAGACCAATCCACTGAGGGCAAAAAGCACCCCCCATTTGATTTCGATTTTGAAATTTTGCATCGTGTTGGGATTTAGATTTTGAAGGTGATATTTCTCCAAAATACCAAAAAATCACAAACGAAACTTCCACTTGTCTGTTAGATGGATAACCTGACCAAATAATCCCTTGTTGATGCGGGAAAGCGTATTATTTTTACGCCATCATTTGCCAATGAAAGCTGACCTAAAACAGATCCAAGTCCCCATCGAAACCGAAATGGCTCAATTTGAGCACAAGTTTCGGGACTTTATGAAAAGTAAGGTCAAGCTCCTCGACCACATCACCAATTACATCGTCAAGCGGAAAGGCAAGCAAATGCGTCCGATGTTTGTATTCCTTTCTGCAGGAGTATTTGGTGAAATCAATGAGTCCACGCACCGGGGAGCCGCTTTGATCGAATTGCTCCATACAGCATCCCTGGTCCATGATGACGTGGTGGACGACGCCAATTACCGAAGAGGATTTTTCTCAGTCAATGCCCTTTGGAAAAATAAAATCGCTGTGCTGGTGGGAGATTACCTGCTTTCTCGGGGTTTGCTTTTAAGCGTGGAGCATGGAGACTACCATTTACTCAAAATCGTCTCCAATGCCGTCAAGGAAATGTCCGAGGGGGAATTGCTTCAAAGTTACAAAGCCAGAAAGCTGGACGTGGACGAGGAAGTTTACTATGAAATCATCCGTCAAAAAACCGCGAGTTTGATCGCAGCCTGTTGCGCTGTGGGGGTAGCAAGTGTCAGTCAAGATCCTACATGGGTGGAAAATATGAGGCTTTTCGGAGAGAAATTGGGCTTAGCCTTTCAGATCAAAGATGACCTTTTTGACTATGGAGAGGAGGAAATCGGCAAACCCGTTGGCATTGACATCAAGGAGAAAAAGATGACATTGCCTCTGATTTATGCCTTGAGAAATGCGGACTGGCTGACCAAGAAAAAAATCATTCATTTGATCAGGAACCGCTCTGAAGACAAAAAAGCAGTTTTAGAAGTGATTGACTTTGTCAAAAAAAGCGGAGGCTTGGAATACGCAAAAGAAAAGATGAATGCTTTCTATCAGGAATCCCTGGCTATCCTAAACGACTTTCCCGAGTCAGAATACAAAACATCCCTCCGGGAGTTGGTTTCTTTTACCATAGAGCGTAAAAAATAAGCCGGATTTAGTTCCGGCTTGATCTTTACTTCATCGGTTTTATGGTTTGGATTTTTCCATCCGATAGATGAGTCAATTCAGTCATTTTGATATTTCGCAGAGGGGTTTTACCAGAAAGCTCAGTATCATGGTAAAATAAATACCATTTCCCCTGAAATTCCACGATGGAATGGTGATTGGTCCATCCTTCCACTGGCTCCAAGACATTTCCCTGATAGGTAAAAGGTCCGTAAGGATTATCCCCAATGGCATAGGCGATAAAGTGTGTATCCCCTGTAGAGTATGACAAATAGTATTTTCCGTTATACTTGTGCATCCAGGCTGCCTCAAAGAATCTACGGGCATTGTCTCCAGCCTTGATGGGTTCTCCATTTTCATCCAAAATCAATACTTCCTTGGGTTTCTCCGCCAACTCAGTCATGGAATCGGATAGCTTCGCGATATAAGGCATCAAGGCTTTTTGGTCCGGGGCTGGAATTCCGTCAGTTGGGCCTTTTCTTCCTTCAACCAACTTTTGATCTTCGTACCATTGTAATTGGCCACCCCAAATGCCTCCCCATAACAAATAATACTCCTCGCCATCCTGAAAAGCAGAGGGGTCCATGCTAAAAGTACCGACTATTGGTTCTGGCTCGGCAGTAAATGGGCCTTCCGGACTATCCGAAACGGCAACGCCTATTTTGAAAATATCCTGCTTGTCCTTGGCGGGAAAATAGAGGTAATATTTCCCATTTTTCTCAGCGGCGTCAGGTGCCCAAAGTTGGCGTCCAGCCCAAGGAACATCTTCCAATTTCAGGGCGACCCCATGGTCAGTGACTTTTCCGCCAGGTTGCTCCATTGAAAAAACATGGTAATCCTTCATGTCAAAATGAGATCCCATGTCATCCTCCGCCACTTCCGTTTCGATGTCATGCGAAGGATAAATGTAAATTTTCCCCTCAAATACATGCGCAGAAGGGTCTGCGGTATAGATATGCTCGACAAGTGGGGGATTCGCAAACTTGGAAGCAGTGGAATCAGCTTCTGTAGTTTGTGCAGTTTCTTGGGGCTGAGAACAGGCAAATCCTGCCAGAAGAAGTAAGCTGAGGTATGGAATTGATTGACGCATGGTTAGATTAGGTTTGAGTTTGGCCTTTAAAATAGGCAAGTAATTTTACCTTTAAAAAAACCTCTAGAAAGAGATTATCTTTATTTCGAAAAGCATTTGACTTTGATAGCATCAAATGATACTATCACTTCCAATTCCCTTTGTCCAATCTTTCCAAAAACCCCTTAAATTCGGCAAAGCTATTCCCCATCGGGATTACCTGTTTTTTACCTTGCAGAAAAGCCGCCAATCGTTCCGGCAAAATCAACTCTTCCTGCAATGCTTCCTCCACAACGTCTCTGAATTTTCCCGGATGGGCGGTCTCTAAAAAGACTCCGACATAACCTGGATTTTCTGACATAAACTCTTTCAAGCCCAAGTATCCCACTGCCCCATGCGGATCGAGGGTATAGCCCAACGGTTGCACAGCCTGAATTGCCTCAATAGTCTGCTCATCCGAATAAAAATAGCCTCTGACTTTTTCTCGAAATAACGCCTCATTCCCATCATAAAGGGCCTGAAGCCTTGGAAAATTACTGGGATTTCCCACATCCATGGAGTTAGACACAGTCGGAATCGAAGGCTTTGCTTGGAAGGGTGAGCCATGCAAATACTCCGGAACTACTTTGTTTACATTGGTTGCTGCTACAAAGCGGTCGATCGGTAAACCCATTTGCTGGGCTAAAATTCCCGCTCCGATATTTCCAAAATTCCCGCTTGGCACTGCAAAAACGACCATTTTCCCTCCTTTTGGCAATCTGGAAAAAGCATAGAAGTAGTACAGACATTGAGGAATCCAGCGGGCAATATTGATCGAATTGGCAGAGGTCAGAAGCAGTTTTTGATTCAAATCCGGATCCAAAAAGGCCTGCTTCACCAAGGTTTGACAGTCGTCAAAAACCCCATCCACTTCCAAAGCTGTGATATTTTGGCCCAAGGTGGTAAACTGCTTTTCTTGAAGCGGACTGACTTTCCCTTTGGGAAAAAGAATAATGACTTCTACCCCATCCACTCCCAAAAACCCATTGGCCACAGCACTTCCCGTATCTCCCGAAGTCGCTACGAGCACTCTGATTTTTTGGCTTTTTGGGCTTTCCAGCATGCTCATGAGCTTGGAGCAAAACCGCGCTCCAAAATCTTTGAATGCCAAGGTCGGTCCGTGAAATAGCTCCAAACTATACACATCCTCCTCCACATTGACAATCGGAGCATCGAAAGTTAATGTATGGTCAACAAGTTCATGGATCTGCTTTTCACTCAAATCCTCCGAAAACAATGCTCCGATGACTGCATAGCCTATTTCCCGAAAACTCATTTCCGGCATTTTCTCAATGAGTTCCTTAGGCAGAACGGGAATCTGCTCGGGCATGTACAGCCCATTGTCAGGAGCAAGTCCTTTGATGACTGCTTCGGATAGGGAAACTTTATGATTGGGATTGTTGGTGCTATAGTACTTCATGGCAAGGGTTATTCAAGGACAAAAGCGCCTTGGGTATTGATAGCGGAAAAGTAAGTATCGACTCCAAGGCCGATGGATTCATACACTTGCTGAGCGGCTTGACTGATGGCTTTGACACTTTCCGGGCCTTTGGAAAGGGCAAATAGGGTGGGTCCGGAACCTGAAATCCCCATGCCCAAAGCTCCGGCGGATTTTACGGCTTCTTTCACTTCATAAAATCCAGGAATCAGGGTCGCACGATAAGGCTCGGCAATCACATCCCGAAGACTCCTTCCAATCAATTCATAATCCCCCTGGAACAAACCGGCGATCAACCCAGCCACATTTCCGGATTGGATCGTGGCATGCTTCAGGGAAACATGATCTCTGAGAACAGATCGGGAATCAGCCGTTCGCAATTCAAAATGCGGATGCAATAGCGTGCAATACAAATCTTCGGGAACGGGTAATTTGATCACATCCAAAGGATGATAATCCCGAATCAGCACAAATCCTCCCAGCAGACTTGGCGCCACATTGTCCGCATGCCCGGCTCCACAGGCAGCTTTTTCGGCTGCAATAGAAAAAGGCAAAAGGTCTTTCTTTTCAAAAGGTTCGCCCATGAGATGATTGGCTGCCATCAAGGCGGCTACTGCACTGGCCGCACTGGATCCCATACCTGACCCTAAAGGAAGGCCTTTTTTAAGATAAATTTCCATCCCAACCTCCATTCCCAATTCGTCCATCATGGCCTGGATGGCTACCGCACAGGTATTTTTTTCGACCTCATAGGGAAGTCGTCCTTCGTCCCCTTCAATAGATTTTACCACCAAGCCAGGGGTTTGCTTTTCTTTGATCTCCACGATATCCCCCATCGCATCAATGGCGAATCCGAGGATATCAAACCCACAGGATACGTTAGCTACGGTGGCTGGGGCAAAAGCTTTGGCAGTCCTCATCATTCTCGGGTATAGTTACCAATACGAATCACGTCCGCAAATACACCTGCTGCGGTCACATCTGCACCCGCACCGGGTCCCCGGATGATCATCGGGCGATCATGGTATCGGTCAGTCGTCAACAAAATCATATTGTCTGATCCCTGAAGTGAAGAAAAGGGATGTGAATTCGGTAAAGACTTGAGTCCGACTTTGGCCTTACCATCCTCCAAAGTTGCCATAAAGCGAAGTTTTTCACCCTTTGCCTTAGCTTCTTCCAATAGCTTTGCAAATTCGGAATCATGGCCTTTCAGTTTTTCAAAAAACTCCTCAACAGTAGGCGCATGTTGGCAGTCCGCAGGCACCATACTTTGGATCGTGATGTCCTCAAATTCCAGTTCTTGCTCAGCTTCTCTTCCTAGGATCAAAATCTTTCTGGCCACGTCCATCCCACTCAAATCGTCCCGAGGATCCGGTTCGGTATAGCCTTTTTCTTTGGCGACTTTCACCACTTCAGAAAAAGGCGCTCCATTTTCGAGTTCGGAGAAGATAAAATTCATCGAGCCACTCAAAACCGCCTCAATCCGGATCACTTTGTCTCCCGAAAGCATTAAATCCTGAAGGGTATTGATCACCGGAAGACCTGCAGCCACGTTGGTTTCGTAAAGGAATTTCACGCCTCTACGCTTCGCAATCCGCTTGAGACTTTGGTAATTCTCCCAAGAGGAAGAATTGGCCTTTTTATTTGGAGTCACAATAGCCACTTTGGCTTCCAAAATCCTGGCATAAGAATCCGCAACACCCTGATTGGCGGTGCAGTCTACAAAGACCGAGTTGGAGAAGTTCATTTCTTCCATCTGGGTAATAAACTTATCCAAGTCCATCGGCTGGTCTTTTTCGCTCAACTCATACGGGTGCTTGAGGTCAAATCCATCCTCATGAAAGGCCATGTATCGGCTATTGGCCAGACCGTGGATTTGGACATCCAGCTCATTATTCTTTAACAATCGATGCTGCTGATGGGCAATCATTTTCATCAACGCTTTTCCGATCAATCCAGTCCCAACCAAAAAAACGTGTAAAACTTTATTCTCCGAAAGGAAAAACGCTTCATGCAAGGCGTTCAGGGCTTTTTGCAAATCTGCCTGAGGAATCACCGCAGAAATATTCAACTCCGAACTTCCCTGGGCAATTGCCGCCACGTTAACGTTATTTCGCCCCAGAGCCCGAAACATCCGTCCTGATGCCCCGGGGTTTTGCTTCATGTTTTCACCCACCACCGCAACAGTCGCCAAGCCATGAAGTAGGGAAACATGGTCCATTTCCCCTGATTTGATTTCATAATAGAATTCCCTTTCTATGGTTTCCTTCGCCAAATAGGATTCATTGGTCTTGATGGCCAAGCAAATGCTATGTTCTGAAGAGGCCTGGGAAATCAACACGATATTTACCTTTGCCTCCGCAAGAGCCTTGAAAACCCGACTCACAGTGGCCCCTCCTTCCATAAGCCCAGCCCCTTGCACAGTGACGATGGAAATATTGGACATGGAACTGATCCCTTTGATCAATGCTCCGTGGCTGACCTCTCCGTTGATCAAAGTACCGGGATTGATCGGCTCGAAGGTGTTCTTGATATAAATCGGGATGTTTTTCTTCATCGCCGGCTGCATCGTGGCCGGAAAGATTACTTTGGCACCGAAATGCGAAAGTTCCATGGCCTCATTGTAGCTCAATTGAGGAATGGTGAATGCAGTGTAAACCAGTTTCGGATCAGCGGTCAACACTCCGGATACATCAGTCCAGATTTCCAAATCCTCCGCATCCAACGCCCCGGCAAAAATCGCGGCGGTATAATCAGACCCAGAGCGTCCTAAGGTAGTAGTCTCGCCCTTGGAAGTACTGGCTATAAATCCGGTGATTACCTTTACTCCTTCGTTTTTGGCAAAATAGTCTTTGATCAGGGCATTGGTAATCTCATAATCCACCCTTGCCTGACCAAAGCGATCATTGGTACGGATCACTTCCCGTGCATCGACAAACTGGGTTTTGATCCCTTTGCCTGCCAAGGCTTCAGCTAAAATAAAGGCAGATAGCCTTTCCCCGAAGCTTGCCACGTAGTCCAAGGTCCTCAGGGAATTTTCCTTTATCAGATAAATTCCGTGAAAAAGATCTTCCAGTTCCTTAAATCGGACTTTGACATAAGTCATTACCGAACTGTGATTTTGAACAGCAATCAGCTGACGGACAATATCCAGATGTTTTTCCTCCAAAGTCTGCAACAAATCCCGGTAGCTCTGATCCCCTTCTCTGGCTTGTCGGGCAATGGTCAAAAGGCTTTCCGTGACACCCCCAAATGCTGAAAAAACGACCGCAATTTCATGCTGGGCTAACTTTTCCTTCAGGATGGAAAAAACTTTCTGGATGTTGTCAGGATTCGCTACGGAGGAGCCTCCAAACTTGATGATTTTCATGGGATTTTAAATTTTTTCAATGTCAATCCCGAGTAATTCCCGGGAGAATCTTGCAGAAACAGCCGACTTCTTGATTGGAAGAGACGAATTCATACTCGATTGCATAAAAGACTAAAAGGATTGATTTTTTGAAACTTAGTTTTGGCCATTTCAGGCCCTAAAAGGCGAGGTACTCAACATTCGATACGGGTCACCCCGTAATCGTGGTCATCATTCCGGTGGTATAAAAAAAAGCAGCAACGATTCCTTTTTGAAAGGACTCGACTAAAAAAACATAGGATTTAGCTGCTGAAACCATGACTGGATTTTTGACTCAACAATTCTACTGCGAAAAAATGGTTTGACCAAACAAATTCGCAAACAAGCCCAGATAATTTTGAATTTTTAGTATTAGAAGGCAAAAAACCTTGATCTTTTAGCAAAAACCCAACATTTCTATTTGCAAAAAATTCAACCCTAAACTGCGGAAATGAATTTTTCAAAGTAACTTCATAGAAACCAAGCTTTTAGAAACATGAGACATTTTCAACGCCTTTCTGCACTTGTTTCACTGCTCATTTGCCTCGGCTGTGGCAGTTCAAAAGGGATTAATCCCATTGCCTTACTCACCGCCAATGAATGGGAGCTTTCCGCTATTCAGGGAATTGGATCCCTTGAATCGCTCTACCCAGCTGGATTGCCAAGCCTGTATTTTTTGGACGGAGGAAAACTATCCGGATACACCGGATGCAACAACTTTTCGGGTGGATTTTCTTTGGAAAGCGGAGGAATCCAGCTCGATCCGGGAGCTATGACCAAAAAAGCCTGTCCGGGATCGGGAGAGGATGATTTTCTATCGGCTTTTGCCAGAGTAAAAACTTATACTGTGGATAAAGAAAAGCTCACCTTGTCCGATGGAGCCACCGAATTGATGAGCTTTATCCCTAAGAAGGACTAAAGGTACTAGACCACTTCTTCTATGACTGTGGCTTTTCCTCTAAAATTAACTTGATCCTTCTTTTTCTTTCCAACCAAAAGTTCTCCCAAAGGGGAATTTTTACTGAGTAAAAATACCTTAGAATCCTCTACTTTGATCTGCCCCAGACTGACTGCCAGCAGAAACCAATCCGTTCCCAATTTCACCAAGGCACCTTCCTGAATGGTGGCCGGGGTCTCTTTGATCGTATTCAGTCGGTAAATCTCTTCCAAATCAGCCTTGCTTTGGACGATTTGCTTTTCGAGAGAGTTTAAATCCTGGGTAATCATCTCCCGGCTGGTTTCGTACTTGTCTCCGGCACTGTTTTTCTCTTCCTCCAAAATACTTTCGATGATGTTCTTGCGCTCTTCCCCCAAGAGCTTTTGTTTTTCTTTCAATTGAGCTATCGCCGTTTGATAGACTTTTGCTTTGAATTCCTTCATAAAATCAATCTTCGCAATTTTCTTTTCGACGGGTATCGATGATGTATACTATTTTCCAGCCTTCGGCCATTTTCACTAACTGAAAGGAATTGACGCCGCAGTGGCTAAAGTTCCCATTTACGTAAAATTTGTAGGGAGTCCAGGCAGAAGCCATGGTCCCATCAACTTTGATTTGATACTCCAAAATCTGCTCGTCCAAATGAGTCTCGGCAGGAGTGGTGCTGATTCTTTTGACAAAATCACCCACCGAATTGCTCCCCACAGTACTACCTTCTGGTTTGGCCATGACAGTCTGCATGATCGCTTCATCCGAAAATGCTGCCGCAACCTGATCTGCATTTTTGGCCCTCATCCCATCGAAAAGACTCCGGATGACTTTTTCCACTTCTTGTTCTTCCTGCTGTGCCTGGGCAGAGATGCCCAATATCACCAGGAATAATCCCGCCAAAAGAAATCTTCTTGTGTTCATAGTTACACCCCTCCGTAGAGTTTGAATGTCATATTTCGCAAAGATGAAGTATTTACCGCATAGTGCATCGCCTCTGCAATTTCGCCTGGATTCACCCATTTACTAAAATCAGAATCTGGCATACTTTCCCGGTTTGCGGGAGTATCAATAATGCTTGGTACAAAGACGTGGGTTCGGATATCAGTTCCTTTTACTTCTTCCGCGAGAATTTCAGAAAGGGAAATAACCAGTTTTTTACTCAATGCATAGGCCACTGATCCGGTTGCATCTTCCAATTGAAGCGCTGGTCTGGCTCCCACAAACAAAAAGGTACCTCTTCCTTGCTTTTTAAGTAATGGCAAAAAGCCTTGCACCATCTGAAAAGAACTGAAAAAATTAAGTTGGATCATTTTACTCAAATCTTTTTGGGAAGTCTTTTCAATGGAGCCCATGGCAAATCCTCCTACAATCATCGCGACGGCATCCAACTCCCCGTATTGAATTTCGTACTCCTTGACAAATTCGCTGACAGATTTTTCACTCGTCACATCTACTTCGTAGGTATCGTCTGCCTCCTCGGCTACTTCCTCAGCATCAGGCTTAACCAACGCAATCACGTGATAGCCTTCGCGTTTAAACTTTTCCACTACTGCACTTCCTAAAGCACCTGCTGCACCTGTTATAATGATATTTCTGCTCATCAGTCCATTTATTCAGTCCTATATTTGCTAAAATTAGCCCTAATTTTTCGATTGAACATGAATCTAGTCAAAACCAGTATCCGAAATCAAGAAAATGTCCGACGGAGAAACTTCGTCTTGAAATTGGTTTTCCTGATCATTCTGGAGATTTTTTATGCCGGAAATACGATCCTAAAGCCCATTTTGGAGGAACATGAGGTTTTGTCCCATATCCTCAGGGGCCTGATTTTCCTTCTAAGTGCGAACCTGATTATCTCCCTTGGACGGATAATCACCCTTAGGATTTACCTCCGGCAGCGGGAAGATGCCAAGATCCAACCCAATTTCACGATCGGAATTGACCGGATCTCTACGCTGATGAATGGGATCATCCTGTTGATTTCGTTGATGTTGGCCTTTGGAATCCGCCCTTTGGAATTCCTCACCAGTATTACCATCGTCGCCGCAGCGATTGCTTTATTGACCAAAGAATATATCACCAACATTGTCAATGGATTGATCATGATGTTTTCCGACCAGCTGGAAATCGGAGACAAAATTCAAATCGGAAAACATACCGGATTTATTCGGGACATTACCCTGATAAATTTGGTCTTGAAAAATGATTCAGGAGAAATCATTCTCATCCCAAATTCCATGGCATTAAATTCGGATGTGGTCAATTTTTCCAAAAACAATACCCATCAGGTAATCCTGGATGCTGAAATTCCCACCAAGGTGGAGCTTCAGCTGATAGAACTTGAAAAAGCCCTGGCCGCTCAACTTACTCCTTATTCGGAGGCTGTGTTTAAGGATGGGGCTCAATTGAATGTCTTGGAAAGAAAGGCAGAAAGTCTGATTATCCGCTTCCAATTTCCCATCAAATCTGCTGAAAAATCTACGGAGGTTAAGCTCAAAAAAGAACTCAATCAAACTCTTCTCAATTGGACTCATGAGCACAGAAAAGACGAATTACTTTGACTTGGTCTATCAGGTAGTGCGTGAAATACCCAAAGGAAGGGTGACTAGCTATGGAGCAATAGCCAACTACCTCGGGCTAAAAAGCGGAGCTCGGATGGTGGGTTATGCGATGAATGCAGCCCATGCCTTGCCGGATATTCCGGCCCAGCGTGTGGTAAACCGTTTGGGACTTTTAACCGGAAAACATCATTTTGAAACTCCCACGAGAATGCAGGAACTTCTGGAATCAGAAGGAGTAACCATCCAGGATGACAAAGTCCAAAACTTTGAACAACTGTTTTGGGATCCAGAAAAGGAATTATCGATTTAGATTTTTCTGCGGAACAGGTAAAGTCCTACAAACATCAAAGCCCCATTCAAGATCAAAGCTTCAAATCCAAACTTATAGCCCCAGAATAACTTTTCAGAGTTTTGCGAAATCAGAAAAGTAATCACCGGGGCCAACACTGCCAAATATGGGACTACTCGGTCTTTTACCTGAAGTTTGGTAAATAGGCCAAAAGAATATAGTCCCAAAAGCGGCCCATAGGTGTATCCGGCAATGATAAATACCGAATTAATCACACTTTGATCATTGAGCCAATAGAAGGCCAAAATCAGCAAGAACATCAGGCCTGTGAAGGCGATGTGAACCTTTTTCCGAATGGAAACCCGCTTTTCTGGAGCATATTTTTTATCAATCTGAAGAAAATCAATGCAAAAGGAAGTCGTCAAGGCTGTCAAAGTGGAATCCGCACTGGAATAGGCTGCTGCTGTAATCCCCAGCACAAAGACAATACCTGCAAAAGCAGAGAAATGCTGAGTCACCAGCATTGGGAATAATTCATCGGTTCGGGCAGGAAGCTGAATACCTTTTGTCTCAGCGTAGAGGTAAAGCATCACGCCAAGAGATAAAAACAACAGGTTGACTACGACCAAAATAATGGTAAACCAAAACATGTTTTTCTGGGCATCCCCAATGGTCCGGCAGGTGAGGTTTTTTTGCATCATATCCTGATCCAAACCGGTCATGACAATGGTGATAAATGCACCGGAAACAAACTGCTTGAAAAAGTTCGTGCCTGCCTTCCAATCCCAGTTAAAAATGCTAGATCGCTGATCTTCAGACACTGTAGACATATAATCTCCCAAACTTTGAATCCCCAAGTCCTTTCCGATAAGGATTATGGTGATGATCACTGCCAGCAGCATGAAAAGCGTCTGAAGCGTATCCGTCCAGACCACCGTCTTGATTCCTCCCCGAAATGTATACAACCAAATCAGCCCGACTGTAATGGCCACCGAAACCCAAAATGGAATTCCCAAGGCATCAAAAAGAATCAGCTGAAGCACACTTGCAACCAAATAAACTCTTAAAGAAGATCCTAAAGCACGCGAGAGAATAAAGAAAAAAGCGCCGGTCTTATAGGACCAAAAACCGAATCTATCTTCCAGATAAGAATAAATCGAAACTAAATTGAGCCGATAATACAGCGGAAGCAGAACTTTGGCAATGGTAAAATATCCCAAGGTATACCCCAAAACAACCTGGAAATAGTAGAAGTTAGTATTTCCTACCTCCCCGGGAACAGAGATGAACGTCACTCCTGAAAGTGAAGCCCCAATCATCCCAAAGGCCACCAAAAACCAGGGAGACTGTCGATCCCCGGTAAAAAAAGTATCTGCCGTGACCTTTCGGGAAGTGAAATAAGATATGAGGAAAAGGAGTAGAAAATAGGCCGAAATGACCCCTAGCACCAATTGGTAATTCATAAAGCAGGGAATGTACCTCGCTAAGTTGTCCAATATTCTTAATTTTGCAAAATGAACAGATTAAGCCATCCCTTACCTGAATTAGAAGAAGTCGAGGTTTTGCTCGAAGAGTTGTTGGATCAGGAAGATTCTGACCTGGTCGTATTCAATGATGACGTCAATACATTTGATCATGTAATAAAAGTCTTGATCCAAGTATGTAACCACAGCCCAGAACAGGCAGAACAGTGCACTTTGATCATTCATTACAAAGGAAAATGTGCAGTCAAGAAAGGATCCAAAGCAGAACTTAAGCCCATGTGCGAGGCTATTTTGGACGCCGGTATTCAAGCAGCAATCGTCTAACCCCTTATTTCTTGAACTTCCCTTCCAAACTCATAGAAGATGCAGTAACTGAAATTTCCAGGCTTCCGGGCATTGGAAAAAAAACTGCGCTTCGGCTGGCCTTACATCTGTTGAAACAAAATGAGGCTGTGACAGAAGCCCTTGCTTTGTCATTGACCAGAATGAGGGAAGAAATCAAGTATTGTAAAACCTGCCACAACATTTCCGACAAAGACGAATGCAGCATTTGCCTCAGTCTTCGAAGAGATCGAAGCCTTATTTGCGTGGTAGAAGATATTCGGGATGTATTAGCTATAGAAAACACCAATCAATACAACGGGGTATACCATGTACTCGGTGGAGTGATTTCCCCCATTCAGGGAATCGGTCCGGATGAGTTGAAAATTGAAAGCTTACTCAATAGAGTGGCCATTGGTGAGATCAAGGAAGTAATTCTGGCACTGTCCGCCACTATGGAAGGTGACACCACATCTTTCTATTTAAGTAAAAGGCTGAAAGATTCAGGGATAAAAGTCAGCACCATAGCACGGGGAATTCCAGTGGGTGGAGAATTGGAATTTACTGACGAAGTGACTTTGGGCAGAAGCATCCTGACCCGAATAAATTACTCCCAGGAATAAATAAATATTTGCGGGAAATAAAACCCGTTCTATATTTGCACTCCGTTTGGGGATTAGCTCCCAAAGTTTTTACTGGAACAAAGCAGTTTTCAAACTATAATGGGGGATTAGCTCAGTTGGCTAGAGCGCTACACTGGCAGTGTAGAGGTCATCGGTTCGAATCCGTTATCCTCCACAAAAGCTTCACAGAAATGTGGAGTTTTTTTTTTGCCTCAAATTAGATCAGTTGGCTAGTGCGTCCCGAAAGCATTCGGGAAGGTCATCGGTTCGAATCCGTTATCCTCCACAAAAGCTTCACAGAAATGTGGAGCTTTTTTTGTTTCCTAAAACTTTTCTTAGCTTAAATCATATTTCGATACATCAGTTTTCAATGAAAGGATTGCGATTTCTAATTCTTTTGGTTCTCTGCCAAAATTTATTCTCTTGTGCCTGCGAACCTGAACAAATCGCACATTATGCCTTCAAAGGGATAGAAGTCATGATAGGAAAAGGAGTCATGCCTTCGGAAGAAATCCGGGCTTTGGGTGATTTTGAAAACATGAATGTAGAACTCTCCACTTCCAGTGAATTTGGTTCTACCATTTTTTTGAAATTAGGAAATGGTGACCCTAAAACCCTTTCCAATCAACGAGAAATTCTAGCCAGAAAGTGTGCAGAACTTTATTTGAAGGATTTTGAAAATGCGAAAGAATATGATCAGATCACTGTTCAATTCATCCAGACTGACCCACAAAACCCCGAAAATGTAGCCATGGAGGAATATGTATTTCAGGTAAGTGACTTTGAATTATAAAATTCCTGATCCGTCTTCAACGTCTTCAATAGCTCTTGCCAAAAAATCATTGAATGGCTTCATCTTCTTGAATCCATCCATAGCAAACGTCAAAAAGGCTCCCGACTCCACCGCCTTATCCGAAATCGGATGGGATACGGTAAAGCTTTTCAGCCTAAGGTATTCAATATAGGGGTGGTCCCCTTCGTATTCCCTGGGACTTGTCTTCAGCTTTTCTCCTTCGATTCCCTTAAACATCTTTTTGAACTCAGGCTCATTCACGATCTGCTCCAATTCCGCTCCACTGTAATCAATTTCCTTCCGGATTTTCTTC
>JAJLJS010000146.1:0-1427 GCA_033844545.1 Cyclobacteriaceae bacterium | reverse complement strand
TACTCACCGTAATATTCCACATAATTCCTAGGCGTCTCGTAAAGGGTAAGTTTATATAGCCCGCCATATTTGGTGATTTCCTTGATAGCCGGTTCTAAAATTTTCCAGAATTCCATGACCAAAATCTCACAGCTCGCAAGTTTTCCCTGCATGAAATCCACGTCAACATTCAGATTTTTGTGATCCACTTTGTCGATCACCAGTCTTCGAATCAGGGTACTCAAGCGCTTTAAATCTACCACAAAACCCGTTTCAGGATCTGGAAAGCCTTTCACAGTCACAATCAACTCAAAATTATGACCATGCCAATTGACATTGGCACAAGGGCCAAAAACCTCAAAGTTTTTCTCGTCAGACCAGGCTGGATTCCAAAGTTTGTGTGCTGCGTTGAAGTGTTCCTTGCGGGAGATGTGAATCATTTCTGTCCTAAATAGGACGCAAAATTATAAAAAAACTCCCCAGAATAAAATCCGGAGAATAGGCTTCCCTTATAACTCTGCCTATTGATTTAGAGTCCGAACCAAAACAGCCAAGTCTGACAAATTCTTCAGATTGAGTTTTTGGCTTTTTTGAATCTCCATGGCTTTGGAATAATCTTGTCCAAAAACTTCCTCCAAGTCTTTGTTTTTGTTTTTGACCAGATAAATTTCTCCAGCTTTAACAATGAAATAATCTTCCTGATTTTGAAACGCCTTGGCTGCCTGAGCACCATAAGTAGCTGCCACATCATCTACCATGATTTTATACGAATGAAGAAGCAGGGTGTATTTGCCTTCTTCTACAATCTGTAAAAACCTCTTTTTGGAAAGTGTAGGTACCATATACTCGGAAGTAAACCTTAAGGTCTCCCCACCTTCATTTTGGATGGAAAATCCCTTCAGCTTATCTGCGGCATAGGCATAAAGATTCCCTTCCAATTTGTATTCCAAGGTATGTTCATATCCATTCAGCGCAATTTGCAATCCCTCCACTTTTCTTCCATCCAAAAGATCCAATGTCCCCTGCTTAAAATCCTGGATATAAGCACTACCTTTTACTTCCCGGTAGGGATTGACTGTAATCGGAATCCCCGTCCCGCTATCACGAAGGACTGCAAGCTGCGCATAGACCTGACTTGAATAAAATCCTGTCAAAAACATCAGAAATAGCAAAGAAAATCTCTTCATAGCCTTTAATATAGTTGGTTTTGAAATACTATTTAAAAATAAGAGGCTGCCTCCCGAAAGAAACAGCCTCTCTATAAATTTAAAATAAATTAAGGATTTGGTCTTGTAATCCTTAATTGAACTTGGTTGTAGTTTGTGCTTGAGGAAATCGTCGCATTTCCATCCAACTGCAACAACAAGTCCACAGAACCTCCTAGTTTACCTGTATTGGCTACATTGACAGTCAATGTCCCAGTACTGGAATTGGCAGGAATGACCAAA
>JAJLJS010000145.1:0-9606 GCA_033844545.1 Cyclobacteriaceae bacterium | reverse complement strand
TATTCCGGCGGAACGATGACTTTCGGATCAGAGGAAAGAAGATATGGGGTATATGGTAACATCACCTTGGATTATTCGGATTACCTCTTCCTGAACCTTTCTGCAAGAAATGACTGGACTTCTACCTTGGAGCCGGAAAACCGAAGCATTCTGTACCCGGGAGCTTCTATTTCCTTTATTCCTTCCACTGCATTTGATTGGAATTCTTCCACGGTAAATGATTTGAAACTTCGTTTAGGATATGGTACTTCAGCAGGTTATCCTTCACCTTACAGAACCAGAAACGTTTTGGCACAAAGTGCGAGAGCTTTCGATCGAGGCGGTGTAACACAGACTCACTCTGTTTCCAACATCTTGGGTAATCCTAACTTGAAGCCTGAATTGATCGGTGAATTAGAGTTTGGGGTAGAAGCTGTGATGTTCAACAACAAGCTGAGATTTGATCTTTCCTTGTATGAAAAAAATACATCGAATCTGATCACTCAGGCTCCAATTGATCCTTCTACAGGTTTTACCAGCACATTTACCAATATCGGTAAAATCAGAACCCGTGGTGCTGAACTTCAGGCCACTGTGACTCCTGTTTCCACAGCTTCTGGATTTGAGTGGAATTCCACCGTAAACTGGGGTAAATATCGCAGTGAAGTTGTCGAACTAGGCGGTGGATTGGAAGAAGTAGTGGTCGCAGGTTTTACTACCTTGGGTAACTTTGCCATCCCAGGCAGACCATTCAATATCATCAAAGGTATTGGCTTTGATAGAGATCCAGAAACCGGCCAACCTATCATCCTTTCCAATGGTGTCCACAAAGCTGCTCCCGATCTGGTAGAGCTGGGTGATCCCAATCCTCAGTGGAATGGTTCCTGGATCAACAACTTTACTTACAAAGGATTTACATTGAACGTAATGTTGGAATACAGACACAAAGGTGCTGTGTACTCCAATACAGTAACAGCCACTCTTGCTAGAGGGGTGACCAAAGATCCAGTTGCTGATAGAGAGTTGACCTTTATCATGCCAGGTGTTAGACAAGATGGTGTGAAGGCAGATGGTTCTCCGAACTATATTCCTAACGACTATCAGATTTCTGCCTCTGACTACTTCTTCTCTGGCTATCAAGGTGCAACAGACGAGCCAAACGTATTCGATGGATCCATGTGGAGACTTCGTGAAGTGTCTTTGTCTTATCAGTTGCCTAATACCTTGATGGCGAAGACACCGTTCAAGAGAGCTTCTTTCGCGCTTAGCGGTACCAACTTGTGGTTCCTCGCTGTTAACTTCCCACCAAACATGAACTATGATGTAGACGTGTTGGGTACCGGTGTGGGTAACGGTCTTGGATTTGACTTCGTGACTGGTCCTAGCTCAAGAAGATTGGGTGGAACGTTAACTCTTACTTTCTAACCCTAAACTAGAAATGACAATGAAAAGATTTATATATAGCGTGACTTTGGCATCTGCGATGCTGTTCGCCACGTCTTGTGAAGAAAAGTTAGATGAACTGTTGGAAAACCCCAACGCTGTTAACGCATCAACTGCAAACCCCGACTTTTTGCTGAACAGTATTCAGCTAGGATATCAGGGATTGTGGTATGGAATTGCTGATGACGGTGCTCGTCTGACAAGACAAATCAACCAAGGCTCGGCCTTGTATGAATTGGCCTACACTGCCCCAGCTACCAACGGTACTTGGTCAACGGCCTATGCGGGGATCTTGGCGGATATTGATTTCTTGGAGCCTTTGGCAGTCAATGCAAATTTGCAGAGACACCTGGGGATTGCCAAGACGATCAAAGCCATGGTGCTGTTTGATTTGGTAGATACCTTTGGTGATGTTCCATATTCGGAGGCTTTGGATCCTGCTAATTTCAACCCAAATGTGGATGAGGATGTGGCGATTTATACCGCTGCGGCTACCTTATTGGATGAAGCAAAAACGCATTTCACCGTCAACTCTGCTGGTACTCCAAATGATTATTTCTACAATAGAAATTATACTAAGTGGGTTCGATTGGTGAATACTTTGAAGTTGAGATATTTCTTGACTAGAAGATTGATCGATCCGGCAGGTTCCAGATCAGGGATCAACGCTCTGATCGCGGAAAACAACATGCTGAAGACAGGGGCTACTCTTGCTGCCAGTGATGACTTTGTTTTCCAATTTGGAACTACTTCAGCTGACCCTGATTCCAGACATCCTAAGTTTGCGGGTCAGTATACTTCTGGTGGTGGTGATTATCAGTCTACCTTCTTTATGCATCATTTGACTGTCGAAAAAGGCTTTGATGATCCTAGAGTTCGGTACTACATGTATCGTCAGAGATTGACCAATACAACCAATCCTGATGAACAAGAATGTATCAACCAGATTGCTCCACCTCATTATCTTGTAGGTCAATTCCCATACTGTAATCCAGCGGGAAACAGAGGATATTGGGGTAGAGATCATTTGGATCCAGACGGTATTCCACCAGATGGTTTGGCAAGAACTGCCTATGGAGTTTATCCTTCAGGTGGACGATTTGACAACAATTCAGCTGCTCCTGTAAACAACCCGCAATTGGGTGGAAGAGGTGCTGGAGTTCATCCAATCATGTTGGCTGCTTATGTAGATTTCATGTTGGCGGAAGCTGCACTTACCTTAGGAACTACAGGAAATGCTAAGGACTACTTGTTGTCTGGTATCAGAAAGCAAATGAACTATGTGAGATTGTTTTCTTTGACTACCGCTGAAGCATCAGTAATCACCGCATTTGATCCTGCAGATCAGTTCAACAGATCTGTTGACAACTACATCTCTTTTGTAGGAAACAGATATGATGCTGCTGCCAATGCAGACGCTAAATTGAATGTGATTGGAACCGAATATTGGTTGGCGTTATATGGAAACGGCAAAGAGGCTTTCAACCTTTACAGAAGAACTGGTAAGCCAGCAAAAATTCAGCCTGCTTTGGAAGAAAACCCAGGTCCTTTCATCCGTTCATTCTTGTATCCAAACAACTATGTTGTGACTAACCTGAATGCTAGTCAGAAGAGTAATCTTGCGCAACAAGTGTTCTGGGATAATAATCCTGCATCACCTTGGATTTATTAACCAAAAAATTAGAAAAAATGAAAATGCTAAAATATAGTTTCGGCTTGTTCGCAATGGCGCTCATCTTTCTAAGCTCTTGTCGGGATACTATCGAACCCAATGTTCCTTATACCACATTCGACAACGGTGCTTACTTGAGAACTATCGCTAGAACGAGCACAACGTTCAACTTCTTCAACTTGGCTGCTTCTAAGTTTGCCTTGACTTTGGAGGCAGTTGATAAGGAAGACGGAGCAACAGTGGAAACTGTGGAAATCCGTGTCCGTCACAGAAGATTGATCCCTGGAGTAGGTTTGCAATACACCCCTGTAAACGATGTGATCGTAAAAACCCTACAGGCATCAGATTTTCAGCCTAACAGTGAATCAAGATTCTTGAGAACTTCTTTTGAAGTGACCGCTGCTGAGGCGATTTCTGCTGTTGGCCTGACTCAGGCTCAGATTGAAGGGGGAGACGTGTTTGAATTCAGACTAGTGCTGAACGACAAATTCGGTAGAAGATTCAGCTCTGACAACGTAACAACCAACGTGGCCGGTGCTCCTTTCTACGCATCTCCATTCCAGTATCCAGTGAGTGTAATCTGTCCTTCGGATCTTGCAGGTACATATCAATTTGATCATCTGGAGACTTTCTGCGGAAAAGTATTCTCAGGGTCCACTACTTGGACAGCAGTAGCATCTGCTCCTGGCTCTTATACAGTATCTGATGGTACTTTTGGTGCTTGGCAGCAGTGTTACCCAGACACATGGGGTAGCGGAAACGTAAGAATCAATGATGCTTGCGGTAGGTTGACCATGACTGGAACAGATAAATATGGTGATAGCTATTCTATGACTGTATTGAGCGCCACTCCTCAGGTCTTGACCTTTGAGTGGGTGAATACCTATGGCGAGTTTGGTACCGTAGCAGTGAAGTCCAATGCCGGTAAACCTTGGCCAGCATTGCGTTAAGCATAAATTAAACTAATTGAAAGCAGTGTCCTTTGGGCACTGCTTTTTTATTGCCAAATGTATATTTGGAAATACAAATAAGCAGTTTTTGATTTTGAAAAATAGGGCTTAGCTTTGTTTTCTTCTGAAACAAAAAGCATGGATAAATTCTCCTTTATTGCTAACGCTCATGTCTCCTATATCGATGAGCTTTACGCTACGTACAAAAATGACCCTTCCTCAATAGACCCTAGTTGGAAAGAGTTTTTTGATGGCTTTGACTTTGCGCTAGCCAATTATGGTCAAGAAGAAAACGGAAATGGTACCACGGAATCTTCTGCAAAGCCTCAGCCCAAAAATGGGGCATTGGCCACTCCAGGTACGATCATGGACATGGAGCAACTGCCAAAAGAGATTAAAGTGCGAGCTTTGATCCATGCCCATCGCTCCAGAGCACATTTAAGATCCAAGACCAATCCGGTAAGGGAAAGAAGAGATCGAAAAGCACTCATTGACCCACAAGATTTTGGTTTGGGTGAGGCAGACATGAATACGGTTTTCCAAGCAGGGAATGAAATCGGCATTGGGAAGGCAAAATTGGCAGATATTATCTCTGCTCTGAAAACGATTTACGAAGGGCCGATGGGCTTTGAGTACCTATATATCCGGGATCCGGAGATGTTGGACTGGTTCAAAACCAAAGTTGAAAAAGAAGCTTTGGCCTTTAATCCTTCTACTGAGGAAAAGAAGAGAATCCTTTTCAAGCTGAATCAGGCGGTAGTTTTTGAAAACTTTTTGCATACCAAATACCTTGGTCAAAAGAGATTCTCCTTGGAGGGAGGGGAGAGTACCATCCCATTCCTTGATGCTGTGATTAATACGGCAGCCATTCATGGTGTGGAGGAAGTGATGATCGGTATGGCGCATCGCGGTCGATTGAATGTCTTGGCCAATGTGATGGGCAAGACTTATGAGCAGATTTTCTCAGAATTCGAAGGAACTGCCAAACCGGATTTGACCATGGGTGATGGGGATGTGAAATATCACATGGGCTATTCCTCAGACATCGTCACTCCGGATCAGAAGAAAGTTCACCTGAAACTTGCCCCTAATCCATCCCACCTAGAGGCTGTGAATCCTGTAGTGGAAGGATTTGTCAGAGCAAAGATTGACCATGAGCACAAAGGAGATGCAACCAAAGCTCTTCCTATCCTTATTCATGGAGATGCAGCCGTTGCAGGCCAGGGCATCGTCTATGAGGTGACTCAAATGGCCGGACTAAAAGGATACAATACCGGAGGTACCATCCACTTTGTGATCAATAACCAAGTAGGATTTACCACCGATTTTGACGACGCCAGATCTTCGATTTATTGCACGGATGTGGCAAAAATCATCGACGCACCAGTCATCCACGTCAATGGGGACAATGCAGAAGCAGTTGTTTTTGCCGCCAAACTTGCCGCAGAATTCCGGCAGAAGTTTAGCAAAGATATTTTTGTGGACATGGTCTGCTACAGAAGACACGGCCACAACGAATCCGACGAACCCAAATTCACTCAGCCTGAGCTTTACAATATCATTTCCAAGCATCCAAACCCAAGAGAGATCTATGTCAAGAGGTTGACCGAAAGAGGGGATATTGATGCAAAAATTGCGGCTCAGATGGATGAAGAATTCCGTCAATTGCTGCAGGATCGTCTGAATATGGTTAAGGAAAAGCCTCTTCCGTACCAAGCCACCAAGTTTGAAAGAGAATGGGGAAGCCTGAGAAGGTCCAAGCCGGAAGATTTTGAAAAATCACCTGATACCGGAATTCCTGCTGAATACATTGAAAAAGTGGCCGAGGCCTTGACAACGATCCCAAAGGGCTTTAAGCCAATCAAGCAGATTGAAGTGCAAATGAAGCAGCGTAAGGACATGTTCTTTGAATCCAAAGAACTGAACTGGGCTGCCGCCGAACTTTTGGCCTATGGCTCTTTGCTTTTGGATGGCAAAACTGTCCGAATTACCGGTCAGGACGTACAGCGAGGAACATTCTCCCACCGTCATGCTGTGATTCATGATGCGAATACCAACCAGCCCTACAACTCTCTCAAAGAGATGAAGGAAAGAAAAGGTCCTTTCTATATTTACAACTCCCTTCTTTCTGAATATGCAGTTTTGGGTTTTGAATATGGATATGGAATGGCCAATCCAAACTCCCTGACCATTTGGGAAGGCCAGTTTGGAGATTTTGCCAATGGTGCACAGACTATGATTGACCAGTTTATTTCCTCAGGGGAATCTAAATGGCAAAAAATGAACGGAATCGTGATGCTGCTGCCTCATGGGTATGAAGGCCAAGGTCCTGAGCACTCCAATGCACGCCCTGAGCGATTTTTGCAGCTCTCTGCAGAATATAATATGGTCGTGGCAAACATCACCGAACCCTCTAACTTCTTCCATCTGTTAAGGAGACAATTGGCTTGGGAATTCAGAAAGCCTTGTGTGGTGATGTCTCCAAAATCCCTTCTGAGACATCCAAAGGTGGTTTCTCCATTGTCTGAATTTACCAGCGGACACTTCCGGGAAGTTCTTCCGGATACAACCGTCAATCCTAAAGACGTCAAACGCGTGATCCTCTGTACCGGGAAAGTATTTTATGACTTGGAAGAGGTCAGAGAAAAAGATAAAATCAAAAATGTAGCTATCATCCGAGTGGAACAATTGCATCCCCTTCCAAAAACCCAAATTTTGGAAGCCTTGAAGGCCTACAAAGGCGCTGAGGTAGTATGGGTACAGGAAGAGCCAGAAAACATGGGCTATTGGAACTATCTGTTGAGACTTTTGTACAAAGACCTTCCGATGAGTGTGATAGCGAGAAAGCCAAGTGCTTCTCCGGCCACCGGATACAACAAAGTTCACGTGGAAGAGCAGAAGACCATTGTTTCGCAAGCTCTGAAACTAAAATGATTACCCTGACCCTGAGGTGTTTCCTAGGGCGTTTTTAAAGAAATAAATCACAAAAAAACCATCCTTCCCCATTTTGAAGGAATAAAATTAGGACCATGAGCAAAGAAATGAGAGTACCCTCAGTCGGCGAGTCAATCTCGGAAGTAACTGTAGGCCAATGGTTTAAAAAAGATGGAGATGTCGTTCAAATGGACGAAGTACTCTGTGAATTGGAGTCAGATAAGGCCACTTTTGAATTTCCCTCAGAAGCCGCCGGAGTTTTGAGAATCAAGGCTCAGGAAGGTGATACACTCGAAATCGGCGGATTGATCTGCTTAATCGAAGAAACCGATGAAACCGGGAAGTCTGAACCCGAATCCAAACCCTCTGAACCGTCAGAATCCACTAAGAAAAAGGCGGAAGCTAGCGGCGAGGTAAAGGAAATGATCGTGCCAACGGTGGGAGAATCCATCACCGAAGTGACTTTGGCAAATTGGATAAAGAAAGACGGTGATTTTGTCAGCTTGGATGAAATCATTGCAGAAGTAGATTCTGACAAAGCAACTTTTGAGCTTCCGGCTGAGGCTACAGGAATTCTTCGTCATGTTGCCAAAGAAGGTGATGTGTTGGAGATCGGAGGCATGATCTGCAAAATTGAAGTAACAGACGCTGCTCCTGCGGAATCTCCAAAATCTGAAACTCCAGCTGCTTCATCGGCTTCTTCATCGGCCAATTATGCTGCTGGCCATGCTTCTCCTGCGGCATCCAAAATACTTTCCGAAAAGGGAATTTCCGCTTCCTCTATTGAAGGGACTGGTAAAGATGGAAGAATTACCAAAGAAGACGCATTGAGTGCCCAAAAGCCAGCTCCTTCTTCTAAAACTGAAGCACCGACTACGGAAAAATCTTCTGAATCAGCTCCAAAATCATCCGGTTCCAGAAATGTCAGAAGAGAAAAAATGTCTTCACTTCGGAAAACAGTTTCTCGCCGATTGGTGTCCGTGAAAAATGAAACAGCAATGTTGACAACATTTAACGAAGTCAACATGAAACCAATCATGGATTTGAGATCCAAATTCAAAGACCAGTTTAAAGAAAAACACGGTGTAGGTCTGGGATTTATGTCCTTCTTTACCAAGGCCGTTTGCGTTGCACTACAAGAGTGGCCGGCTGTGAATGCCATGATCGATGGAAACGAGATCGTCTACAATGATTTCTGTGATATTTCTATTGCCGTGTCCGCTCCAAAAGGCCTGGTGGTACCTGTGATCCGAAACGCTGAAACTTTGTCTTTTGACCAGATTGAAAAAGAAGTCGTCAGACTTGCAGGCAAAGCCCGTGACAATAAGCTTTCTATCGAGGAAATGACCGGAGGAACATTTACCATCACCAACGGCGGCGTGTTTGGCTCGATGATGTCCACTCCGATCATCAATGCTCCTCAATCAGCGATTCTGGGAATGCACAATATTGTGGAAAGACCTATGGCTGTAAACGGCGAGGTGAAAATCCTTCCAATGATGTATGTGGCCCTTTCATATGATCACAGAATCATCGACGGTCGGGAATCGGTAAGCTTCCTCGTTCGGGTGAAGCAGCTTCTGGAAGATCCAACTCGATTGTTGTTTGGAGTTTAATACTTTGTACGAAGTACCAAGTAGTAAGTACAAAGTATTGAGATATAGTAAATAAGGAAGGTTTAGGTTAATTTGAGGAGACTATTTTTAACCTAAACCATTTTCTTATGAATCGTTACAAAGAATTACTTGTTTGGCAAAAGTCCATTGAGTTGGCAGTTGAGGTTTATCAACTAACTGAAAAGCTTCCCAAAGAGGAAAAGTTCGGACTAATAAGTCAGATAAACAGAAGTGTAATTTCGATACCTTCAAATATTGCAGAGGGAGCAGGAAGGAACACCTCGAAAGAATTCAATAATTTCTTGGGAATAGCCCAAGGCTCTTCATTTGAATTGGATACGCAATTAATTATTTCTAATAGATTGAATTTCATTTCTGATGAAGATTATCAGAAACTTGAATTGCAACTAGCTCATATTCAAAACATGGTTGCAAAGCTTAAAAAAAGTCTAAATGTATAATTTCCGGATGCTTGGTACATTGTACTTAGTACCTGGTACAAAGATCAAAATATGTACGACGTCATAGTAATCGGTTCTGGTCCTGGAGGGTATGTGGCAGCGATTCGTTGCGCTCAGCTCGGGATGAAAACCGCAATTGTTGAAAAATACTCCACCTTGGGTGGGACTTGCCTGAATGTAGGTTGTATTCCTTCCAAAGCACTTTTGGACTCCTCTGAGCATTTTCACAATGCTTCCCACACCTTCAAAACCCATGGAATCGAGGTCAAGGGATTAAAAGTTGATTTGGGACAGATGATCTCCAGAAAAGATGAGGTAGTCAAGCAAAATGTGGACGGGATTCAGTTTTTGATGAAGAAAAACAAAATCGATGTTCACCAAGGTTTGGGTTCTTTTGTCAATGCCACTACTATCAAGGTGACCAAGGAGGACGATTCTACCACAGAAATTCAGGGTAAAAACATCATCATTGCCACTGGCTCTAAACCTTCTTCTTTGCCCTTTATCAAACTGGACAAGGACCGGGTAATCACTTCTACCGAAGCTTTGAA
>JAJLJS010000144.1:0-6182 GCA_033844545.1 Cyclobacteriaceae bacterium | reverse complement strand
GGTGAGATCATCGGCATCCTCGTGAATCAAAACCATTCTTCGGATTACCTGATAGACTCTTCGCTGATAAGTTTCGATCAATAGTCTGAATCCTATTTCCCGGGTAAAGGGAGAGCGGATTTTTTCCAGGATTTGCTGATCAAATTCTTTCATTTTGGAGTTTAGACAATCCTTGAGGCTGAAAGTTTAATTTAAAATTTTCATATCAAATTAGATTTTCGAAAGGCAAAGGGCAAGAGGCAAAGGGCAAGAGGCAAAAAGCAAAGGGCAAGAGGCAAAGAGCAAGAGGCAAAGGGCAAGAGGCAAAGGGCAAAGGGCAAGAGGCAAAGGGCAAGAGGCAAAAAGCAAGAGGCAAAGAGCAAAGGGCAAAGGGCAAGAGGCAAAGGGCAGGAGGCAAAGGGCAGGAGGCAATTGATCTTGTTGAGAAAAAAGGATATAATTTAAAATCGAATCCTGGTTGAAAGGATTTTACAAATATTGAGGGTAATATTTTTTAAATAAATAAATAGTTGGACTTCCTCCTTTTTTAAAAAGAAGAAATTAAATTTAGGGAAATGTTTTTGTATTATTCTTATGGATGTCAGGAAGTTGAAAGTTTTTAAGCTTGCGTTTGATTTGGCAATGGAGATTTTTCATCTCAGTAAAAATTTCCCTTCTGAGGAAAAATTCTCACTCATTGATCAAATAAGAAGATCAAGTAGGTCTGTTTGTTCAAACTTAGGGGAGTCGTATAGGAAAAAGCAATATCCCAAACACTTTGTTTCCAAAGTTTCAGATGCAGATATGGAAAATAGTGAAACTCAGGTTTGGCTTCTTTTTGCACTCACCTGTGGATACATCCCTAATGAGATATACGAAATTCTTATTAGTAAATCAGAAGAAATCGGTAGGCTTCTTGGCCATATGATCAACCATCCAGAGAAATATTAAAATTTTTTGGTAATTGAGTAAAGAATGATCATCTCAAAATATTAATCAAGGCAAAAAAATCAAGGTAAATTCTTTATTCTAGCTGCATATTTCCATTTGAGTTTGATCCATAGCCTATTGCAAATAGCCCATTGGATTTTTCCATTTCCCTTTGTTTTTTACCCTTTGCAACTTGCTGATTGCCCCTTGCCTCCGGGCTCAACTATTCAGACTCAAATCTCAAGAATGTAATCCAATATCCCGGCATTTTTTCCTTTGGGTCGGGTGACCAACAAGGGAAGGCTGTCGTTGTACTGAATCAGGCGTTCGGCCATACTGCCGATGAAAAGTGCAGTGGCAGCCGTTCGGCCTTTGGCACCGATAATGATTACATCAGCTTCGATTTCTACCGCCTTGGACACGATTTCCTGAACGGGATCATCGTCATCGTCTTTGGTATAGATGGGAGTAATTTTGATTCCTTTGGTGTCTATTTTCCGGATAAATTTCTTAAAGTTTATCTCGGCATGCATTTTCATGATCTCGGTAAACTCCTCGTAGCTTTTCCCGGTAAAATGATAGCCTGAAGGAACACTGAAAACATTCTGACAAACAATCTCGGCCGTTCCTCCGTGTTTGGAGGCGATCATCACGGCCTCTTCCAGAGCATCCTTGGAGTAATCTGAAAAATCGCTGGGGACCAATAGTTTGGTGACTTTAGGTTTGGATCCTTCCGGGACAATCAAAAGTGAGCAACTGGCTCTACGGGCAAGCCTTTGAGAAGCCACTCCCGTGCCGGGAAGCTCTACTTTCCGACCGATAATGATCATGTCCGCTGATTTTTCTTCAGCGAGTTTGAGGATCTTTTTGGAAAGATTTCCCTCTTTTACCACATAGCTGATGGTAAGACCTTTGATTTCCGGAAAGTGCTCTTGAACCATCTTTTCCATGGCTTCTTTCCGCTCATTGATCATATTCTCCACCAGATTGGGAAACTCCTCCAAGACCTCTTTGGGGATAGAGAGATTTTTGATCACATTGGCAAAATAGACTTTTTTGGTCTGATTCACTTTTGCGATGAAAGCAGCTTGTTCAATCAAAGTCTGATCCAGAGGAGTCTGGTCAAGACAAACGATCAATTTTTTAATCAAATACATGGCAAGGGAGGTTTTGCACTGCAAAGTTAATTCTAGGGAATCAATCTATTCAGAAATATGCAAAATAAAATTTTGATTTCTACCAGAGGTAGTTCTCCGGGGTGAATTGGGCCTCATCCCTGTTATTTTGGGAGCGAATAAAATTTGGATTGACGAATTTTAACTCCATTTCATAAGATTGAATTTTCAATAAATACGTGAATAAACCAACTCCTCCTAACTTGATTCGTATATTTGCAATGTCCGGGCCGTCGACATGTTCAAACTTCACAAGTTAAATACAATTACGAGTGAAGCCCTCTCCAAAAACAGGCCTCATCCCGATCCCGATTGCTATCGGGGCTCCTCGGGACCTCGCACAAAAAGCAGGATAACAGTGGAAGTTTGCGGTTTTAAGGCAGCTCAAATCTTGTCTATATGGAGGTTTGTAACACTCTAAGGCCCGGACTTTTTAAACTTTTTCCGGATAAATTCCCATTCCTCTTTCCCGAGATTGAAGACCATGGAGAATACGATGAAGGTCAAGACCACCACGAGTGACTTTAAAATGATATTTCCGATCGGAGAGAGGTAAGTCAACTCCAGTTCGTGAGCCACAAAACAAGCAGTTCCCGTAAAAAGAATTTTTAGTGTATTCCAGCTGAAAGGATCCAAGTTTAGCCTGATTTTTAAATACAGGAATTTCACCCCATTGAAAATCAACATGACCATGGCGGACCCGATCGCTGCTCCTTCAATTCCATAAATCGGGATCAGCCAATAGTTCACGGCAATAATCAGAAGACTCATGGCTATGGTCAAAATCAAATTAAATCGGTAATACTTCGAGAAAACCAATATTTCACTGTTGACCGAAAAAGCCACATCAAAAATTTTCCCGAGTCCGATGTAAAACACCACCCACTTCCCGGCCTGATAAATCTCTCTATTCGGGACGAAATGATAAATCTGATCAATACTGCTCCAAATCAAGGCAAAAAGCAAGATGCAGATGTAAAGCTGCCTATTGGAGATTTGCCGATACAGTACATTGATGGAATGGAGCTGGTTTTTTGCAAAATGATCAGCAATCACGGGCATGGAAACTTGGGAAATGGCCCTTCTGGGAAGCTCCACCACCAAGGCCATGTAGAAGGCAATGGAATATATCGCATTGGCCTCTAAACTGATCATGGAGCTGACCATGATGGAATCTATCTTCATGATCAAGGTAGATGCAGCCGTAGCCAAAAAGGTGATCAGGCTAAAGCGAAGAAAAGAGCTTCGGAAGCCTATGGGAAAATTTCCCCAGCTAAAATCAAATTTTAATACCCCCAACCAAATCAAATAAATCCAGACCCCCGCAAGAGCAATCCCGTAGACGAGGGTCAATCCCATAATAACTTGATCAAAATTGATCCAGTCCAATAAATAAATCCCCACCAATACAGAGGTCAAAAATCTCAGAAAGACTTCCCTGAAAAAAGTGGGGATGGCGACTTTGAGAAAGGATCTTCCATAGGAATCCAGCACACTGCTCAACAAGGAAAAAAGTGTGATAAGAAGCGCTACTCCCAAAAAATCAATGACTTCCGGAGAATTGGTGGCAAAAAGACCCACCACTTGTTCTTTGAATCCAAAAAACAACAAAGACACCCCCAAAAAACCCAACAGGGAGATGAGCAAACTGAAGCTAAGGAAGGCGGATTGCCTGCTTTCCAGCTGAGGAAAAAACCGGGTGATTCCATGCCCGACTCCCAATTGGGCGAAAGGAACAAACAAAAGTCCAAGATCCTGAATCGTGCGAAAGGTGCCGAGTTGGGTGGCATCCAAAGAGTAAGGGTAAAGCCAAAGTACATTGATATAGCCCAATACTACTCCGATGTAGGAAAAAATGGCGGTCTGAATGCTTTGGCTGGCGATTTTGCCCATGGACCAAATGTATCAAAAAACCTTAGTCCTAAAAAGAGCCAAGATTAACCCTTCGCACATTTGTCGCATCCGGGCTGGGTTTTGGTTTTTCCAAAAAACTTCCTGCCCAAATAGGCCATGGCTCCTAAAACCACCAGTGCTACGATAATCTCCTGCCACATGCTAAGCTAGAATTTGGTACGTGAGAAATGCCATCAAGTAAGCCAAGGCACTCATATAAACGGTTTGGATGATGGGCCATTTCCAGGTTTTTGTTTCTCTTTTGACCACTGCAAGCGTACTCATGCACTGCATGGCAAACACATAAAACACCATCAACGAGAAGGAAGTTGCCTTATTGAATATTTTCTCTCCAGTGACTGGATTGATTTGTTGGTTGAGTTTTTCCCGAATCGTCAATTCATCCTCTGCATCCCCTTCGATACTATAAATAGTCGCCATGGTGGAGATGAAAACTTCCCTTGCTGCAAATGAGGTAATCAAGGCGATTCCGATTTTCCAATCGTAACCCAAAGGTCTGATGGCAGGTTCTATGGCTCTGCCCATGATTCCGATGAAGGAGTTTTCCAAAAGGAGAGAGGAGGTTTCTGCTTCAATCGTGGCAATTTGTTCTTCATCGGTGACATTTTCCAGTCTGGCCTGACTTTCCGCACGGATTTGATCCATTCGGGAAGGTGGGCCATAGGAAGCCAGTACCCAAAGTACGATGGAAATTGCCAAAATCACCTTTCCTGCCTCCATGACGAAGGTTTTGGCTTTTTCAAACATGGTAATTCCCACATCTCCCCAGCGTGGAAAACGATAAGGTGGAAGTTCTACCAATAGAAAACTTTGTTCCTTCGTTTTGAGATAAAGCTTCAGGATCAGGGATGTCACTAAAACTCCGAAAATCCCCAAAAGATATAGTCCCAACAGGGCCAAGGCCTGCAAGTTGACAAATCCGAGTACCAGTTCATCGGGGACTGTAAGGCCGATCAAAATGATATACACCGGGAGTCTGGCAGAGCAGCTCATCAGGGGTGTCACCATGATGGTGATCATTTTCTCTTTCCAGTTGGCGATATTTCTGGCCGCCATGACTCCTGGGATCGCACAGGCAATTCCGGAAACCAAAGGCACAATGCTTTTTCCATGAAGACCAAATGGCCTCATCCAGCGATCCATCAGAAAAACCACCCTGGACATATATCCTGTATCTTCTAAAATCGCCAGAAAGCCAAAAAGCAGGGCAATTTGTGGGATAAAAATGACCACTCCCCCAATCCCGGGTATTACGCCTTCTGCCAGCAGACTAGTCAAAGGTCCAGCTGGGAGAGAGTCCATCAAAAATCCGCTGATTTGGGCAAATAGCCCGTCGATCAAATCCATGGGATAAGAAGCCCAGGTAAAGATGGTCTGGAAAATCAACAAAAGAATTCCAGCAAAAATCAGGTAACCCCAGACCGGGTGTAGAATCAGGGAATCTATTTTTGATTTTGGCTTAGCTTCTTCTTTTTTGACGACAATCTTGGAAACGATTTCCGTGATTTTTTTGTACCGGAGCTTGGTTTCTTCCAACTGGGCCTCCTGCATGTCAAACGAGGTGGTCGAGATCAATTCCGTCAGCCATCTTCTGGAATCTTCCGGCATGGCGGCATCCTTTGCTCCGAAACGGATCATTTGATAGGCCTGGTAGGAATTTTCCAGTTCAAAATTTGCCTTTACCTTCTCCAGGATTTCTGTCGGAATCACCTGATTGATGTCCACCAAGGGATTTCCTTTCGAAAAATTCCGTTCCTTGATCAAAGACTTGAGTTGTTCCAGACCCTTTTGATTTCTTGCATCCGTGGACAAAATCGGAACCCCCAGTTGCTTGAACAGCTCAAAAGTTTTGATCTCTATTTTTCGCTTTTCAGCCAGGTCAGACATGTTCAGGATGATCGCCAGATTTACCCCCAGATCAATCAATTGGGTAGCCAAAAATAAGCCCCGGGAAAGTTGGGAGGAATCAATGACCATCAGGACATAATCCGGTCTTGCTTCGATGCGGGTATGGTTAAGGACCCGATGGGCAATGATTTCGTCTTCTGAATTCGGAAAGAGGCTGTAGGTACCCGGCAAATCCAAAATTTCAAAACTTTCTCCGTTGAGATGGACCTGCCCGGTTTTTTTATCCACCGTCACTCCGGGATAATTCCCGATTTTTTGATTCAGTCCAGTCAAAAA
>JAJLJS010000143.1:0-5299 GCA_033844545.1 Cyclobacteriaceae bacterium | reverse complement strand
TTGTTCATCCACCTCTTTTTCGCTCAGGAAATCCAAACGTTTGTTTACCGCTTGAATGGTGAAATTCCCCTGTCCTTTTACCTGAATGCTTTTTTCATCCAAGTATGGAGAAAGGCCATTGACTTCTAAGATGGATTCTCCGGCAGGAATTGAACCGCCGGCTTTTTCAAAAATTTGGGCACCGGAAAGAAAAAGGGTGACACTTTCGATTTCGTTGGTAAGCTTGACTTCTTTGAGTTCTTGGGAAAAAGATTGGGTCCAACAAAAAATCAGGATCCAGAGGAAAATGGGTTTCTTCATAAGGAATAAGTTTAGTTGAAAAAACGAAAATATTATTCACTAGGCAATGAATTAGGTTAAAATTTTTGAATCTCTGATCGGCATCCGGAGAGGATTAGTAGTTTTGCCCAGCTAATATTTAAACTATGACTCTTTTTCAAAGCATCATCATTGCAATTATCGAAGGCTTGACGGAATTTTTACCCATTTCTTCCACTGGACATATGATTTTGGTCTCTGCGGCAATGGGGATTCACGAGGATGAGTTTGTCAAAACCTTCGAAGTTTTCATTCAATTGGGGGCAATTCTGGCCATTGCGTTGATGTATATCAAGCGGTTTTTCCGAGGGCTGAATATTTACTTCAAGCTATTCGCAGCATTTCTGCCCACAGCGGTGGTCGGATTATTGGCGTATGATTTTATCAAAGGCTATTTATTCAATCCCATCGTAGTCTCTGTTTCCCTGATCTTGGGAGGTGTGATTCTGATTTTGATTGATAAAAAGGTGGTGAATCAGCAATCTACCTTGGCAGAGGTGGAGGATATTTCTTACAAAAACGCTTTTTTCATTGGGCTTTGCCAGTGCTTGTCCATGGTGCCAGGTACCTCCCGGGCAGCAGCCACTATTATAGGTGGGGTGTTTAACGGGTTGGATAAAAAGCAGGCGACAGAGTTTTCTTTTCTTTTGGCAGTACCGACCATGATGGCTGCAGGAGGGTATGATTTGATCAAATCGGATTTGGCCTTTACTTCGGAGCAGCTGTCCCTATTGGCGATCGGATTTGGACTAGCTTTCGTTTCAGCCTGGATTGCCGTAAAATTATTCCTAAAGTACGTTTCCAGCCATGGTTTCACAGCTTTTGGTTGGTATAGAATTGTGCTGGGAATTCTGTTTTTGATCCTGATGTGGGGAGCTGATCTGGGATGAGTTCGGCTCACAGATTACACAGATTTTCACAGATGATTTTTTCTGTGTTGATCTGAGACATCTGTGAGAAACAGAAATGGTTTTGATTAAGTCTCACAGATTACACGGATTTCCACTGATGAGTTTAACTGTGTTCATCAGAGACATCTGTGAGAAATTAAAAAGGGATTGATTTCCCATGCTAGTTTAATTAAGGATCACAGATCCCAAGTATTTGCACATATAAAAAGACCTTCCAGGTTCTTAAACTTGGAAGGTCAATTATAAGGCATTTTAACCTGTTTATTTTTTATTCTTCACATACTTTTCCAGCCAGGTATCCATTTCCCAAAGGGTATGCAACACGGATTCTTTCGCGGAATAGCCATGGCTTTCGTGAGGAAGGAATACCAGTCGGGTTGTAGCACCATGGCCTTTCAGGGCATTGTAATAGCGTTCGGACTGGATTGGGAAGGTCCCGGAATTATTGTCGGCCTCTCCATGAATCAAGAGAATTGGGGTTTTCACCTGATGGGCAAAAGAGAAAGGAGACATATTAAAGTACACTTCCGGCGCCTCCCAGTATGTTCTCTGCTCATATTGGAACCCAAAAGGAGTCAAGGTTCTGTTGTAAGCTCCACTTCGCGCGATTCCGGCTGCAAACAAGTTGGAATGAGAAAGCAAATTGGCCGTCATAAAAGCCCCATAAGAATGCCCACCGACTGCGATTTTGTTTCGGTCACCGATACCCATATCTACAATATGATCGATGGCCGCCTCTGCATTGGCCACTAATTGCTCGATAAAGAAATCATTGGGTTCTTTGTCTCCTTCGCCTACGATCGGCATTTCGGTTTGATCCATAATGGCATAGCCACGGGTCACCCAATAGATGGGTGAACCCCAGCTCAGGCGTGTGAAAGTGTATTTTGAACCCCTCACCTGAGCGGCATCTGCAGCGGATTTGTACTCTCTCGGATAGGCCCACATCAGGACTGGAAGTCTTCCATCTTTGGCCGGATCATATCCCTCAGGAGTGTAGACCACCGCAGAGAGGTTAAGTCCGTCTTTTCGTTTATAAGTAACCAGTTGCTTTTGGATCCCCTTGATGGACTCATAAGGATGGGCAAAATTGGTCACTTGGGAAGGGGCAATTCGCTTTTTGGTGTTGACCAACCAGTAATTTGGCTGGGTTTCTGTTCCTTCTTTTAAGGTAATAAACTCCGACGCATCAGGAGTCAATACTTTCACCACACGCTCATAATAAGGAGCTTGTGATCTCCAGAGGATTTTTTGCTCTTTGGTTTGGGTATTGAAAGTGGAAAGGAAAGGCATGCTGCCTTCAGGGCTTCCGCCTTCTGAACGCATGTACAACAAATCTCCGTTTCTCATCAGGACATTTCTTCCAAATTGGTTTTCTGTGAAAACTGGATCTCCCGGATCATTGTAAAGGTCATCTGAAGAGCGTTCGATGATGACTCTTGGACTTTGGGAAGGATTACTCGGATTGATTACAGATCGTTTTTCTGTACGGCTGGCAAACCATCTTTCATTCAAAATGGCGAAGGTCTCATCTGACCAGCTGATGCCACCAAAGCGAAGGGAGGTGGTGGCAAGTTTTTGTTTTTCCCCGGTAAATGGTGCCTGGAGGGAATAAACAATGTCTCTTTCGGCAACTTGGGTGCGTGGATTTCCTCCATCCATGGCTTCCACCCAATACAAGGTGGCCGGCTGATCTGCTCTCCAGTTGACGCTTCTAATTCCGGTCACCGTAGCATCAAAGCCCGTTGGCCGTACTTCATCCAAAGGAATTTGGGCCAAGGTTTTGACTAGTTCACCTGTGGCATTCCAGATTTCCACGGAATACGGGAATCTGTCTGCAGGGACGAGATAGGAGAATGGTTTTTGAATGGCCTCAACTATCAAGTAATTCCCGTCAGGGCTTAGGTCCATGGATTTGATCATGGCAGGCTGTCCTATAGGCTTCTGGGTTCCATCCATACTTACTTTCATCAGTTGAGAATCCATAAAGTAGGCAAACAAGGCTTCATCATGGGGATTGCTGAGCAAATCTTGATAGGTTCGGCTAGGTGCAGCATTTCCTGAGGTTTCCTGAATCACCGGTCCAGAAGGTGCGGCTGGAGCTTTTGGCATCCCACCCCGGGATGGGTTTACTGCTTTGATCAACAAGGTATTATCCGGCATCCAGGTAAAGGAATTTCCAAAAACCTGATTGACGATGGGTGAGGTTAATCTTTTTGCCTGGTAGTTGCTTAAATCAATTACCCACAGAGAAATACCAGTTGCTTCTGTTTGGGTAAAGGCTAAAAACTTTTCATCTCTGGAAAAAGAAAAGCCACTCATTTTGGGATTTTGAGGCAGTCCATTGATCTGGATTTCTTCTCCGCTTCGGGTTTTCTTGAGTTTGACATTGAAAAAGCTTCCGGAACGGCTGGGGCCGGAGGTGGCAGGATTGATTCGGATACCGCCGATCCGGAGTTCGGGCTGAGCCAAGTCTTCAATGGATGGAGCTTCTGAGCGCTCCAGGATAAGCATCAGGTCACCACTTTTGTTGAAAGAAACAGAAGGGGTAGCCGGAGCATTGAATAAATCGGCTATGGACTGAGGTGGAGTTTGGTAACTCGTTTGGGCCGGTAAGGATAGTACAATTCCCATTAGCAGGAAGAGCAGGCCGAATTTCTTAACTAGAGGGTTCATATTTCCGTGATTTTTTTTTCAAAATACGAGAAAGTCTCCGGTTGGAGTAAAAAACTCCGTGTACGGCAATGAGGGGCTGAAAAATGGTCATTTGGATCTTTATCCAAAAAATTGCCACCTATCAAAATCAAGAATTATTGTACTGGAACCTTAGCGCTTTTCCTAGGTAATAATCCACATTTTTAGCCCTTTTTGGCCGCAAATAATCAGTGTTTGGAAAAAACCAAAAAATCATTTCAAATAAAAAAAAATGCATTTCAAATAAATTTTTTCGAAAACCTTTGGATGTGAAAAACAAAAAAATGTATTTTTAATGCATAAAAGTGTAAGTCAGCCATTTTTCGATGGAATCTGTTTCTGTTTTGATTGGGATTTCAAAGGATTTTTGGTTTTAACTCATTGAAATTAAAGCAATAGCGATTGCAGAAATCTTTACGAACTCGAAAATTTTAAAAACAAGGTATATGGATCAGTTATCCTTAAATCAAAAAAGTTCTACAATTTTTCAAACGGATAGGACTAAAAAATCAAGTGGATTCAAAAACTCGGTTTCTCTTCAATTATTGATTACCCTATTTTTATTTGGGTTTCTTGGAATGAGTTCCAATGTTTTTGGACAGTTTGGAGGACCAATTTCTGCTCCATTTCCATCTTGTCCACAGAATAATGCTGATGTCACTAATTTACAGTTTAAGAGGTTAAATAGTCAGGGGCAGTATGTTGATTTTTTACCAACTGATGATTTTCCTTTAGGAACCCCTATTCAAGGGGCAATATTCGCAACGTTTGGAGGAAGTACAAATAATACTAATACAATGTATGCCCAATACGAAGTGTTTTCAAATGGGATTTCTAAAGGTATTAGAATTGAGTGCTTATTTCAAGGTATCAGGACGCCTCAAGGCACTCCTCAAAATATTGGAAGTTTTACTTGGAACTGGGGGGAAAAATTAGAAATAAGGGATGTGTTTTTTAGATGGCAAACTGGCTCTCCAAAACCTAATAGTGTTTGTGACGCCACTGGGGGAAACGCTCAATGCTATTATAATGGAAGTGGATTTGTAGTAAACACGCCATTAGTGGCAAATTTCAGTTTTGCTACAAATTGTGAAAATAGAATTGTAGCATTTACCAATCTTACCACTGGTGGAGATCCTGCAGTAGATGCCACTTACCTTTGGAATTTTGGAAATGGAAATACTTCTACCGCTATAGATCCTTCTCAAACTTATGCTACTTCCGGTACCTACACTGTAACGCTTACTTCTACCAAATCAGGAGTTGTAAAAACAATTTCTAAACAGGTAACGGTTTACGATCCTTCTGTTTTAAATATTAATGCTCCTCCGGCTGTTTGTGCTCCTAATACGGTGAACCTTACTGCAGCCTCAGTT
>JAJLJS010000142.1:0-6042 GCA_033844545.1 Cyclobacteriaceae bacterium | reverse complement strand
CATCTTTATGCCGTAGATCAAAGTACCCTGCGGGTTTTTGATGTAAAAGACGCCAAAGATCCAAAATTCATCAAGCCAGTGGACTTAGGTTGGGGAATAGAGACTATTTTTCCTTTTCAAAATAAACTTTTTATTGGCTCTAACCGCGGAATGCATATTTACGATGCCTCCACACCCAGCTCCCCTACCCGCATGTCTGTTTTTGAACATGTGCTGGCCTGTGACCCGGTAGTGGTCAACGAAAACCACGCGTTTGTCACCCTAAGAACCGGCAATACCTGCTGGAATGGCGTCAACGAATTGCAGGTCGTGGACATCAAAGATCCTTACAAACCAGTTTTGGTAAAAGCCTATACCATGCTCAATCCACATGGGCTGGGATTGGCCGGGAATTACCTCTATTTGGCCGAAGGGCAGCATGGGCTAAAAAGCTTCAATGTAAGCGACGTGATGAAAATCGATCAAAACCAATTGGAATTTCTAAAATCAATGAAATCCGTCGATTTAATCCCCGGACCCAAATCCCTGATCGTGATTGGCCCGGATGGAGTTTGCCAGTTTGATTACAGCAAGCCATCGCAACTTAAAAAACTGAGCTGTATTCAAGTCAAAAACCCAGTGATCATCAATTAAATGATGCACGAAATGAGAAAAATTCTCTGGCTGCTGATCGGACTTTACTTTTCCTGTGTCAAAGGTTTGGCGCAGGAAAAGATGTTTTTCAGTCAAACTGAGTTGGGGTTTCTTTTGGGAAGAAGTGCGGAAGATTGGGAAGGAAAACATCAGGATAGAATCGGGCTGAGCTTTCAGTCCTTCCACGGAGCCAAAATTTCTCCGCACCATGTCATGGGCTTTTCGGTAGGTTTGGACAATTATGACGATTTGAATGTAATTCCATTGGCCATGGGCTACCGGGGTTTTCTGGGAAAAGAAGGCAAACCTCAGATTTTTGGCGGCTTGGATTTGGGAGCTGGATCGATGATTTTGGAAGGATCCGAAGAAACTGAATGGTCCAAAAGCTGGTATGAAGGGGGACTTTTGTTCAGTCCAATGGCTGGATTTCGCTTGCCTTCCAAAAGAGGAAAAAGCGCATTAACCTTTACCCTTGCCTACAAAAGACAGGAGTTTTCGCATTTCCTTGGAGGCTTGGAGCGAGGCATTCCCCAGCCCCTTCCTGACAGCAATCTCCCTCCTGGCTATAACTCCCTGAATGAAACTGCCTTTTTGTACCACAGCTTCGTCTTCCGAATGGGATTAATGTATTAGGGTCAATGGTCCATAGTCCATGGATTTGGGATTATGGACTCTTTAGGAAACACTTGACCAGGCAAACTATCCTGGCGAAGAGAAAAATCAACTTACGCCAGTGTGATTTTTAACTAAAAAATATATTTTTGAAAAATTAGTTTTTGACCCATGAAATCCAGATTCCTTTTTATCATTTTCCTGCTAATCAATGCCTCATTTTTATTGGCACAAGAAGGCAGAAAAATAGGCTATTCTTATTCCACAGTTTCTACAGAAAATAAAGTTTACTGGAAAAATACTGATCAGCTGATGACTAGATCAGAACTAATGAAATTGAAGGAAGAAACGCCAAACTTCTCTTTGGAGCCTGTTTACAACAAATATGGACAACTAGAGAAGTACTATTTTGATCCTAGCGACCCGTTCAAGAAAACTACCAGAAATCCGGAATTACAACCCAAAACCGGGGAACAGTTTCCTGAATTCTATTTTAAAACTCTGGAAAATGAAGAGATAACTCACGAGGAACTAAAAGGGAAATGGGTGGTCTTGTTTTTCCGAAATTCTATCCAAAACTTATCCAAAGAACAGTTTGAAGGGCTTTACCAAAGTGTTTTGGAAGCTAAAAAACACACTGAACTCGAGGCATTTGCTATTTTTTCCTATAGTGAGAACTTAAGGTCTGAATTAGATAAGTACCAACCTCAAATTCAATTGATCAATAATGGGGTCGGATATTTTCAGATTTTCAATCTGGTCTCCATGCCGACCACTTTCCTCATCAATCCTAAAGGGATTTTGGTCGCAAAATTTGAAGGAAATCAAAAAATTGAATTGGAGCGGTATATTCAATGATTTTCTGGGGAATAATTCCCTCACAGAAATCTCTTGATGGTCCACACGATCAAAGCAAAGAGGAAAATCAAGATGGAGATCTTGTTTATCCCGTGCATCATTCTCAAGTTGAAGTTGGAAGGCTTGTCAGGGTCAGGCTTCTGAAACACCCGCACGAAATAATTCCCAACTTCACCCAACTTGAAGAATTCCTGAACTTTATTTTTTTCTGACATAATTCTGAAAATTCTGGGATCCCATCCCAATTCTTAACTTTTCATTTTAAACTTTAAACTTCAAATAGTCTCCGGCTCATTCCACATCCCATCTTCCCGGATGATTTCGATCAGTTCGTCCACAGCCTTTTCAGATGGAACAGAGCGTTTGACCACTTCTTTACCTTTGTAGAGCGTGATTTTTCCTTTTCCTGAGCCGACATATCCATAGTCTGCATCGGCCATTTCCCCGGGACCATTCACAATACAGCCCATGATTCCGATTTTCACTCCTTTTAGGTGATCAGTGCGCTTCCTGATCATCGCGGTAGTTTCCTGTAGGTCAAAGAGGGTTCTTCCGCAGGATGGACAAGAAATGTATTCCGTCTTGGACATACGGGTTCTAGCGGCCTGAAGCACGCCAAAACTCACCGAATTGTGCAGCTTGATCTGATCCAAAACTTCCTGACGGGTATGCTCTCCTTCTTTTTCCAGGGAAATTAAAATTCCATCCCCTAGCCCATCCACCAGTAATCCACCCACGTCGGTAGCAGAATACAGCATTGTCATGTCTGCGGATTGGTCAGGATAGCTGACTTTTACCACGACCGGAATATCCGATTTCGCCTCTAACAAGCTTACAAATGCCCTTCTCAAGGCCGGCATGGCATGGGCATTGGAAGTTTTGAGGATGAGAACGGTGTCTCTTCTCCCCTCCACTACCTGTATGGTTTCGGCTATTTCGGTATCAAAAACTTCCAAAAAATTGATTTCTGAATGGAATAGCTCGGCAATCCGAAACTCTTCTAAGGTGTACTGGGGAAACTTGTTCAACTGATCCGGGGCTTTCTGCCAAACGGAGAAGTTTTGGATTTCTTTCATCCCGTTTGGAAGCATGAAAGGAATCGGATTGGCTCCAGAAAATACAAAGTCACTTCCCTGGTCATTCATTTTCCATTTGTCTAGTTCTGGCAAATAGAAATGACCCACTGCTTTCATTTCCCTATCGGTAACTTTTTCGATTTTTGAGATATCCGCAATCACCCGGGGTACGTTATGGCCCCCGAAATTATAAATCTCTGCCACTTGACGCTTGGAATACTCAAAAGGAGTGATCGGATAATGCTTTATTTCTTGGATAGGTGCATGTCCCACGCGGTGGGTATATCGATCAATTAGGGCTCGTGCCACAGGAGCTTCAAACTCCGGGTCTTCGGTCAAAGAAACCCGCACCGTATCCCCTAAGCCATCCTCAAGCAAAGTACCTATTCCCACGGCTGACTTGATTCTTCCATCCTCTGCTTCTCCTGCCTCTGTCACCCCCAAATGCAAAGGATAAGGCTTGAACCCACCCTCATTGAGCTTCTGAACCAGCAATCGATAAGCCTGTACCATCACTTGGGTATTGGAGGATTTCATGGAGATGACGATCTCATGATAGTTTTCATCCTCGCAGATTCTCAAAAACTCCAAGGCAGACTCCACCATCCCCAAAGGAGTATCTCCATATCGGCTCATGATCCGATCGGAAAGGGAGCCGTGATTGGTACCGATCCGCATGGCGGTACCATGTTTCTTACAAAGCTTCACCAAGGGCAAAAACCGATCACGGATACGTTCTAGCTCTTCAGCATAGCTGGCATCTGTATATTCGATGACCTCAAACTTCTTCTTATCGGCATAATTGCCGGGATTGATTCTGACTTTTTCCACTATCTGTGCAGCTAGCTCAGCTGCATTGGGAGTAAAGTGAATGTCCGCCACCAAGGGAGTTTGGTACCCTTTTTTGCGAAGCTCAGCTTTGATGTTTCGGAGGTTTTCTGCCTCCTTGATGGAAGGCGCGGTGATTCGGATCAATTCACACCCCGACTCGATCATCCGAATGCATTGGTCCACAGAACCTTGGGTATCCAGGGTATCCACCGTAGTCATGGATTGCACCACAATGGGATTATCACCCCCGATGACCACGTCCCCTACATGAACCGGGATGGTCTTTCGACGGGAATATTGCGTCAGGCTGTCGCAATACAGTGAATCAAGAGATTTGATCAAGGACTCCATAGCTTATAGGTCTCCCAATTGTGGGCGGATAATTAATTCTTCAACAACAGAATATGGGGAAAGGTTATAAGCGCCCCAAACGCTCTCGGCAACATCTTCTGCCCTCATGAACCGTTCCTCCGGAATTCCGGCTCCGGCCCAACTGTCCGTAAAGGTGGCTCCGGGAAGGATCGAAGTTACTTTGACCTGATACGGTTTTAACTCCTCCCGAAGACATTTGGTCATGCCCAGCAAGGCCCATTTGGAAACCGCATAACTTCCCCCATTGGGATAGGCCGTCAAACCTGCAATTGATCCCATGCTGAAAATATGCCCTGATTTCCGCTTCATCATTTCTTTGACAAATCCACGGGTCAGGTAATAGGCAGAAAACAGATTGGTCTGCATGATAAATTCAAAGTTTCCTTCAGGTTCATCGTGAAGAGCTCCTGGAAGGAAAATCCCTGTATTATTCACCAAGACATCCGGAATGCCATGGGATTTTACTTCCTGGGAAAAACGCTCCACTTCCTCTTTTTTGGACAAATCAGCCACCACGGCAATCACCTGAATTCTAGGATGGTCCTGCTCCAACTCTGCTTTCAACAACTCCAAATCCCGAGGGTTTCTGGAACAGGTATAGATGTCAAATCCTTCTTTGGCAAAACGCTTGACGATCGCTCTACCTATCCCTTTGGTACCTCCTGTGACCAGGATACTTTTTGGCATTTGTTTCGTGTTTTAATAGTTAGTATGACAACTATCTAAGTCCAGCAAAGTTACATTTTTTTATCAAAACAGTGCCGAGACTTGCATTCTCCCGATGTGGACTACCCGATTCAGGCCTTCGGAATTTCTTCCTTCATACACCATATTCAGCTGAAGCCCTTCCCCGATCTTTTGAAGCCAGTTTAGCGACCAGGTAATATTGGTACCGGGAGTCAAAGCCTGAAGCATTTCATAGCCCACCGGGGAATTTACCTGTCCGTTGTAATCAATCTGGATCAGCTTCAAATTTCCGTTCAGGGTGGTTTTCAAGGCTTTGGCAAACCGAAGATCCAAGCCTATTTGGTGCAACTGGGACTGCTCCCGAAATTCCATGTTTTGGGTATTTTCCTTTTCGGTGAAAAGGTATGAGCCTGTGGCACGGAAATAGGGATTGGGTTGGAAGGCCAATTCCGGCCCAATAGAATAGATGTCCAGGCTGTAATTTCGGTTTTCCAAAAAATCTGAGGCAGATACCCGCTCTCCTACACTTCCCAAAAGCCGTAAAGTGGTCCTTGGATTGAAACTATAGCGGGAATTCAGTTTCCATTCTTGCTGGATCTGATCCTCAAAACCTCCGGAGAGTAATTGTTTCAGTTGGGAGTCGAAGAGGGACAAATCAAACCCATACACCGCTGAGGCGCGATTGAAAAAGAAGCTAGTCCGAATCACCTGACGAAGGGATAAAATCTGTTCTCTACCGATGGACCCTATAAAGGGATTAATCCGATCTCCAAACTCATCCGAAGTGACCTTTTTCTCCACACTTAAACTGGAGGTATTGGAAAAACGGTACAGGAAAGCCTTGATCCCTCCATCTTCCTTCCAAGGCTCCGGAAACCTCCCTTGAATTCGGTAATTCAACAAAGTCGTATACGCTTCGACATAGGTATCTGTCGGTACAAATATCTTGACATACAGCTTTTCCTCAGGATTG
>JAJLJS010000141.1:0-20018 GCA_033844545.1 Cyclobacteriaceae bacterium | reverse complement strand
GCATAATGCTCGACCAATGTTCGAAGTACATCCCTGGGCTTCAGTTTGCTTTTTCGGATAAGTGGAAGAAAGTCATTCTCCAAATCTTCCCTGCCTAGGGATTTTGCTCCTTTTTGGGCGTAGAATGGAAGTTCATTCAATTGGGTAAATAGGGGGAGATTTAATTCCCCTTTTTGGGATTCTTTTCCTCCGTCGTCATAGGGAAGGCCCAGTTGATTAGCCTCGGGATTCAAAAGGAGATTAAATGGACTGATGTCAAAAGCAACCCGTTTGCCCTCCCTTGAAAAGGAAACATTGGAAATGCCGCCGAGATTGAGGCAAAAATCCACTTGAGGAAAAAGCAGCTCATCTCCAATCGGAACCAAAGGTGCCCCTTGTCCGCCCAGCTGCACGTCCAGCATCCTAAAATCATTGATCACGGGAAGCCCGGAGGCGGCATGCAGCGCCCAACCATTTCCGATTTGTTTGCTGAGGCCCAATTTGGGCTGGTGAAAAACGGTATGCCCATGAGAGGCCACCGCCATTGGATTCAGCTCAAACTCTTCACAAAATTCCCGGACTTTTTCTCCCATCCATTTGCCGAATTCCACATCCAACAAGGCCAAATCCAAGGCTGAAAGAAGATGGGAGTTCAGGAGCTTTTCACCCAGAAAATCCGGGAAAGCAAAAGTTTTGGCTTCTTCAATCTCAAAATGCCATTGTTTTTCTTTTCTGAAATGGACAAATGCCACATCCAGTCCATCCCCGGAAGTGCCCGACATAAGTCCGATAATGCTGTAACTGGGAGATGACATGGGTTAAAGATTGTTAAGTAGCCGAGGATTCCCAAAGATAATTCAAGTAGTAAAAAAGTCTTCGGTTTAATAATGTCTAATTTGCAGCCTACATGAGAAATCTCATCATCGACATCGGAAATTCCAGAATCAAATCGGCTGTTTTTGAAGAAAAGGGCCTGGTGGGGGACCATGTCTTTGATTCCTTGGACTCTGCCATTGAATTTTGGCAAAACATGGGATTCGACCGATGCCTGGTCAGTTCTGTCAGAAATGAAGAGGAAGAGCTGCGGCAATCCCTCCCCTTTGACTTTCTTTATTTGACGCATGCTACTCCCCTTCCAATCCTCAATGGATATGCTACTCCTAAATCTCTCGGCCTGGATCGGATAGCCGCAGCGATCGGGGCCTGGCAAATCTCCGGAAAAGGACCGGTGTTGGCCATTGATCTGGGAAGCTGCGTGACTTACGAGTTGGTGGATGATTTGTCCATTTACCGGGGAGGAGCCATTTCGCCGGGATTGTTGATGAGGGCCAGGGCCATGCATGAATTTACCGCCAGACTGCCGATGATTTCTTTGAATGAAAAAGCAAAGGAACTGACCGGAGATTCTACGGTAGCCTGTATGGAGTCGGGAGTTTGGTACGGACTGGAATTTGAAATGCTGGGCCAAATTGCCGCTTACCGGCGCAAATTTCCGGAAATTCAGGTCTTTCTCTGCGGAGGCGATGCACAATCTTTTGTTTCAATGGCAAAAGACCACATATTTGTAGTCCCAAATTTGGTCCTGTTTGGATTGAATTGTATTCTAAACCACAATGTTGAGTAAAAAAGGGTTGAAAACGTTGGGTGTGATTTGCGCCCTTTTCTTAATTAGTAAGGTCCATGGCCAAAACAGTTCCTCTACCTACAGTGCGCTGGGGATTGGGGAATTCAATTATTCCGGACTTACCCAAAATCAGGGAATGGGAGGCTTGGGAATCAGCTACGGTACCGGCTGGCAAGCCAACGTAGTCAATCCGGCTCTTTCTACCAGAAACACCATTTTTAATTTTCAGGTGGCCTTCAATTATGACCGGAATAACGTGGACAACGGCACCGAGACCTCCTTGGTAGACGGTGGAGGACTTTCCTACATTGCCATTTCCCTTCCGATCCAATCCGGGAAATTCACCACGGGTTTGGGTTTGGGCCAGGTCACCAGTGTCAATTATCGCCTCCAGGTGAGCAGTGAAGTGGACAATTCCAATTTGGAAGCCATCAATTTCCTGCAAGGGGATGGAGGGGTATCCGAAGCCTATTTGAATTTTGGCTGGCTGATCGCCAAAAATCTGAGTATCGGGATGCAGGGATCTTACCTCTTTGGATCGACCATCCGGACCAACCAATTGGTGGTCTATGATACCGAAAGCAAAGAAGTAGGAGATCCCTCTGAATACTATGAGCGCTTGACTGTCTCGGACGTGGGATACAAGGCTGGCGTCCATTATTTTTTCAAGACCTCCGAAAAGACAAATCTTCACCTAGGCGCCATTTATCAGAAATTAGGGAACGTTAATGGAACCGGATTTGCAAAATTAGCCGGGATTAACCAAGCTAGCGACCCGGATTCCGACGGGGATCTGATTGCCAATGATGTGAAAGGAAGTGTCTATATCCCCAATCGCTATGGATTTGGGCTCACTTTCGAGAAAATGAATAAATTCGCAGTTGGTTTGGAAGGTCAATACCAGGATTTTTCAGAATATCGAAATTTCTTTGACGATCCGCTGAACCTTCAAGCTACCCAAAAAGTGGGTTTTGGATTCCAGATTGTCCCTGATTATCTGAATTTTGACAATATTTTCATGAGATCTACCTACCGGGTGGGAATAGAGTGGATGCAGACTCCTTACTTGTTAAATAATACTAACATCAATGATCTTGGCATCAACCTTGGAACATCCATACCAGTGAACAACTTGTCTTTAATGAACGTGGCGGTGAAGGTAGGCAGAAGGGGATCTCTGGACAATGGCCTAATCCGAGAGTCCTATGTCAATTTCACGCTTGGATTTTCACTGAATGACAACAGCTGGTTCTACAAACGAGTATTTGAATAAACTATTACCCTAAAAAAACACTTAACCAAATACAGGGAAACCTGATTATCCATCCGTAACCGATTAAAACCTTACAGATATGAAACTTAAATCAACCCTTCTTGCCTTCAGCGCAATCCTTATGGCAGGCTTTGCTCAGGCTCAGGATGGCTGGAACTGGCCAGCTGATGCTGCTCAAGAAGCTCTTGCCCGGGAGAAAAATGCGGCGTATGTAGACTACATGAAGTCTGATCAGTTTAAAGAAGCGACTAAGCCTTTGAACTGGCTATTGGTGAATGTTCCTGAATTGAACGAATCTATCTATATCAATGGAGTGAACGTCTACAAAGGTGCAGCTGATGCCACTGAAGATGCCGCTCAGAAGCTGGTCTACCAGGACAGCGTGATGAAGATTTATGAAAAAAGAGGTCAGATCTACAACAATCCAGCAAAATGGATCGAAAACAAGGCCTATTTCGGATACCAGTTCTTCAAAAATGATCCCAAAAGAATTCCGGGAGTAATTGCTGACTTCGACAAAGCGATCGAATTGAACGGAAACATCAATCATCAGTTGGTTGCTGCCTATTTCGATTTGATCTATAGAAACTATGCCTACAATGAGGCTTATACCGGTGAGCAAATCCTGGCTTTGTATGACAAGTCCAATGCTTTGCTGGACAAGTCCGCTGCAGAAGGAACCGACGTATCCGGTCCAAAGTCCACTTTGGAGACGCTTTTGGTGGCAATGGAACTGATCGATTGCGACTTTATCGAGAAAACTATGGGTCCAAAATTGGCCGCAGATCCATCTAATCTGGACATTGCCAATCAGATCTTCAAATATTCTGTTCAGTACAAATGTTATTCTTCTAATTCCTTCCTGGCGGCATTGGAATTGATTGACTCCAATAACCCTACTTTCGCAACCTCTCAGGTAAGAGCGATGCGTTACATGGCTGCTGGTGATTTCGACAAAGCCCAGCCTGTATTGGAAAAAGCTCTGACTTTGGCCGAAAACAACAAGCAAAAAGGCGAAATCCAGATGGAGTTGGCGAAGATCCATACCAACGCAGGTAGAAAAGCTGCGGCAAGAACTGCGGCCAAAGAAGCAGCTGCTTTGGATGCTGAATTGACTGCCGATGCGTACTCCCTGATCGGTGACTTGTACATGTCTTCCTTCAACGACTGTAAGGGCGGTGAAAGCCGTGCAAAAGATTACTCTGTGTTCATTGCCGCTTACAATGCGTATCAAAAAGCAGGTGATTCCAAAGGTATGGGCCAGGCTAGATCCAGATTCCCTTCCAAAGAGGAATTGTTTACCGAAGGCCTTCAGGTGGGATCTACCGTCAGCACCGGATGCTGGGTAGGCGAAACTGTAGCCTTGGCGACCAGAGACTAAGCATCGATTCAACACTAAGAATAAGGCAGCCTTCGGGTTGCCTTTTTCGTTTTGAATGCTTCTATCCTATCTTTGTGAAATGATTCGTCACGCTTGGAAGTATTTCTGGATTTTGGCTTTGGTCTTGACCGGGATCGCCTGTCGGGAAAGTGTAAGTCCGGAGTCTATCGAATTGTATGACGGACCGATCAATGAAGCCACGGATATTGTCTTGATCCACAGCGATTCGGCTGTGCTTCGATCCGAAATCCGGGCGCCCAAACAGCTGGAATTCAAAAACGGTGACTTGGAGTTTCCGGAAGGCATTGAAATCAAGTTCTTTACCGTTCAGGGAGTTTTGGAGACCACCATGCGAGCAGACCGGGGATTTTTCATGAAAGATGAAAATCTCTATCGGGGTGAAGGCAACGTCCAAATTCAAAACTTAATCAAGGATCAGCGTTTGCAGACCGAGGAGATTTTTTGGAATCAGGCCCAAAAGAAAATCTACACCGATAAATTTGTCACCATTCAGGAAAGACAGACCCTCTTCAACGGTACTGGGATGGAAGCGGATGACAGTTTTTCAAATTTTCAATTAAAAGAAGTCAGGGACAGCCGTACCCTATTACCCGGAGAAGGATTATGAAGCTAGGAGATGTATTGATTCTGTCCCTTGCCTTGGCCTTGGTGATTATTGGAATTCATCAGACGATGACTGTAGGGGTGGGCGACTCTTATGCCATTTTTATGTTTGCCGTGGGCTTGTTATTTTGGTTTCAGCTAAGGAGAAATCAAGCCAAACCTTCCCAAGATTCCCCTAAGCCTACCCCCAAAAAGAAGAAAAAAAGCTGATCATGGACAATACCTACCTTTTTTATGTGCTGGTCACCTTGGTCTTTTCAGCCTTTTTCTCCGGGATTGAAATGGCCTATATTTCTGCGAATAAGCTTCAGATTGAGCTGCAGAGCAAACAGGGCATCCTCTCCGGACAGATCCTAAGCCGCTTTGTCAAAAACCCGGGCCAGTTTATCGGTACGACCTTGATCGGGAATACGATCATGCTGGTGCTATACGGCACTTTTATGGCCTTCCTGTTGGAAGACCCCATCCGGGATTTGCTTCCGCCTGCCCTGGTCAATGAAGGCAGCATTTTGGTCATTCAAACAGTCCTTTCCACGATTGTGGTGTTGGTCACCGGGGAGTTTTTGCCCAAAAGCCTTTTTATGATCAACCCAAACAGCATGCTGCGGATTTTCGCCATTCCTTTTTGGGGGATTTATTTGTTTATGTATCCCTTGGTCTGGATGATCGTCTGGATGTCCAGATTTTTTATCACCAAGGTTCTCCGGCTGGATTACAATGAGGAGAGACCTGTATTCACGATCACTGACCTGAACTCCTTTATCAAGGAGCATTTTCACCAGACTAAAAAAGAGGGAGGAAAGGTCGATATTGATACCAAGATTTTTGACAATGCAGTAGAATTCAAAACGGTGCGGGTCCGGGAGTGCATGATTCCAAGAACCGACATTGTTGCCGTGGAGGTCGAGGATTCGATCGAGGATATCCGGAAAGTTTTTGAAGAAAGCGGGCATTCCAAAGTTGTGGTTTACCGGGAATCCATCGACGAGGTGATTGGCTATTGCCATCAGCTGGAGCTTTTCAAAAAGCCCAAGACCATTGAAGAAATTCTTACCCCGATCATCATTGCTCCGGAATCAGCCTTGGCCAATGAGCTTTTGATCCAGTTTATCCAGGAAAGAAAAAGCTTGGCCTTGGTCGTGGATGAATTCGGGGGTACGAGTGGAATTGTCTCCATGGAAGACATCATCGAAGAGATTTTTGGGGAAATCGACGATGAATACGACAACGATGATCTGATCGAACAAAAAATTTCCGAACACGAATATTTATTGAGCTCCCGGCATGAAATCGACTATCTCAATGAAAAGTACGGTTGGGATTTGCCGATTGGGGATTTTGAGACATTGGCAGGTTTAATTCTGTCTTTGACCGAAAATCTTCCGAATAAAGGAGAAAACATCACCGTAGGCCGATATACCTTCACGATTGTTTCGAAACAGGCCCATCGAATTGATTCCGTTCGCCTGAAAATCAGCGACTCCGACATTTTTTGAGTCCTGGACTTTGTTTCCCATTGATTTTGAATTTCGAGGGTAATGCTATTATTTTGCGACACTTCTAAAAAAGCGTAGTAACAATAATGGCGTTAATTAAGCAAATAAGACAGCGGACAGGTCTCGCAATCGGTGTAATCGCCGGCGGGTTGATTCTATTTCTCCTGGGTGGGGATCTTTTGAGTCCAAATTCCACTTTACTCAACAGCAACCAAAATATCGTTGGGGAGATCGCTGGCGAGGATATTACCCTCGAAGAGTATTCCATGAAGGTGGAAGAATTTAAAGCTGCTTTCCAGCAAAGAACCGGGAGAGTTCCGGCCGAACCGGAAATGGTATCCGTTCGTGAGCAGGCTTGGCAGGCGATGATTGTGGAGCGTGTATTCGACGAAGAATATGAAAAACTTGGACTGACAGTTTCCAATGCAGAATTGGTGGACATGGTTCAGGGGAAAAATATTGTACCGGAACTCAGAGCTCAATTGGTCAATCCACAAACCGGGCAATTTGACAAAAATCAGTTGATCACCTTTCTTCAGTCTTTGGAGACCGCAGACCCTGCACAGCAGGCCTTTTGGGCTCAGCAGGAAAAGCTTTTCGCCCAGTCCAGAAAAAGAGTGAAGTATGATAATCTTCTGGCACTTTCGGAATATGCGACTACGGCCGAAGCAAAGATGGAATACAAAGGCGCTAACTCCATTGCGGATGCGTCTATCCTATACATTCCTTACTATGTCATTCCAGACGGAGAAGTAAGCATCGCCGACAGCGACTTGAGTGCTTATTTCAACAAGAACAAGGAGAAATTCAAGATCGGCAATTCTGCCAGCATCGAATATGTGTCTTTCTCCATTTTGCCAAGCGGACAGGATTCAGCACAAGTGATCGGTGCGATCAATGAATTGACCGCTGAATTGAAGACTACTGCAGAGGATTCTGCTTTTGTAAGCAGAAATTCTGAATTGCAGTTTCCTTTCCAGACTTTCGGCCCTGGTGATCAGCTACCTGTTGGTTTGACCAGCAATGTTGGAGATTTTCAGGAAGGAGAAACTTACGGTCCTTTTGTGACTGCCAATTCCAGCTACGTTTCCTATAAAATTACCGACCAGTACGAGGGCACCCCGAGAATGAGAGCTTCTCATATCCTGTTCAGCACCGAGGGAATGGATGATGCCGGAAAAGCTGCCGTAAAAGAACAGGCCGAAAAAGTTTTGGCTGAAATCAAAGAGGGATTGGATTTCGCACTTGCTGCAAGACAATATGGTCAAGATGGTACTGCGCAAACAGGCGGAGACTTGGGCTGGTTTGCCAAAGAAGACTTCGTAGAGCCTTTTGCCAATGCTACCTATGCAGCTAAATCTACCGGGCTTTTGTCCAATGTAGTAGAAACCGAATATGGCTACCATATCATCGAAGTGACGGAAATGCCAAAATCCACCTACACCAAATTGGCGATTTTGGAATTGGAATTGGTGGCTTCTGATGCTACCCGCGATGAAGCCTATAGAAATGCGGATTCTTTTGCAGCGGAAAGCGGCAACAGAAACGAATTCACCGAAAATGCCACAGAAAAGAATTATAGAATTCTTCAGGCCAATAACATCGACGCCAGCGCCAGAAATGTCAACAACCTGACCAATGCAAGAAACGTGGTGATGTGGGCCTTTGGCGAAGGTTCAGTAGGGGAAGTTTCTCCGGTCTTTGAACTGGACAATTCCTACGTGGTCGCAACGCTTGTTTCCAGAAAAGAAGAGGGAGAAGCCACCCTGGAAGATGTAAAGGATCAGGTAAGACAGCAAGTGCTCAACGAGAAGAAAGCCGCGATGATCAAAGAAAAGATCTCCGGTAAAGCTACTTTGGAAGAAATGAAGGCAGTCTATGCAGATGCTTCCTTGAACTCTCTTCCCGATTTGAGATTAAACACTTCCGTCCTTCCGGGAATCGGATTTGCGCCCAAAGCTGTAGGAGCGATCTTTGGATTGGGAGAGGCTGGAAAAATGACTCAGCCGATTCAGGAGGATATTGGCGTGATTGTGGGTAAATTGAATGCTTACACCCCAGCTGCTGAAATCGGAGATTACACCGCTTATCAGTCCCAGCTTTCGCAGAGTGCTGCCCAGCGAATGACTTATCAGATTATGATGGCGCTCCAGGACCTGGCAGACGTGAAGGACTACCGATACAAGTTCTACTAAAAGAAAAAAAATTGGAACCCATGCCGAAAGGCATGGGTTTTTTGTTTGTACCTATTTTGGAAAGAAAGAAGTAAGTTTGAGTATGCAAAAGAAATTTGACCGGGCAGGTTTCAAAGAAAAACTGGAGGCTGTAGGACAGTTTCCGATGTTGTATATGTTTAAATTCATCGTGGCCAAAGGTCAGGAAGAGGAAGTGGCCAGGCTTTTTCCCAAGAATGAAATTAGCCTGAAGCCCAGCAGTGGAGGAAAATACGTCAGCACTACCATTCAGATGATGGTGGACAGTGCAGATCAAGTTATGGATATTTATGAGCAGGCATCTTCCATAGAAGGAGTGATTGCTCTTTAAACTATATGTGGATATGTGGAAAGAAGAAAACAACCGGCTAAAAAGAACTTTCAAATTTGAGGACTTTCAGGAAGCCTTTGCCTTCATGACCCGGGTGGCATTTTTGGCAGAGGCCCAAAACCATCACCCGAATTGGAGTAATGTGTACAATCAGGTGGACATTGAACTGACCACCCACGATGCCGGAAATACGATTACGGATAAGGACCGGAAACTCGCCAAAGCCATAGATCAGCTTGTTCAATGAGTGAATCTCCGATCAGTCTTTTTTTGGTGCCTACTCCCATCGGTAACCTGAAAGATATTACCCTACGGGCAATAGACACCCTGAAATCTGTGGATGTAATTTTGGCGGAAGACACCCGGACTACCGGGATCTTACTGAAGCATTTGGAAGTCTCCAGACCCTTGCAGAGTTACCATATTTTCAACGAGCACAAAGCCGTGGAAAAGCTGGTAGACAGAATGAAAAAAGGGGAGGTTTTTGCTTTGGTGAGTGATGCAGGCACCCCAGCTATCTCCGATCCCGGATTTTTGTTGGTCCGTGAGGTCTTGGCTTCCGGACTGGATGTGCAATGTCTTCCCGGCCCAACGGCCTTTGTCCCTGCTTTGGTCAATAGTGGCTTGCCCAATGACCGGTTTGTCTTTGAAGGCTTTCTCCCGCACAAAAAAGGAAGAAAAACTCGGATTGATTCCTTGATGCTGGAAACCAGAACAATGATTTTTTATGAATCTCCTCATCGCCTGATGAAAACCCTCGAGCAGTTTGCAGAAGCCTTTGGGGAAGAGCGTCAGGCCTGCGTCTCCCGAGAGCTGAGCAAGCTCCATGAAGAAAATATTCGGGGAACTTTGAAAGAATTAATTGAATATTATCAAAATAATCCGTTAAAAGGAGAAATTGTTCTTATCCTTGCAGGTGTAAATGAAAAACTAAAGGAGAAGGATGAGAAAGATTGGAAGAAGGGGAACAAATACAAGTAGGGATTTTAGTTTTTCATTTCAGATAATTCCCTTAACCAATCCTTAACGTTTACCCATTCATGATTTCCAAAACAGAATTAGCCAGTTTACTTGAACAAACTCAAGTCATTGCCAAAGAAGTAGGTGCTTTTATCCGAAAAGAGCGGACCCACTTTGATGTGGAAAAAGTCGAGCATAAAGGATTCAATGATTTGGTCTCTTATGTGGATAAGGAGGCCGAGCGGAAAATCGTGGAGGGCTTAAGTCAAATTTTTCCGGAGGCGGGATTCATTACCGAAGAAGGAACCAATACTACCCAACAGGAAGTGTACAACTGGGTAATTGATCCCTTGGACGGCACGACTAATTTCATCCATGGAATCCCTGTATTCGCGGTGAGCATTGCCTTGATGGAAAAAGAACAGGTGGTATTGGGGGTAGTTTACGAGATCAACCGGCATGAATGTTTTTATGCGATGAAAGGAGAAGGCGCTTTTTGCAATGATACCCCAATCCACGTCAGCAAAGCTCCGGATCTTTCGGCTTCCTTGGTATCCACAGGATTTCCTTATTACAATTTTGAGCTGATCGACCGATATCTCAACAGCATGAAGTCTCTGATGCAAAAAACCCATGGACTGAGAAGGATGGGTTCTGCGGCAGTGGATCTGTGCTATGTAGCTACAGGCAGGACAGAAGGGTTTTTTGAGTACAATCTTAATTCCTATGATGTGGCTGCCGGAGCTTTAATCGTACAGGAAGCAGGAGGCAAAGTCACGGATTTTTCAGGAGGAGAGGATTTTATTTTCGGGAGAAAAATAGTAGCCAGCAATGGGCAAATTCACGGGGAATTTTTGAAGGTCCTGGAGGAACATTGGGGCTAAGCTACCCCAATAAAATATACCAGATCGCCAAGGTTGCGGCTGAGATAGGCATCCCCAGGCCTGAAAGCAAGGTAGCCAGTCTAGGCTGAAGTCCAAACTGAATCGCGATGATGGAGCCGGTAATCATCGGAGCCATTCCGCTTTCGAGGACAGTTACTTTAAATTCCAGGGATTCCTTGTCCATAAATTGCATGTAAACCAGCCAGACTACCAAGGGAGCTAATACCAGCCTATAGCCCATTCCATACCAAAAAAACCTGGAGGTGATGGATTGGATATCCGGGGAAAACCGAAGCCCGATGACCAATAAAGCCATGGGAGGCATGGTCTTTCCGATCCACTGCAGTACCGGAATTATAATTTCAGGAGTTGGGATTTTGAAAATGCTCATGATTAATGTTCCCACCAAAAATCCAAATGGCGGAAACTTGATGATTTTTAAAGGTACTTTGGTCAGTTTTTCACTATGATTTCCATAAATGGATCCTACCAAAATCGAAAGCGAAGAGACCAACAAAAAGGAGCCTCCCTGATCTATCAGCAATGCGATGGGCAGCGCTTCTTTTCCATACAGGCCTTCCACCACCGGAAATCCCAAAAACGAGGTATTCGCCAAGCCTGCGACGATGATGAGGCAACCGGTGACATTGGACCCCCAGTTTAATTTTTTACCCAGGATTCCAAATATCAACCAGGAGAGCAGGAAAGTAAACCAGGCGGCCGAAATAGGGATCAACAGATTCCAGGTGGGTTTGATTTCAGGGATATACAGCAAAGCCAAAGCCGGAAGCACGATATTGATCAAATACCACTGAACCCAGTTTGCGGCCTTGGAAGCTGAAAAATTGGGGACCTTTTGAAGGAATATTCCCAAAAAAAGACAGGCAATCGCAATCACAGCTCCATACATACCGGAATATTCTTATTCTTTATTTGTTTTAACATAAAATTAATTTTGTTTCTTTGCAGAAGCTTGATAATCAGTATACTTTTGAACAAATAAACTTTAAGCGAATGGCTAAACTTATACCTATTTTTATTGAAGGCAAAAAGTGGATTCAATTATCCCAACTTAGCAGCGAACAAGCACAGTCCCTGAAATCCTGGCTCCCCGTAAACTGCCTGAAGAAAGTACTGTTCCATGGCATTGAATTGAGCGATTGTTTGGATTTTGAGACCTATGAATATTGGTTTAGAACCCGGCAGGTAGTAGATCAAAAGCAGCCTTTGCTGGATTTTTAATCCAAGCCGAAATTCTTTCGCTTTTCCTCGAAGTATTTTTTCAATTCAGGATAAAAAGGGCTTTCTGCTTCGGGAATTCCATCCAAAACCATGGCCATATTTCCTTCCTGAAGATCCTGATTGACTTGCATGCCTTCGATCAGATAGGTAAGCTCGTCAAAGCTCAGTGGCTCCCAGCTGCTTCCCGGATATAGCACGTATTCATTTCCGTAAAAATCCACCACTTCGAAATGGATCTTTCCTTCCAAAAGATGGGCATAAATACTGATTTGCTCTCCCCATTGACTTTCAGGGAAATTCAACCTCACGAGCAAGATGGAGGTCACTCCTGCTGAGAAATAGCTTTCAGGACGGAATTTGAAATCATACATGCTCAAATTTAGGGGGAATTTTACCTTTACACTTCCAAAAACAGATGCTTTTTCCCCCAAATCCGAATTTTCGTTTTTCCTCGGAAAGCTCCTGTTTTCCACATTGGATAATAAGGACTTTAGGGCTATTTTTGGGCTCCTTAAGAATGGGCTAGCAAAACCGCCCGGATAGATTTCATTGCTTTCAAACCCCTGATTATGAAAAGAGACTCGCTTGTTTTTGACTTGATTGGCAAAGAAGAAGACAGACAAAAAAGAGGAATCGAACTGATTGCCTCTGAGAATTTTACTTCCAAGCAAGTCATGGAGGCTGCTGGCAGCGTCCTGACCAACAAATATGCAGAAGGACTTCCGGGCAAGCGCTACTATGGTGGTTGCGAGGTAGTGGATGAAATAGAACAAATCGCCATCGACCGTGCCAAAAAGTTGTTTGGCGCTACCTGGGCCAATGTGCAGCCTCACTCCGGAGCTCAGGCGAATGCTGCCGTGATGCTGGCATGCCTCAAGCCGGGAGATGCCATTTTGGGTTTTGATCTTTCTCACGGTGGTCACCTGACCCATGGTTCGCCGGTTAACTTTTCGGGGAAATTGTATGAACCTCATTTTTACGGAGTGGAAGAAGAGACCGGCATGATCGACTATGACAAAGTCGAAGAAAAGGCCTTGGCTGTTCGTCCAAAAATGATCATCTGCGGGGCTTCTGCCTATTCCAGAGACTGGGATTACGAAAGATTAAGAGAGATCGCCGATGAGGTGGAAGCCATTTTGTTGGCGGATATTTCTCATCCCTCCGGCTTGATTGCAAGGGGTTTGTTGAATGATCCTTTGGAGCATTGCCATATTGTGACCACCACTACCCACAAGACTTTGAGAGGTCCAAGAGGCGGTTTGATCATGATGCGGGAAGACTTTGACAATCCCTGGGGCTTGACTACGCCGAAAGGAGAAATCCGGAAGATGTCTTCTTTGCTTGATATGGGCGTATTCCCGGGAACTCAGGGCGGACCTTTGGAGCATATCATTGCAGCAAAAGCAGTGGCCTTCGAAGAGGCTCTCTCCGACGAATACATGGAATATGTCCTTCAGGTCAAAAAGAATGCATCCGTGATGGCCCAAGAGTTCGTATCTCGTGGATACCAGATTATTTCTGGAGGAACAGATAACCACCTCATGCTGATCGACCTGAGAAATAAAGAATTGACCGGAAAACTTGCCGAAGAGACCTTGGGCAAGGTAGATATCACCATCAACAAAAACATGGTGCCGTTTGATACCAAGTCTCCGTTTGTGACTTCGGGCATGCGTCTGGGTACTCCGGCCGTGACGACCCGCGGACTCAAAGAAGACGACATGGTCAAAATTGTGAGCTTGATCGATCAGGCTTTGCAAAACCACTCCAACGAAGCCGAGTTGGCAAAAATCAAGGCAGAAGTCAATGCCTGGATGGTTCAGTTTCCCCTGTATTAATTATTAGAATTCCAACGTGGCCCTAGATCAATATCAAGAGGAAGAAGAGGAAGGAATGTCCTTTTTGGACCATTTGGAAGCATTGCGATGGCATTTGCTTCGGTCCGTAGCGGCTGTTTTGATATTTACAGTCCTGGCATTTCTTGCCAAAAGTATTGTTTTTGGCGTCATCATTTTGGGACCCTCCAAAGTAGATTTCCTGACCTATCGAGTCCTTTGTGACATCGGAAATTATTTGGGGATTTCTGCCTTGTGCATTGATGATTTGCCTTTCACCATCCAAAGCCGGCAAATGACCGGGCAGTTTTCCATGCACATGACTTCCAGTTTTGTGGTGGGCTTTATTGCCGCTTTCCCCTATGTGTTTTGGGAAGTTTGGAAATTTATCAGCCCGGGCTTGTACGACAAGGAGAAAAATGCTGCAAGAGGTGCGGTCTTTTTTGTCAGTTTGTTGTTCTTGTTAGGTGCAGCATTTGGGTATTATGTGCTTTCTCCGCTTTCGATCAATTTCTTGGCAAATTACCAGCTCGATCCCAGCATCACCAATGAATTTGACATCACTTCCTATGTGACTACGCTGACGATGCTTGTGCTCGCCTCGGCGATTATGTTTCAGCTTCCGGTGGTCGTGTATTTCCTTTCCATGTCAGGTTTGGTCACTTCCAAAATGCTGAAAGCCTATCGCAGACATTCCATCGTGGTGATCTTGGTGGTTTCGGCCATTATCACTCCTCCGGATGTGATCAGTCAGCTGTTGATTGCCATGCCGATTTTGGTTTTGTATGAAATTGGGATTAATATAGCTAAGAGATTGGAGAAGAAAAGAGCCATCAAAGAAGCTGAATATCAGCGAAATCATCCATCTGAAGACTAGAATCATGGGAAAGAAAATCGCTATCGGAGGAGACCATGCAGGGTTTGAATACAAAGCCAAACTGGTCGAAAAGCTCAATTCCTTGGGGTATGAGGTAAAGGATTTTGGTCCGTTTTCTACTGATTCGGTAGATTATCCGGATTATGTGCATCCCCTGGCTTCGGCGATGGAAAAAGGAGAATTTGAACTGGGGATTGTAATCTGCGGAAGTGGAAATGGAGTGGCCATCACGGCCAACAAGCACCAGGGAATCCGGGCAGCCTTATGTTGGAATGAAGATTTGGCAGCTTTGGCCAGACAGCACAATAACGCCAATATTTTGGCTCTGCCTTCCCGATTTGTTACCTATGAATTGGCAGAGAAAATGGCCGTAATCTTTTTGACAACCGAATTTGAAGGTGGCCGACATGCCAACCGAGTGAATAAAATCGCTTGTTCCTGAATTGCCAAAAGGCCAATAATCAAAAGGATATTTCCGGATTGGTTCGGGAATATCCTTTTTTATTTGGCTAAACTGACTTTTGTCAGGGAAAATTTTGGAGGGTTTGAAGTATTTTGCTTTTCCATCCCCAAAGCCACTACCTATGGATGCTCCGGACAAGCCAAGCTCTAAACAAGCCAATTCTTCCTTAGTGATTCATCATGCCATCCGATTGGGGGCATTGGGAATCCTGATTTTTTGGTGCTTTAATATTTTATCCCCATTCGTGATTCCGATTATCTGGGGATATGTTTTTGCTTCTACCTTTTCTCCTCTTCATAATTATTTTACCGATAGGTTCAAGTTGAAAGAGGCGCTTTCCGCAACCCTTATTACACTTTTGGCCTTGGCAGTCTTGGTGGTACCTGCGGTCTTTTTTATCATCCAAGGAGCAGGAGAGATCAGCGAATTGGCAGCTCATTTGGACAACAATGATCTCTACATTCCTCCACCTGCAGAGAAAATAAAAACCTGGCCTATAATCGGGGAAAAGGTATATGAGTTTTGGCATGATGCCTCGGTCAATCTTACCGCCACGCTTCAAGATCACCAAGACAGGTTAAAGCCGATTTTGGGCAGGCTTTTGCAGATTCTCAGAAATACCGCTACAGGTATCCTCTTGATTTTGATTTCCATCATTATCAGCGGGGTTTTATTGGCCTATGAAAAAGAAGAATCGGGATTTTTTCGAAGGGTTCTGATCAAACTTACCGGGCAAAAGACCGGTGAAAAAATGGCTGGTGTAGCCAGAAGAACAATCCAAAATGTAGTCAAGGGGATTCTCGGAGTGGCAGCTATCCAATCCCTGGTAATCGGGATTGGCTTGTTTATCTTCAAAGTTCCTCTGGCAGGACTTTGGATTGTTATTTCCCTAATCTTGGCCATCATCCAGATCGGCCCATTGCCGGTGGTTTTGGGTGTGATCATCTATGCCTGGAGCAATTTGGATTCAGGCCCAGCGATCATCCTTACGGTTTGGATGGTCGTTTCGGGTTTGATTGACAATGTACTCAAACCCATCCTTTTGGGTAAAGGAGCAACGGTTCCGATGCTGGTAGTATTTTTAGGGGCTATTGGGGGATTTATTTATTCAGGTTTTTTAGGCCTATTTACCGGATCCATTGTGCTAACTCTCGGGTATGAATTGCTGGTTACCTGGATGAATTCCGAGGATTAAAAATCAAAAAGCCCACTAAATCTCCAAAATAGATTTAGCGGGCTTTTGGTATAAAACCGGTTATCGACTAAAGAGAAGTCTTTCCAGCATTGACTTCACTCGCAAGAATCAGGGCATTGTAGAGGTTGGCAATTTTTCCGGATTTCGAAATTTCCGAGAAATTCTTGGTCGGGCCTTCAGGACCTCCGACCATCACCTTAACCTGCGGAGAAATTCCGGATTCCATGATGATTTTTTTCACCTGAGCAGCAGTTAGATTAGGGAAATAGGAACGGATCATTGCCGCCAAGCCTGCTACTGCCGGTGCTGCCATGGATGTTCCACCCTGGAATTCATAAGTGTCATTGGGCATGGTAGAATAGACCTGGTCTCCAGGAGCAAAAATGTCCACATTTTCTTTCCCGTAATTGGAGAATACAGCAATCATCTCAGGGCCAAAAGCAGAAGTCAGAGCACCCACAGTAAGGTAGTTGTCCACAAGTTCCTGGTCATTTTGGACTGGATGATCATTGGGGAAATTCGGGTTTTCCGGGGAATCCAAATCAATGCCGTCATTTCCGGCAGCATGTACAAACAAGACATCCTTGGAAGCGGCATAGTTCAAGGCGTCATATACCCATTCCGAATTGGGAGAAAAAGCCTTGCCAAAGCTTGCATTGATCACTTTGGCTCCATTATCAGCGGCATACCGGATCGCAAGGGCAATGTCTTTGTCGTATTCGTCCCCGTTGGGTACAGCCCGGATAGCCATGATTTTCACGTTTTGGGCCACTCCATTCACTCCCTTTTTGTTGTTTCGGGTGGCGGCAATTATTCCAGCCACATGTGAGCCGTGACTTTCGCTGTTGTCCCGGATGGTCGGGTTGCCGTTTCCATAGCCTAAATCGGAAATATCGTAAGGATTGTCTCCAACCGGTTTTCTCCCATCAAAGTCTACGTTCAGATTGTATTTCAACTGCTCCTCATAGTACTTGACCCCATCTTGTAAATCCGCCAAGGCCGCCGGAATATCTTCTCCCATTCCCATGACTTGGATCAATATTCCTACAGTCCTTTCCTCCTGGCTATTTTTTGGCTGGTAATTTTCAAGGTCTTCCATGGAGTAATATTCTTTGCCCAGGGCCTTTTGCATGGATTGATGAGACATTTTTACAATCTGCTCGATTTGCTGGATTTGAGGAAGGGATGCTTTGGCTTCCATCAATTTTTCTTCCACTTCAGCTCTAGCCGCTTGTTGGTAGTCCTCATCCCCGATTTTTAGCCTGAGGATTCGGGCTGCTTCTAGCTGTTCATGATAGGATTCGCCCAAGAAATTGTATCCATGGATATCGTCTACATAGCCATTGCCGTCGTTGTCTATTCCATCGCCCGGCTTCTCTCCCGAATTGGTCCATAAGACTTCCTTCAAGTCTTCATGATCCAAGTCAATCCCAGAATCAATGACTGCTACGATTACCGGACTTCCCTTTTTCTTTTTCAATAGTTCGGCATAAGCACGGTTGACACTCATCCCGGGTATGGTGTCTTGTTGCAAATCCAAATGTCCCCAACGCTGGGCTTCCTCTTCGGAAAGTTCTGCATTCTTGGAAGTAGTCGAAGCGTAAGTAATTGAAGGAGCGGTAAATAAGGTGGAGGAGCTGCACCCCATGGCCAGCAGACCTATCGTAAGACCTGCCAACACTCTAAACTTGGATTTATTCATACCTAAATGTAACGCCCGGACTCGAAAAAGGAAGGGTGAAAAAGTGTTAAAAAAGGTGAAGTTATTTCACCTCGAAGTTTCTCTCTTCAGGAAGGTTATTATCAATCGTCTCGGTTTTTACCTGTCCGATGGTATTTCCGTTGGCATCTATTTCTTTCCAGACAGCAGTTAGTGAAGTAGCTAGGTTTGATTGCTCATATTCCATAATTTCTAATTTTCTTTGGTCATCAGGTTGCTCATTTGAAGTACCAATGCGAGTTTCGAGTTCATTCTGATATGTTCTTTTAGGATGTAGGCCATAATTTGCCGTGACTTTATAATACATGATCTTTCCAGCTTGTACTTCAGGCTTTACAAACCTCTCAACTTTATCAAGATGGACTCTATTTGCGTAGTTTGAGCCTTGATTTGCACCATTTCCAGTAATAGGAGTAAGGTTGTATGCATATCCTGGCCCACCAATGTGATGGTTCAAAAGGTGACCTCTTATGAATACGCTGGTTCTTTTTCTCCTATTTGCTTTTTGCCAAATCGGAGGATTGTCCTGTGGAGTTGATCCTCTTACATGATTTTTGGTCAATACCTTAGCCTCCGCATAGGTTCCACCACCCTCTCCAGTCAGTCCTCCATATTCAATTTCACTTAAAGGAAGTGATTCACCTGAAGAGAAACCTATAATAGCTGTTTGTGTAGATAATTGATTCAATAAAGGTTGGATTGCGGCTTGTATAGTAGCGTCTGGGGTTGAATCTCTCCTGACGGCAGGATCAGCTAAATATCTGTCAATCTCCCTTGAAATTCTTAAGGCCTCTGTTTTTGCAGCTGTTTTTTGGGATTTTTGAGGGTCTGAGTCTGAGATTTCCACATTGTTAATGTATTCGGTATATGTTTTCGGGTTGTTACTTGCGATCATCAACCTAGAATTAGAGGAAGAACCTTCAAAGTAAATTTCATGGTGTTCTCCATTATAGGTCGTAAAGTCTTTTCTCAAGCCGAGCCAGCCTAGTACTGAATTCACCGCATTCCTTCCCGCATTTAAAATTGCTCCTCCTACTGCCAAAGCACGGTCGATCAGCCAATCGATCGCGGCATTAACTCGATCTCTGAGTCCGCCGATCATTTCTGCAATCCTTGCCCCAAGTCCCCTTAAACCTACTTGATTGGCCAAAAATCCAATGGCCACCGGAACGGCCCTTGCCAAAGCGCTTTCCAGAAAATTGGCTGCCTCAGCAATGGTTCCCCGGGCAATATTTGCCACACCAGCCACAAACGAATTGACGATTTCCAGCATTTCTCTGAGCTTTTCTATAAAGGATTGGACTCCCCGATAGAAGGCGATAAAACTGTTGACCACAGCCATAATCCCGGTAGGATCCAGCATGGAAAGTAGTCTTGTGGTCACTTGCTGAATGATTCGGGTCATGATCCAGTTTTGCACCTGCTCGAGAACCAAATTCCAGAGATTACTCAACTGCTCCTGTACATACTCCCAAATGGCGACAGGCCCTCTTTCCCAGACATCTTTGATGAAAGTCCAGATACCCGTCAAGGTGTCAATGGCATTTCGGATTTGGTCCACACGCTCCTGACCAATCTTTAAAGCCAGCCTTTCCCATACATTATCCATGGTCAGCCCGAGGACTTCCAGTACAAATCCCAAGATCGATTGGAAACTTAAATCAGCCGGAGGATTGATTCCGGCTGAGGCCAATTCCCCAAATAACCAATCCCGTAACCCTCCCAGTAAATGGGTGACAATATTGTCAAAAAACTGAATGAAGCCCTGTTTGACGGCTCGGAGGAGATTTTTCAAAAATCCAATGGGGTCCCGCTTGATATCCTCAAAAGCTGATCGGGCATTGGCGATGATCTGATTGATCGTGTCAATCGGGAAATTCATGACCACCAGCAGAATCTCCACAATGATCTGGACGATGGT
>JAJLJS010000140.1:0-4653 GCA_033844545.1 Cyclobacteriaceae bacterium | reverse complement strand
GAAATTCTTGACAAAAAGACTTGGGAAAAGCTGCTTCCGGACATGCGGAAGCGGATGGGACTCTATCTACCAGAGGATTTCGGAACCGCTTTACCTGAAGATGAAGGGGTTCCGGAGGGAATTTATTCCAAAACCCAGATGATTTCCCGGGAAAACTGGGGAAAAATTTTGGCCTACTATCTCGAAAGTGCTCCGGAAAATCCACTTCCCCAGGAAGAAAAGGTAGTCCCCACTTTGGGAATTCCCGGCTTTGAGGTTCAGGTGCCAAGTTTTGAATTTATTCGGCCCAGCTTGACGACCCTGCTGAAAATTCATCCGGAAACCGGAAATTTATGGCTTGGGCATCGATTTAGGGCACTTTTTGAGTTGAATCCCAATGAGGGTTTCCGACAAATGGATTCTATTCCTACCGATGTCGCTCCGGCCGAATTGGTTTGGAATGGAAAAAACGCTTTCCAATTGCTGACCATGGGGCTGATGGATCCGGCAAATGATTCCTTGGGAGTTTTATCTTCTTTTCAAAAAAATGGGGGAAAATGGACTTCTGAACCAATCCTATCCAAAATGATGCGTCCTGTCCATGTGGAAATTGCCGATTGGAATGGGGATGGTGCGGAAGATTATGCGGTCTGCCAATTTGGGAATCACCTGGGAAAATTCAGCCTTTTTCTCAGTGGCGCCGAGGGATACTCAGAAGTGGATTTGAAAAAGGATCCGGGAGCGAGAAGGTCTCTGGCCGTTGATTTTGATCAGGATGGGGATTTGGACATTTTGGTGCAAATGACCCAGGCCAAAGAGGCGATTCTTCTTTTTGAAAATCAGGGAGAAGGAAAGTTTCGGGAAGAGGTATTGCTGGAATTTCAACCGGCCTTTGGGTCCAGTGATTTTAGATTTGAGGATATGGATGGAGACGGGCTGAAGGATCTCATTTTGGTGAATGGTGACAATGCGGATCAATCCCAAATACTGAAATTTTTCCATGGCGTTCGGATTTTTAAAAATCAGGGAAACGGAAAGTTTGAAGAGGATTGGTTCTACCCGATGTACGGGGCCAGTGGATTGGAAATTGGGGATTTTGATCAGGATGGAGATCAGGATTTGGTGGTGATTTCCTTTTTTCCGGATCAAGCCCAAAAACCAAGACAGGATTTGATTTATTTCCAACATACAAGTTCAGGATATAAACCTTTTACCTTAGCCCAAAATCATGATTTCCATTGGCTGACTTTGGCCAAGGGAGACTTGGATTTGGATGGGGATTTGGATTTGGTAGTAGGGGGATTTGAGTTCAATCAGTTGTATCAGGCACCGAAAGAAAACTGGAAACCTATTCTTATTTTGAAAAATCTAGTAAAATAATATTTTGATAAAATGAATTAATGGAGAAATATATATTGAAATTGATATTTTACACCTAGTTAAATTTTAATTTTTATTTTATTTCAGTAGCTTATATGTTCTGACTTTAAAAGTGTATTTGCTATGGTAAAAAGTTTTCAAGGTGTTCGGGTAGTAGAACCTAAATCAAAGGATCAGCCTATTTTGGTCAAAGATCACATGAGCACAAAGCTCGTGACTTTCCGACCTTCACAAACCATAGATCAGGTCATGGAAGAGTTGACCAAGAAAAAGATCTCCGGCGCACCGGTGGTGGATGAATCCGGGGCTTTGGTCGGGATTATCTCTGAAGTGGACTGTCTCAAGGAAATAATTAAAGGAAAGTATACCAATACGGTGAGATTTCCCGCCAAAGTAGAAGAACTGATGACCAAGGATGTAATTACCCTTAGTCCGGATATATCCTTATTTGATGCAGCGCAGAAGTTTTTGGATTTTCAAATTCGGAGATTTCCGGTATTGAAAGATGGTAAACTTGTAGGGCAGATCAGTTTAAGCGATGTAATACGAGCATTTCCTAACCTAAAGCACACAACCTGGTAGATTCAATCTGAATCCTTTTGGAAGCCGCTTGATTGCGGCTTTTTTTATTCATTAAAGAAGGGCCTCATCTCTTCGTGGATATCCTCCCGAAGCTTTTTCAGCTTCAACGCATATTCCTCCAGCTTCTTTTCCTGATCCGTTTTGGGAACCCAGGAGCGGACTTTTTTCGGATTTCCATCCTGATCCACTGCCACAAAAATGATGATGCAATGGGTCTTTTTCTCAAATTTCTTTTGCTCAAATGTCCTGGAATAGACTTCCACCATGATATGGATGCTAGAGCTTCCCGTGACAATCACCTGACAGTCAATTTTGATCAATTCGCCAATTCCAATGGGTTTGTAAAAGCGAATTCCACCCACATATACGGTGACGCAATAACTTTCCGCCCAGTTCCTGGCGCAGGTATAGGCGGCTTGGTCGATCCATTTCATGACCGTACCTCCGTGGACTTTTCCACCAAAATTGACATCTCCGGGTTCACTGATGAATTGAAAGCTGGTTTTGTGTGAAGGCATAGACTTAGCGTAAAAACAAGAAAGAAATTATGGCAGAAGTTAGTAATATTCCATACCCCAGTAGGAGGATGTTTCGCAATTCTTTGCTGCCTGCATAGCTGGCAATTCCCAGTTTGACCAGCGTGTTGCTCATTACTGCGATAAGAATCGCCATAGCAGCTGTTTGGATGTCCACCTTGACTTCTGCGAGTTTGGAAACGGATATCGTAATGGCATCTAAATCCGAGAGACCGGCAATTCCGCTGGAAATCAAGGTTCCGGCTGTTCCGAGCTTATGGTTGGCATAGCTGACAATCAGGATAATTCCAATGTAGATCAACCCAAAGATCAAGGCACTTTTTAAATCTAAGGGCTTGCCCAAAGGGATTTCAGCGTCTTTGATTTCAACCGTGTTTTTCTTTTTGTAGATATAGATGGTAATTCCTATGCCGATGCCGAAAAGCAATAAGACAGGGAGCAGTAATTTGGTGAAGAGGCTTGGATTGAAGATAAAAGTCCATATCAGGACTCGGATAAACATGATGGAGGAGGCTGCGAGAATTGCCGTGGCACAAGGAGCGGAAAGGCTTTGGTTTTCCTTGCTTTTTTTGGAAAAAATCCAGGTGACGGCGGTGCTGGATACTAATCCTCCCAGGATTCCACTCCATAAAATCCCGCTGTTGGCCCCCATGAATTTGATCAGGATATGTCCCAGCAATCCTAATCCCGAGGTGAGGATGATGACCCAGCCGATTTCTTTAGGATTGAGCACATCGTATGGGCTGGGGCCAAAAGTTTCGTTGGGCAAAAAGGGCAAGACCAAAAGGGCTAACACTACGAAGAGAATGAAATCATAGAGTTCAGCCGGGGTGATTTTGCCTACAATCGCTTTAATTCTGAACTTGGAGGAAAGCACCACGACCAAAATTACGGTCAGCGCTAGGCAGATTTCCACATAGCCATGAAGGACCAAACTACCCAGAAGAAAGGTGAAAAGAGAGGTGAGTTCTGTCGTCAGTCCCCGGTCTCCTTGATTGGCGATAAACCAGTAAGAAATAGAGATCAGCATCATGATTCCCAACAGAATTGCTGCAAAAATCCAGGGATTGAATAAATGGTAAAAGACTCCGGATAAAAAGCCCAAAAGACTGAGGATGGAAAATGTCCGGACTCCTGAAAAGCCCTTGGAGTTTTCATTCATGGCCCTGAATTGCCTTTCAAGGCCAATCACGGCACCTATTCCCAAAGCAACAGCCAATCTGATAAAAAAATCCTTTTGGCTAAGGGAAAATGAATCCAGATCGATCAGAAGGGTTTCCAAGTTGTCAATTGAGGGGAAGTGCTGATTCTCTAATCTACTCTTCTTTTCTCAAAAAATAAATCTGAGCCCGTTCTTATTCAGGGGCAAAAGAAAAAATGAAAAGAGGCCATCTCAAAAAGCCTCTTTTCTTCATCTAACTAAATGAGTTCAGGTTATTCCTGAGTCAAACGAGAGTATGGAAGGGACTTTGGAGACGGCCTTTTCTTTACTTGAGATTAGCTTTGAAGAAGGCTATGGTTTTTTCCCAGGCCTTATTGGCTGCTTCCTCGTCATATCTTGGAGTGGTATTGTTGTGAAATCCATGGTTGACCCCGGGGTAGTTGATCATTTCGTATTTCTTTCCATTGGCTTTCAGGGCAGCTTCGTAGGCCGGCCAACCTGCATTGACTCTTTCGTCCAATTCTGCATAAATGACTAAAAGAGGAGCGTTGATTTTTGGGACATCCTCTGCGGCAGGCTGACCTCCATAGAAAGGTACCGCCGCCTTGAGCCCCGGAATCCGGACTGCCATCATATTCGAAATCCATCCTCCAAAACAAAATCCAACTACGCCTACATTTCCATCACAGTCAGGATGGGATTTTAGGTAGTCGTATGCTGCTATAAAGTCCTCCAGCATTTCATCCCGGTTTCTTTGGGATTGAAGGGCCCTGCCTTCGTCGTCATTTCCTGGGTAGCCGCCCAAAGGAGTCAGGGCATCCGGAGCAATGGAAATAAATCCGGCCGCAGCACAGCGCCTTCCGACATCTTCGATGTAGGGATTCAATCCTCGATTTTCATGTACGACCACAATCCCGGGGAATTTCCCTCCACCGGCAGGTTTGGAAAGTAATCCTTTGATTTGGCCTCCTCCTTTCGGAGAGCTGTACATCACGTAATCGGAGCTTTGAAGTC
>JAJLJS010000139.1:0-1437 GCA_033844545.1 Cyclobacteriaceae bacterium | reverse complement strand
GGCAGCTCCAAGTACGGCCCCGCCTTCGGCGTGATCGCCTACGGCAACGACGCCAGCGTCACCAACGGCGCCACCGGCTACATCGGCGCGTTCTCGTTCTACGGCGACGCCGTCGGCGTGCAGGCCTATGCCGGCGTCGGCCAGGCCAACGTGGCCAACGACGGCTACATCGGCGCGCGCGCCTTCTACGGCTCGGCCGTCGGCATCTACGCCGCCGGTTTCGATGGCGCCAACGTGACCAACAACGGCGAGGTCTTCGCGCTCGGTTACGACAACGCCACCGGCATCGTCGCCTATTCGGCCGGCACCGCCAGCGTCGGCAACAACGGCACGGTCCGGGCCATCTCCTACGGCTCGGCCACGGGCATCGAGAGCCGCGGCTATTCGGCCTACGCTTCCAACAGCGGCGGCGTCTTCGCCTACTCGTACTACGGCGATGCCACCGGCATCAGCGTCGTCGGCCAGGGCGGCGTCGCCGGCGTGGTGAACGACGGCCTGGTGGTCGCCGAGTCCGAATACGGCGTGGCCACCGGCATCACCGCCTCCGGCGCCTACGGCGCGGCCGTCTACAACACCGGCGGCGTCTACGCCTTCGGCTACCTGGGTGCCTACGGCATCGTCGCCGACGGCGGCGACGGCAATGGCCAGGTCGACAACCTCGGCGGCCTGGTGGTCGCCGTCAGCGAGAACGGCTACGCGGCCGGCATCTTCAGCTACGGCGACACCGCCACGGTCAACAGCAGCGGCGCCGTCTACGGCATCTCGAACTACGGCGGCGCCGTCGGCATCTCCGCCGAGGGCCTCAACGGCGCGACGGTGGGCAACACCGGCGACGTCCGCGCCATCGCCTACCTCGACGCCACCGCCGTGCGCGCCTACACCGACTACGGCGTGGCCGACATCACCAACGGCGGCCTGGCCTACGCGTCCAGCGACACGGGCAATGCCTTCGGCCTGTACGCCTACTCCACCTTCGGCGATGCCACCGTGGTCAACACCGGCACGGCGGTGGGCGTGGCCTACAACGGCGTCGGCGACGGCATCTTCGCGTCCGGCTACAACGTCTCGGTGGACAACCAGGGCGTGGCGGTCGGCGTGGGCTACAACTTCGGCGCCGGCATCGAGGCGCAGGGTGCGTACTCGGTCAGCGTGAACAACGCCGCCGGCGCGCTCGCCTACGGCTACGGCGGCTACTACGCCTTCGGCATCTACGCCACCGGCGGCGCCGGCGGCGCCACCGTCACCAATGCCGGCCAGGCGATCGGCTTCGCCCAGCTCTACGGGTTCGGCATCTATGCCGAGTCCGCCGGCGATACCACCGTGGTCAACACCGGCACCGGCGTGGTCGTGGCAGGCGACCTCAACAACACCGCGCTCGGCACCGGCATCCACGCCGGCACCAGCGCCATCGACGGCCTGGCCTCGGTGAGCAACGCG